>CAZFCI010000202.1:0-9762 GCA_964517525.1 uncultured Clostridia bacterium | reverse complement strand
TCTTTATATTTTATTTTCTTCCCTCTGCATATTTTCTTATTTGTGGATGGGCTATATAATAACATAAATGAAAATTTGTTCCTTTTGAGGATCTTATAAACTTTTTTTAATTTTCTGAGTTTGTGACCACAAAAATCGAGCGGTTGTTAATTATTGTGTAGAAAAATTGAGAGAGAGATTTCTTATAGTTAACTTTGATAGGCTATGTTTACATACTCAAATTCAGATAAAGAGGATTATTAATTTTCTTAAGATTTCTGAAAATATTAACGTAGAAAAATTAATTAATCTGATAAAGATTCCTAAATCAATAGGTCGTTATAAAAAGTATAATCTCTCTATGTTTAGTAAAGAGCAAATTAAAGCAGTAGAGGACTTTGGTTTTAAAATATTTTAGTATTTTAACATTACACAATTTTATTCTTAATCCCTTTTCTTTCCGTATGCAGAGGAACATTAAGAAAAACATGTCCAAAGAGGATTCAAAGCAAAAAAATATCCAGAGGCAGTGAGGAAATATATTTACACAACGAATGTAGTAGAAAACATAAATAGCAGGATAGAACTAATAAGGGCAAACACAGGAGGATATCCTTCGACTTTGCTCAGGACAAGTTTTCAGTCAATAAAGACAGCGGAGGTGGCAATATATGTAACAGTAAGCAGGATAGAGAAGAATAAATGGAAAGAACCGCTTCCTTTGGTTAAATCTGCTTTATATGAATTGAAGCAAATGTTTGTGAAAAAATTTTATGGACAGACACAATTCTCTTGACAAGTGTCGTTTTAGATGTTCAAAGATGGTTTTTATATCTGTGTTCTCTTCAAATATGGTTAGCCTTCCAGTGCTTCTTGCTTTTCTAATAAATAACCTTATCGTTTCTCCATCAATATCGTCAAAACTTGCTTCTTTATTTATCAGTCCATCCCAGTTTGTCCCTTTTAGTAAAAATTCTTTTAACCTTTCAGGATTCATCTCTCTTGTTGTATTCCCAACCCGTTGATAGTACTTACCATTAAAAGATATCGGTACAGCAGATGGCTTTACAGAAATTTTCAATATTTCTTTCTTTTTCCTTTTTTCTACTTCTATCTCTGGATGAATCCCAAGGGAGGATACAATTTTATCTGAAATGTTTTTTAAGATTTCATTGTTTAAGTTAATCCCTTTCACTTTTCCCTCATCAGATAATCCAATATACAGAATCCCGCCCTTCGTATTTGCAAATGCACATATTGTTCGTAATGCACCGTCACCAAATTTCTCTTTATTTTCTATATCCTGTGTCTCCATCATATTCCCCATCCCAGATCCTTAAATACCTCTTTTATTTTATCAGTTAATTCAGATTCTTTACTTAACAATTCTGCCATTTCTTTTGAATACTCCGCCATCTTCTCTTCAAAGGGTATATCCTCTTCATCTAATTTTATCCCCACATATCTTCCAGGTGTTAATACATAGCCATTTTTGGCAACTTCTTCTATTGTAGCCACCTTTGCAAACCCAACCTCATTTATCTTTTCTTCAGGTTCTCCTTTTTCAAAGAACCTGAATTTTTCAACAATCTTTGCTATGTGCTCTTCGGTAAAAACATTCTGCCTTCTTGAAATTGGCTTAAACATCTTTTTTGCATAGATAAAAAGTATCTTTCCTTTCATATGCTCTGGTTTTGATTTTCTTAAAAACCACAAAGACGCAGGTAAGGAAACAGTATAAAACATTTTTGGTGGTGTTGCTATTATTCCATAAACTAAATCATTCTCAATAATGTTTTTTCTGATTTCCCCTTCTTGATTTCCTCCTGACAAAGCACCATTCGCCATAACAAAGCCTGCTTTTCCCTGTGGTGCAAGATGATAGATATAGTGCTGTATCCAGGCAAAGTTTGCATTGTTTTCAGGAGGAAGACCATATTTGAACCTAGGGTCATTTGGTTTTATCCTGTCCCTTCCCCATCCACTATCATTAAAAGGAGGATTTGAGACAACATGGTCTGCCCTTAAATCAAAAAATTTATCGTCATGGTAGGAATCCCCCCATCTTATATCACCTTCTGCATTCCTTATTGCCAAATTCATCTTGCATACTTTCCAGACAAACTCTTTTGACTCCTGACCATAAATTGACAATCTCTCTTTTTCGACACCTTCCCTTTGCAGTTTCTCCAGTGCTGAAACAAAAAATCCACCGGAACCACAGGCTGGGTCAAATATTCTTCCTTCTTTTATATCTAAAATTTCTACAATAAGTTTTGTCAAAGAGCGCGGCGTATAAAATTCACCTCCTTTCTTCCCTTCCGCTTCAGTGAACTTTCCAAGAAAATATTCATAAATCCTTCCAAATATATCCTTCCCTAAATGTTCGTCATCAAATTGAATTTCAGAGAAAAGATTAATAAGATAAGCAAGGTCATAATGGTCAAGGTTTACTTTTGAGTAGATCTTTGGAATAACATCTTTTATCTGTTTCGGATATTCCTTTTCAAGAGCTTCGATTGCTTTATCAATTATCTCTCCTATGTTTGGCTGATTGGCATTCTTCTTTAAAAAATCCCATCTTGCGGTTTCCGGAATATAGAGAGTTCCATTTGCTTGATAGCGGTCTCTATCCTCTGAAACATGAAGCCTAAATTTCTCAGGGAATTTTTCCACTTCCTTTTCGATTTCCTTTCTTTTTTCTTCAAAAGCAAATGAAATATATCTTAAGAATATGAGTCCTAAAACAACATATTTATACTCATGAACCTCTATTTTCTTTCTCAACTTATCAGCAGCTTTCCATAATTTGTCTTCAAAGTTTAAGTCTCTATCTTTCATATTTGCCTCCATAAAAATTTTCAATATGTGCCATTATATTTAATTTAGAACTTGAAAAGTAGGAAAAGCCAGCAATGAATTTAAGCTCTTTATTCTTTGAAATTAATTTAAAGATTCTTTTTTTGAGTTTTTGGTTAGAGCTATTTATAAATTTGTTCATTTGTCTTCATTATACAAAAAACCCATTTTCTGTCAATATTTCCCTATCCCTCCAGAAATTAAAGGGTATAGGGAAAAGGGTAGAATCATTCTTTTCTGGGCAGATTTGAATTTGCTGTTTCTTTTGAATCATCCTTTTCAATTTCTTGACTCAATATTTTTAAATATATAAAATTAAGCTTAAAAAAATTTTGGAGGAAATTGATGAAAATTACAATTACTGCTATTAAAGCCGATGTGGGGTCTATAGGAGGGCATCTTTCTCCAGGTTCAGAGCTTTTCAACACAATAAAGGAGTTTGTTTCCAAAAATGGGAAGAATTTGATAATTGACCATTACATAAGCTTTACTGGAGATGATATAGCTATCCTTATGACCCACACAAGAGGTATTTCAAATCCTGAAATTCACAAATTGGGATGGGATGCCTTCAAAGCCGGAACTGAGGTTGCTAAAAAACTCGGACTTTATGGAGCGGGTCAGGATCTTCTTGTGGATGCTTTCTCAGGAAATGTCAAGGGACTCGGTCCTGCTGTTGCTGAGATGGAGTTTGAGGAGAGACCAAATGAGCCCTTTGTTTTCTTTGCTGCTGACAAAACTGACCCAGGTGCATACAACCTTCCTTTTTACCTTGCCTTTGCTGACCCTATGTACTGTGCAGGACTTCTCCTTGCTCCCCATATGACAAAGGGGTTCAAATTTACAATAATTGATGTAAATTATACGGAAAGGGATAGGGTTATTGAGTTAAATGCTCCTGAAGACCTCTACAGCATAGCAGCTCTTCTCAGGGACACAGAGAGATTTGTAATTGAAAGTATTCACAGTAGAGCAACTGGAGAGCAGGCAGTTGCAATATCGACAACAAGGCTTCACAATATAGCAGGAAAGTATACTGGAAAGGATGACCCAATTGCAATTGTCAGGGTTCAGGGAGCATTCCCTGCAACTGGAGAGGTTCTTGCTCCTTTTGAGATAGGTCCTTTTGTTGCTGGATTTATGAGGGGGAGCCATAATGGCCCTCTTATGCCATGCAGGCTTCAGACAACAATTTCCTACTTCGATGGTCCTCCTGTCATAACAGGAGCAGCTTTTTCAGTAAATCAAGGAAAGCTAACCGGTCCAGTTGATGTCTTTGACCATCCCTTCTGGGATTTTGTGAGGGAAAAAATAGCTGAAAAGGCTATTTCTATTAGAAGGCAGGGGTTTGCTGGACCTTCAATGCTTCCTTATTCAGAGCTTGAGTATGGTGGAATTGTAAAAATTCTTGAGGAGCTTGATAAAAAGTTTTATTTGAGATAAAAAAACTCTCTGCAGGAGGGTTAGATGAAAGACTTTCTTGAGAGGAAGTTTCGTCTTAAAGAAAATGGGACAAATTTAAGAACTGAGATTATTGCAGGACTTACAACATTTCTGACAATGTGTTACATAATCTTTGTAAACCCTGTTATCCTTGGTGCTGCAAATATGGATAAGGGTGCAGTTATGTTTGCAACATGTGTTGGTTCAGCAATAGCAACATTTCTAATGGGTATTCTTGCAAACTATCCAATAGCTCTTGCTCCGGGTATGGGACATAATGCTTTTTTTGCCTTTATAGTTTGTGGAGCAATGGGTTTTACATGGCAACAGGCTCTCTCAGCTAATTTAATCTCAGGCTCCTTATTTTTGCTCCTGATAATTTTTGGGCTTAGCAGACTGTTTATTGAGATGGTTCCAGAGTCTTTAAGACATGCAATTGCTGTGGGGATAGGACTCCTCCTTGCAATGATCGGGCTTCAATGGGCAGGATTTATAAAGGGAAATCCTGCAACCCTTGTCACTCTTGGGGATTTATCAAGCAAATCTGTTATAATCTCAACAGTAGGATTTCTTGTAATGATAATTCTCCTTGTTCTGAAGGTTAGAGGAGCAATAATAATTGGTCTGCTCTCATCCCTTCTGACATCTATTCTCCTTGGAGTTGCAAAGTTTGAAGGGATTCTTTCCCTCCCTCCATCACCAAAACCGACATTTTTAGCCTTTGATTTTGGAGGAATAACAAAACACTGGTTCGATTTTGTTGCAATAGTCTTTGTCCTCCTTTTCCTTGATATTTTTGATACAGTTGGAACTTTGATAGGGGTAACATCCCAGGCTGGGCTTTTAAAAAATGGCAAACTTCCAAAAGCGAAGGAAGCTCTTTTTTCTGATGCATTTGGGACTGTTACCGGTGTTTGTCTCGGGACATCAACAATAACAAGCTACATTGAAAGCTCAGCGGGTGTTTCTCAAGGTGGGAGGACAGGTTTGACTTCTATAACTGTTTCATTCCTTTTTATAATAGGGCTCTTCTTCTCTCCTCTTGTAAAAACAATGAGTACAGCCATTCCTGTTACAGAATCTTTTTCCCAGTATCCAATTATTGCTCCAGCCCTAATTCTTGTTGGAGCTTTTATGCTTACTGGAGTTAGGCTGATTAAATGGGATGACTACACAGAAGCAATTCCTTCATTTCTGACTTTGCTCATAATGCCTCTTACCTTCAGCATAACAGAAGGGATAGCCTTTGGATTCATTACATACGCAATTCTCAAGATTGTAACAGGAAGAGCAAAAGAAGCCCACTGGCTCCTTTACCTTCTTGCTCTTCTCTTTCTCGGACTTTTCATTTTGAGAACTTACCTTGGTGGGTAAGAGTGTGATTAATATCATTGATTTTTAAGATTGAATTAATTAAAATGGGAGCGGAGGTTTAAATGAAAAGGAAATTTCTTCTAATTTTGGTGGTTTTCTTTGCCTTCTCCTTTACTTTGATACTCTTTGCTCCGGATAAGAAGGAATTAAGGGAATTCAGGATTGAAAGGGGAAAGGAGATAATTTCCAATGAGAGAAGTTTATCAACACTCTCAAATTTTGTTGAGCGGGAAAGGTCGAAAGGAAATCTAAGAAGTTTTAGAAAGGATTTTTCTCCTGCTGATAAAAGTTCCCACGAAAGATTTGACCAGTTCTACAATGGTGTAAGGGTTTTTGGGGCTCAGATAATTGTTCATAAGAGAGAAGGTAAGATTTATTTTATTAACGGGAGTTTTTATGAGGGTATCTCAGTTGATACAAAACCAAAAATTTCTCCATCAGAAGCGGTTGAAATTGCTCTTAATGATTCAGGAATAAAAGATTTATCATCTCCAAAAGAGCCGGAACTAATTATCTTTCCTTCCAAAGATGGATACCTTCTTGCTTATGAAGTGATTTTGGAAAAATTCGGAATGAGGCTTCTATACATTGTTGATGCCAAGAAGGGAGGAATTATTACAAGTTATAACGACATCAAATACCAGGCAGCAATTGGTATTGGGACAGGAACATGGGGGGACAGAAAAAAGTTCAGTGCTCTTTTTCAGAACTCTGTTTATTATCCTGATGACAGGATGAGACCAGCCAGAATTTATACCCTTGACATGAAGAATGACTATTATTATGGCTACTGGACAACAACTACTAACAATGTCTGGAATGATGGTGCCCTTGTTGATGCTCATGTTTACTCAGGATGGACATACGACTATTATTACAAAGTTCATGGAAGAAACGGTTTAGATGACAACAATATGAGAATAAGGGTTTTTGTCCATTACGGTTATTCCTATAGTAATGCCTTCTGGGATGGGGATGACATTGTTTTTGGAGATGGAGATGGCGTTTATTATAGGAACTTTGCATCTGCATTGGATGTTGTTGCCCATGAGCTTACCCATGGAGTGACCCAATTCTCTTCAAATTTGATTTACTGGGGTGAATCAGGAGCATTGAATGAAGCATTCTCAGACATAATGGGTGTGTGTGCTGAGTTTTATTTCCAGCCCCCTGGAACAGGAAGGCTCTATGCGGAATGGTGGGAAGGAGAGGATATTTTTGTTAACTTTGGACAGGCTTTCAGATACTTTGACGATCCTTCAAGAAGGACTTTCTGGGGCGGTCCTTTTCCTGACCATTACTCAAAAAGATATTATGGCTCTTCCTATGATAATGAATTTGTTCATATTAACTCTTCAATAGCAAATCACTGTTTCTATCTTTTAGCAAATGGTGGAACTAACAAAACCTCAGGAATATCAGTTCAAGGGATAGGAAGGGAGAAAGCAGAAAGGATATTTTACAGAGGATTTGTTTATTATCTCTGGGAGAGTTCCAATTTTCACCATGCAAGATTTGCAACAGTTCAGGCAGCCTCCGACCTTTATGGCTCTACAAGCACAGAGAAGAGAAGGGTTGAGGAAGCCTGGACTGCTGTTGGGGTAGAATAAATTTAAAGATAAGGAGTGGAAAAATGAAAAGGTTTCTTATCTTTGTTTTTGTATTTGTCCTTTTTTTACCTCTATTATCAGAGACAAAGAAATATGTTAGAGTTGCTGTTGAAACTGCAAGAGTTAGGGAGATTCCCTCTCTTGAAGGTAAGGTTATTGCAAGAATTAAAAAGGGAACAGAACTTGAGGTAATAGAAAAGGTAGGTGAATGGTTCAGGGTCTATCTTCCTGATGGAAAGACAACAGGTTATATATCATCCCGTGTGGTTGTTGTGGCAAAAGAGGTTGAGGAGAAGGAGGTGAGGGAGGAAAAGAAGCTGGAAGAGAAAAAGATAAGGGAAGAAAAGAAACCAGTTGAGAAAAGAAGAGAAGTTGTAAGAAGGAGAGAGGTTGAAAAGCCATTGAGTCTCTTTGTTACCTTTAGTTTTGATGTTCCCTTTGCAGATTTCAAAGATGAGTATTTGATTAGTGCCTACAATGAAGATGGTCCTTACAGTGGAAGATACAATGCATCTGAGAGCTTCTGTCCTGAAGTTGGTTTGATGTACAGAATAAAAGAAAAAATTGGAATTCTTTTTTCAGTGGAGCCTTTCATTTCAAAAACTAAAGGTGATATTCTTGCTCAGATCCCTCATCCCTTTTACTTTGGAAAGTTCAGGGAGTTAGTTATAAAAGACAATTTCTCTTACAGTGAAATTCCATTCAATCTAAATGTGACTTACGATGCAGGAAAATTAAAAGGTATATCAATTCTATTAACAGGTGGTCTAACTCTCTTCTACTCTTCTGCAGAAATTCTTGAAAGTTTTACTTACGCAGATATTTATCCCTACGACACTGTAACTCTTACATCAACAAAATACAAGACTTTCTCATCATTTTCTCCAGGAATAAATGCTGGAGTTGCGGGTTTCTATCCTTTAAAGGAAAATATGGGTTTAGGAATTCAGTTAAAAAGCAGTTTTGGAAAGGCATCCTTTACTCCTGAAGGAAGGGATAAAGTCTCCTATACTCTTGGCGGATTTAAAGCGGGCTTATACTTTAGATTAAGTATATAAATTTTAGGCAGAAAGAGCGAGAAAAATCCTTCATAAAGAAAGTTTAATATTTTTATTTCTTCAATTTATAAGGTAGAATTGCTGTTTTTGCATTGACTCTTCCGTAACCGAGGAATTCATCAACACCCCTGAAAGTCGAGGAGTTAACATCATCACATGTATACTTTATTAGATTCATCAAATCTTTGGGAGAAATTGAAGGATTCTTTGAAAAAATCAAAGCTGCAAGTCCAGAGACAATTGGGGTTGCCATGGATGTCCCTGAAGCCCATGCATAATTAGCATTGGAATTTTGATATTTTGGATTGAAAGTGCTGAAGATATATTCTCCAGGAGCAGAAACATCAACTTCAGGACCTTTACTGTGCCATCCACTCTCAAGATCCCTGTCGCTTGTCGCTCCTACAGCAAGGCAATTTTTATATGCAGCAGGGTAAAGAACTCTTTTGTCTCTATCATTTCCTGTAGCAGCAACACATAAAGCGCCCTTTGAAAAGGCATAATTTACTGCTTCTTCAAGAACAAAGGAAGAGCTTTCACCTCCAAGACTAAGATTTATAACTCTTGCTCCTCTATCAACTGCCCATTCAATACCATCGGCAATCCATGAGTAGTATCCACTTCCAGTGCTGTCAAGAACCTTTATTGGCATTATCTTTGCGTTCCAGCATACACCTGCAATTCCAATTCCATTATTCGTCTCTGCAGCAGCTATTCCTGCAACATGGGTTCCATGCCAGTGGTCATCTGAAGGATCAGAGTCGTTATTTACAAAGTCAAATCCTCCAATAATTTTTCCCTTTAAATCCTCGTGCTGGAGATAGACTCCAGTATCCACAATCGCAATTATTATATTGGAGGAACCCTTCTCCCTATCCCATGCATCTGTTACTTTTATATCAGCTCCAGCTTTCCCAATTCTGTTTAGGGGAGGGCAGTAATTCTGTCCCTCATTCAGAAGATAGTACTGATATGTGAAATAATAGTCATTTGGTTTCGCACATGCATAGGCAATATAGTCAGGCTCCGCATATAATACATCAGGATGCTTATTAAGGGCATTACAAATCTCCTCAGGTTGATCATCTTCAGGAATTGACATTACATAGACATCCAGCTTTTCAATTTTTTTAATTTCTTTCAACCCGATTGAACTCATTGAATCCATAAAACTCTGAATATTTGCTTTCTCTTTAAATTTTACAAGGATATGGTCATCTGCGTATTTTTTTTCTCCTATCTTTAATGGTTCTCCATTGTTTAAAACAGGGAATGTTAATAAACTATCTCTTTCAAATTGGAAAATCTCATTATTCTTTGCAGTCTCTTTTTTTACATCAAAGGCACTAATCAAAAATATGGCGGAAATAATCGAAATTATTGTAAAAATCTTTTTCATTTTTTCCTCCTCAAAATTTCATTTTATTATATATTTTAAG
>CAZFCI010000201.1:0-17001 GCA_964517525.1 uncultured Clostridia bacterium | reverse complement strand
ACAGGTTTGCAAAAGAAGCGTCGGTTATCACTTCCTTTATCTCCATCTTCCAAAGAAGTCTTGGTTCTAAGGAGAAAGAAATTGAGCAGAGGAAAAAAAACAAAATGACCAATACAAAAAAGAATCTTTTAAATCTCATCTTAAACCTCCAAAAAATTCTCATCTATCTCAAACCCAATGATTGGGCTATTTTATTATGCTTTTGTTCCCTTCCTTCATTAAATCATATAAAACTTTTATTTCATTGGTCAAGATTTGAATTTATTGATGTTTTAAGACCCTTTATGAGATAATTTTTTTCTGGAGTTTAGTTTTAATGGCGTTTCAGTCTTTCGGTATCTTTTTTAAAGATTTAAATATCATTTTTCACAGGAGGTAGGAATTATGAGAAAAGCTAAAGTTCTTTCCTTTGTTTTGATTTTATTAATTTTAGGGTTTCAAACAAACGCAAGGGATTTACAGAAGAAGGTTCTTCCTCCAAATATTGATTTAATTGTTAGTAGAGCTATGAAGACTTTTGAGGTTCCTGGTCTATCCCTTGCAATTGTTAAGGATGGAAAGGTTCTTCTTACGAAGGGGTATGGTGTTAGGAATTTAAAAGGAAATACTCCAGTGGATTCAAAAACTCTTTTTTCCATTGCTTCCAATTCAAAGCTTTTTACAGCTGTTTCGCTGGGAATACTTGTAGATGAAGGGAAGATTTCCTGGAATTCAAGGGTTATTGATTTAATCCCCTGGTTCCAGATGTTTGACCCTTATGTCACGAGGGAAATGACTGTGAAAGATATTCTTTCCCATAGATGTGGACTTGGGCTTGGTGCAGGAGATCTTTTGTGGTGGCCCCCTTCCAATTATCAGAGGGATGAGATTATTAAAAGAATAAGATTTATTCCTCCTTCGAGTTCTTTTAGAAGTTCATATGCCTATAATAATTTGATGTTTCTTTTGGCTGGAAAAGTTGTTGAGTCGGTAAGTGGTATGAGCTGGGAGGATTGTGTTGTTGAAAAAATATTTAAGCCATTGAGAATTGATTCGAGCTCGCCGAGAGTTTCTGATCTTAAAAAATTTGAGAATTCTGCAACCCCTTATGCAAAGGTTGATGGAGTTTTAAAGGAAGTCAAACCTTTTTTGAATGATAATATAAATCCTGCAGGAGGAATTATTTCATGTGCGGAGGACTTGGCTCGCTGGATGATTGTAATGTTGGATGAAGGTAAAATTGATAAAGAGAAAAGGCTTCTGAGTGAAAAAAGTTACAGGGAGATCACATCAATTGTAACTCCAAGACCTATTACAGACCCTCCTCAGGAGATAGCAGAACTCAAACCCAATTTTAGCGGTTATGGTCTTGGGATTGGTATAAGGGATTACAGAGGGACAAAGATTTTACAGCATACAGGAGGGCTTCCGGGTTTTCTTTCTCAGGTTACAATGGTTCCCTCCCTTAAGCTTGGAATCGCAGTTCTTACCAACCAGGAGTCTTCAGAGGCTTATAGCTCCATTACTTATTCAATTTTGGATTATTATTTATCAGCTCCCTCAAAGGACTGGATAGCTTCGTTTTTGAAGTATAAAGAGAGAGAGGAAAAATCCACAAAGGAGGAGGAAGAGAAGGCAGAAAGGGAAAGGAACAAGGATTCTAAGCCATCCCTTCCCCTTCCAAGTTATGCAGGAGTTTATAAGGATGATTGGTACGGAGATGTGGAGATTGTGTGGACAGGAGAAAAACTTAGGATAAAGTTTTCTCAGACTCCTTCTTTGGTTGGTGAGCTTGAGCACTGGCAATATGATACCTTTATTGCAAGGTGGGATGATAGGGAGCTAAGGGCTGATGCCTATGTCACTTTTTCCCTTAATCCTGATGGAACAATTGAGAGAATTAAGATGAAAGCATTTTCTCCTTCAACGGATTTCAGTTTCGATTTCCATGATCTTCTTCTAAAACCTGTTAAAAAGGAGAAATGAGGAGATTTTGGGTTTTCTATTGTCTTTTTCATCTTTTTCCTTTAATGGTCTAAGGGAAATTTCTATTTTCTGAAGACTATTTCCAACATAAACCTTTATTATCTTCTTTTCATATCCTGGAGCACTTATTAAAACTGTATAGACTCCTGGTTGGAGGAGTCTTGTAAGAGAGCCAGTTTCTGGGTCTGTTGATCTTGGTTTGATGTATCTAAAATCGTCAATTTCAAGAATATTTATCTGAGCAGATATGGGTAAACCTGTTTTAGAGTCTTTTACTTTTATGTTTATCCCTGAGCCAGAAGTTCTTTCTAAAAGGTAGAAAATCCCTTCAAGGTTTGAATTTACAATTGGTTGAATTTTTCTTCCTTCTGGTATAAAGGATGTCCCAACTTCTACTAAGAACTCAAGAGTTCCAGCTACTGCATACATCCAGGGAGGACTCATGTTTGAGGCTGTCTCTGTTTCATAGGCATAAAACCCTTGTCCTGACTCGGTTTTTATCCTTTTTGCCATCTCAGAAGCAATCTCAGAAAGAACTGAGTGGTCAGGGGCTTCCTCCTTTGTTCCGGGCCAGGACCATGGATAATATATTATTTCTCCATAACTGTGATAGGTAACTGATAAGATGAATTTTTCCCTTAAAGCCAAATCCCTTTTTGCCTTTGTTTCCTCTTCAGAGAAAGGATATGGTCCTCTATATGTCCAGTTTGAAGGGTCTGGAGAGCCACCGTATGTCCAGTTAATGTCGTAGTTTCTGTTTAGATCAACTCCGTCATAATCATAGTCAATCTTTCCATTGTTATTATTGTCCCTTAAATTTTTCCTCCACCATGGAGAAGAGAGATTATTGTCAACAATTAATTTGTATCCTTCTGGGTTTAAAATTGGGATTATCCATATTTCATAGTTGTTCACCCATTTTGTTACCCTCTCCTCAATTCCATATCTTGTTAGAAGATATTCTATTAGAGATAAGCATATTTCATTTCCCAGGGGTTCCCTTGCGTGATGCATACCATCAAATAGAATTCTTATCTCATCCTCTCTAATTTCAGGATTGTCTGATATTTTTAGGGCATAAATTGGATATCCAAATCTTGTGCTTTTCCCTATTAAAAATAGTTTTGAAAGATTGGGGTAATTACTTTCCATAGATTTGAGAAATTCAACAGTTTCTTCATAAGTATGATAAAGGGGATCAAAGTAGCCTGTATAATCAGATTCTTTTCCAAGAATTTCTATTTTTAATCCAAGGGAGACAATCTTTTGAAGTTCTTCTTCATTGACTATTAAGTCTAAATAATCCCTTATCCTTCGCGATGCAAAATCAAAGTCCATCTTGCTAAGTTCTAAAAGTCTCTCTTTTTCTGCTCTTACTCTTACCAAATATCTTTCATTTCTTTTTTGTGCAAATAATAAGGCTGAGAAAATTAGGATAAAAATTAAAATTATTGAAGATTTTCTTGAGAACATTTTATTCCTGGGTTTCTATTCTGTCTAAAATCTCATCCTGGTCCCTCCATCCCTTTTCCACCTTTACCCAGAGCTCGAGAAAGACTTTCTTACCAAAAATAAATTCCAATTCTTTCCTTGCCAATGTCCCTATCTTTTTCAACATCTCACCACCTTTTCCAATAATAATTGGTTTGTGGGATTCCTTATCCACTATTATTGTTGCACTTATATGAATTATATCTTTTTTGTCTTCGAAATTATCGACAATTACAGCAACAGAGTATGGGACCTCATCCTCAGTATAATGGAGAATTTTTTCCCTTATTATCTCTGACAAAAAGAACTTTGTGGGTTGTTTTAAACCTGTTTCCTCAATAATTTTTTCCGATTCTGGTAAATATTTAATTATTAAAGATTCAAGGGTATCAAGGTTGGTTCCTTTTAAGGCAGATATTGGAATTATTTCATTGAAGGGAAGGAGCTTCCTCCAGTGGTCAATCATTGGAAGGAGAAGTTCTTTTTTTATAAGATCCACTTTGTTGAGAAGAAGGAATCTGACTTTCTCGATTTTTTCCAAAATCGAGATTGTATATTCATCCCCTTTTCCAAATCTCTGGGTAGAATCAACCATTAGAAGTATTATGTCAGCAAGTTCGAGTGATGAGAATACATGCTTCATCATCCTCTCATTCATTTTGTGGAGAGGTTTGTGAATTCCTGGTGAATCCAGGAATACTATCTGAGCCTCATCAAGGTTTTTTACAGCCATAATCTGGACCCTTGTAGTTTGGGGTTTTGGAGAAACAATAGCCATTTTTGAACCTATAAGATTGTTGAGCAAAGTGGATTTCCCTACATTTGGTCTTCCTACAATTGATACAAATCCAAATTTACGAGCCAATTTTCTCCACCTTTATCTTTTCAATTTTTACTTTGTTAGCCTCGAGAATTGTAAATTTGAGATCCCCTATCCTTATTTCCTCGCCCTTTTCGGGGATTCTTCTTATGCTTCCTGTAATAAAGCCACCTACAGTTTTAAAACCTGAAATTTCAATATTACTTTTAACCTTTTCAAGCAATTTTTCCACTTCGGTGTCTCCTTTTAAGATATATCCACTTTCATCATCTTTTATATCCTGAGATTCATCCATTTCATACTCATCTTTGAGCTCGCCTACAATCTCCTCTAATATATCTTCTGAGGTAACCAGCCCCGATACGCCACCGAACTCATCGATAACAATAGCCATTTTCTGCCTCCTTCTCTGAAATTCCTGAAGGAGGCTGTGGATTTTAAGAGTCTCAGGAATAAAAAAAGTTTCTCTCATTAAAGATGATACAGGCTTATCCATTTCTTTTTCCTCTACTTTTAGAAGATCCTTGGCAAGAACAATCCCTATTATGTTGTCTATACTTCCTGAGTAAACAGGGATCCTTGAATGCATTGCATTGGCAACAATTTCTTTAAGCTCTCTAAGGGAAGAATCTGCACTTACACACACCATATTGGCTCTTGGAGTCATTACATCCCTTACTATTACATCCCTGAATTTTATAACTCCTTCAAGAAGCTCGCCTGCTTCCTCTTTTATCAAACCTTCCTTTTCACTTTGTTCGATGATAATCTCTAAATACTCCCCCTCCTTTTCTTCTTTAACCTCTTTTGAGCTTTGGAGAGATGAAGGAATAAAGATATCGAATATCTTTAAAAGGGGATAGATGAACAAGCTCCTTTCTCTAAAAAGCATAGATAAAAGTATTGGAATTACATCAAAAATTAGTATGTAACCTATGATTGAAAGGGTTACTAAAAGCCATTTATTTAAGATTTGTCCAAAAATGAGCCATAGGATAAGAAAGAAGGAAAGGATAAAAATTTGTCGGAAGCTTCTTACGATTTTTCTATAGGATTCGATTTTATAAACATCTACATTTTCCAAGCCTTTTTCTCTCAAGAATTTTATAAGTAAAACATTACTAAATCTTGAGATTGTTACTTCTATAAAAGAGAAGAAAAATGATATGATAAAAAGAAAAATAGAAAGGATATTCAGGCTTTTCATACTTTACCTATAAATAATCTTCTTAATTTTTCTTCTTCCCTTTCCATTTCCCCTGAATCTTTCTCATGGTCCCATCCAAGAAGGTGTAGTATCCCGTGAATTATAAGTTTTTTAATCTCATTTTCAAGCTTTTCTTCAGATCCCTTAACCGATGATAAAGCAAAGGGAATAGATATGGCAATATCACCGAGATATTTACCATCTTCCAAGATTTCATTAATAGGGAAAGCTATAACATTTGTTGGACTGTTTTTTGAAAGGTATTCTTTATTCAATTTTTTAATTAACCTGTTACCACATAGCAAAATTGTAACATTTTCTTTTTCTTTTCCGTAAAGCTTAAGGACATCCTCTGCAAACATTTTAAGATCTTTTAATTTGATATTATACCCTCTAACTTTTTTTACAAATCTAACCATGGAACTATTGAATTTGTAAAGACTCTTTTTGGAATTGAAAACCAGGGTATGGAACCCTCTGTTTATAAAACCTTATAAATGTCCAGTAGAATGAATTGGCAATCAAATATAAATCTTTTATTGTCAGCCCTGAATCGTCCAGCTGACCGTCATCGAGAAATTTTGTTATTATTTCGTCAATCATTTTTCTTATCTTTTCAGGATCCCAATCTGGAAGACTTTTAGATGCAGCCTCAACCGCATCTGCGAGCATTAAGATAGAGGCTTCCTTTGTCTGAGGCTTTGGACCCTGATATCTAAAAAGGCTTTCTTGAGGCTTAGCCTCTTTTTTCGACATTTCTAAAAGAGCCTTTTGATAAAAAGGAGCAATAAGACTCTCTCCATGATGTTGTTGAACTAATTCTCTAATAATGGATGGAATCTTAACTTTTTTAAGAATTTCGACCCCTTTTGAGATATGGTTTATAATTATTGAACTGCTCTTTTCTGGAGTGAGCTTGTCATGGATGTTAAAATCCTTCTCCTGATTTTCTATGAAGTATTGAGGTTCTTCAATTTTCCCTGCGTCATGGAAAAGAGCTGCCACTTTAACAAGATTGTAATTTGCTCCTATTGCTCTTGCAGCCTGTTCAGCAAGGCTTGCTACTATTAGAGAATGGTGATATGTTCCAGGAGCTTCAATTGCCATTCTTTTAAGAAGGGGATGCTCTGAGTTCCCAAGCTCTACAAGTCTCATTTCTGTAAGTATTCCGAAGGTAATTTCAAGAAGAGGAATTAGAAGAGGAGCCAAAATGAGAGAGGATATGACTCCAGAGAACATGCCTCCCAAGAGAGGAAGAATTCCAGAAAAATTTCCCTTTAGAGTTGATAAAATTAATATTAAAAGGGAATTAAAGGGTAGAATTATAAAGGTTAATACCTTTATGATAGAGTACCTCTCGACCTTTCTGTAGATGTTAGCTCCTGTAGAAGAAAGGAAAGATGTGAGAAAAGCGTATAATAAGATATCAGAACTTTCAAGATAGAAAATTGCCAAAGGAACAATGCTAAGAACCGTAAAGAATATAGCAAATTTCCTGTCCAGGAGATAAGAGATTAAAAGAGGGGCTAAGAAGAAAGGAAAGGAAAAGGGTAGCCATTCTTTATATTTTGAATTTTCTAAGAAGAGAAGAGAGGATTTCAAAAGTAAAATTTCAAAAAAGAGCAAAGAGAGAAAAAGAATCTGTATTTTTCTTGGAGAAAGTTCGTAATTCTGAAAGAGACGATAGAATGGGAGGGCAATGACAAAGCCTGAAAGGACTATTAGAAAATATAGTAAAAATTTGTGAAAGGGAAGTGGAACCCCTATTTTCTTCTTTAAAACAGAAAGCATCTCTAAAACTTCTGGAGTAACTTTATCACCTTTTCTTAATATTATCTTGCCCTTTGGTATTTTCATTATAACTGGATAAATTCTCTCTGTTTCTTCCTTTTTCCTCTGTTCTGTGAGAGCTTCATCATAAACGAGATTGGGAGAGATGAAAAGGGAGCAAAACTCAGTAATTTTTTTGGCAGAATCTTCCCTCAATCCATTTTGGATTGCCAGCTCTTCTGTATATTTTTTAAAAGACATAAAATCAAGGACTTCATCGACCTTTACATCTTTTAATTTACCATCTTTTGTAACTATAGCTATTTCTCCTTCTCTGTTATAAACGGACATTTTTGTAAGAAATATTCCTCTGTCATAAGCATTTCTTAAAATGTTTAAGACGGTTTGTTCCAAAGCAAAGTCAAACTTTTCTCTCACCAAAAACTTCAAGATTTCAGGGTTTATTTCAATTTCAAAAAGATTTTTAATCCCATCCTTTAAAAGCTCCACAGCAAGTCTTTCCTTTTTAACCTCGCCTCTCAAAAGAAAGTCCCTTCCGAGGGCGAAAATATCTTTTATTTTACTTTCTATAAATGTGTATTTGTAAGAATCAAGGAGATAAACAGGATTTATAAGCTTTGAAGCCTCTTCCCTTCTTGCCTTTGTTGCTTTTGCATCAATTGTTTCAAAGTCAAAAGGAGCAATAACATCTTCCTTTGCTGTTTCATTTAATTTGAGTTCAGGAATAAGGTATGATTTCTGAAAAGAAAGCACAATACTCATCAAAAGAGAAAAGAGGATGAGAATTGAAAAATCAAGGATTTTTGGAAAATTTCTTTCTTTTTTCTCTTCAAAAATTTCTTGGATTGGGAGATCAGGTTCTACAAGATTCACTTTTTCTCCTTTTTCTTTGCATCCTCTTCATAGGCTTTTATTATTTCCATAACAAGAGGGTGTCTTACAATATCCTTTTCATTGAAATATATAAAAGCAATGCCTTTTATGTGGGAAAGGAGTCTTACTGCCTCAAGCATACCAGATGATTTTGGATTGGGAATGTCTATCTGGGTTATATCTCCTGTAATAACAGCCTTGGAGTTAAAGCCAATTCTTGTAAGGAACATCTTCATCTGGTCTCCAGTTGTATTCTGAGCCTCATCAAGGATTATAAATGAATCGTTCAAGGTTCTTCCTCTCATATAGGCAAGGGGGGCTATCTCAATTATCCCCCTTTCAATCAATCTTGTTGCTTTGTCAGCATGGGTGAGATCAAATAGGGCATCGTAAAGAGGTCTCAGATAGGGGTTCACTTTCTGGTACATATCTCCCGGAAGAAATCCTAGTTTTTCTCCTGCTTCCACAGCTGGTCTTGTCAGAATTATCCTTTCAACTTCTTTATTTTGTAATGAAGATAAGGCACAAGCCATAGCAAGATAAGTCTTTCCAGTTCCAGCAGGTCCAATAGCAAAAACAATATCATACTCCTTTATAGCCTGAATATATCTTTGCTGATTGAGACTTTTAGGAGTAGCAATTTTTCTAACTGAAGAGACGAGAAGACCATTGGAAAAGAAATCGGAAAGATTTGTATATCTATCCTCTTCCATGAGATCGAGGGCAATCTGTAAATCCTCATCCTTTAATTGATATCCATTTTCAATGAGTTCTTTAATCTGTCTAAAATACTCTTTTGCAAAATTTAATTTTTCATCTTCCCCTTCTAAAAACACTTTATTACCCCTTGAAAATAACTTTAAGCCCAGCCTTCCCTCTAATTTTTTAATATTTCTTGTGAGAACAGTAATAAAAAATACTTCCTCTTCAGGAAAAACTATTTCTTCCATCTAAATTATCTCATCACCTCTTTAATTAAGATTATCATTGAATAAGCTTGATGTCAACATTTAAAGGTCTTAATCGTTTGAAGATTGATATATAATGATGTATTATCTTTCCTTGGAGGAAGGAATGAATGCTTTGATTCTGGGAGCTTTTGTTCTTTTATGGTTGTTTATTGGTTATAAAATTTACGGTTCCCATATTGAGAAAAAAGTTATAAATCCAGATGATTCTAGTCCCACTCCTGCCCATGCTCTTTATGATGGGGTTGATTACCATCCTGCAAGAACCCCCCTTCTTTTTGGTCATCATTTCTCTTCCATTGCGGGTGCAGGACCAATTATAGGTCCTCTCTTAGGTGTACTTTACTTCGGGTGGCTTGGAGCAATATTATGGATAATACTTGGAAGCGTTTTTATTGGTGCTGTTCACGATTATACTTCTCTCATGGCATCTGTTAGAAATAAAGGAAGGTCAATTCCTGATCTTTCAGAGATTGTTATCGGTAAAAGAGCTAAAATAATTTTTTCAGCCTTTGTATGGCTTGCCCTTGTTTTAGTGATAAGTGTTTTTGGAATTGTTACATCACAGACATTTGTTTCAAAACCTCAAATTGTAATTCCAACATTTGGACTTATTTTTCTTGCAATTATATTTGGATGGTTGGTTTATAGGAAAGGTTTAAATGTATTCTTGGGAACATTAATTGCAATAGCTATTCTCGGATTTTTGATATATTTGGGTGAAATGTTTCCTGTAAATTTACCTCCGACGATTGTGGGCATTCCCTCTCATGTATTTTGGTTTTTAATCCTTATGCTTTATTGCCTTTTTGCTTCTACTCTTCCTGTCTGGATTCTTCTTCAGCCAAGGGATTATCTTTCGATGTGGATACTTTTTGTTGGTCTCCTTTTGGGATATATAGGTCTAATCTTTTTCCATCCTGTTATCAATGCCCCTCTCTTTGTATCCTTCTTTAGCAAGGAGGGTCCCCTCTGGCCTATGCTCTTTGTTCTTATTGCCTGTGGAGCAATCTCTGGTTTTCATTCTTTGATAGCAGGAGGAACAACTGCAAAACAGCTGCCAAAAGAGTCCAAGGGTAAATTAATTGGTTTTGGAGCTATGCTGACAGAAGGAGCCCTTGCAGGGCTTGTAGTTTTAATTGCAAGCTCAGGCCTTATATGGGATCCATCAGGAGCAAAGAGTTCTTTTGGTTTTCAATATTTAATGAAATCAGTGGGGGAAGGCGGTGGTGGCGGTCCAATAATTGCTTTTGCCACAGGCTTTGGAAAATTTGTTTCTTCAATTCCTTTTATTCCTTTATTTTTTGGTATTTTCTTCGGAACACTTATGCTTAATGCCTTTGTTCTTACAACTCTGGATACATCCACCCGTCTTGGAAGGTATATATTTGATGAGTTAATTGGGGAGAAAAAATCTGTTCTCTCTAATAAGTGGTTTGCTACTCTGATAACTATTTTGTTTGCTTCCGTTCTTGCTCTAACAGAAAGTTATAAAGCCATATGGCCAGTTTTTGGAGCAAGTAACCAGCTTGTTGCAGGTCTTGCCCTTGTCACTGTATCAGGATATTTAATAGGAGTAAAGAAACCTTCAAAATATACTCTATATCCTTCTATTTTTATGCTTCTGACAACAATATCAGCCCTTATCTATCAGGGATATAATTTTTGGAAAAGGGGAAGTTTTCTTCTTGGATCAATCTCTTTCATTCTTGTTATCCTTGCTCTTGTAATCGTTTACGATGCGAGGAAGATTTTTTTGAAAAGAAAAATTTAAATACCCTATTTTTACATAGGAGGAGGATATGAATATTCTTGAAGCGATTGAAAAAAGAAGAAGTATCAGGTCTTTTAAGCCTAATCCTGTTCCTAAGGAGATTATTGAGAAAATATTGAAAACTGCATTGAGAAGCCCTTCCTACACAAATAGTCAGCCATGGGAAGTTGTTGTGGTTACAGGAGACAAGAAAGAAGAACTATCTAAGGAGCTACTTAAACTTGCAGTAAAGGAAGAGCCTATTCAGCCTGATATCCCCAAGCCTTCAGTCTGGCCAGCCCAAATAAAAGAGAGAATCGATGAGCATTTTAAAAGGAGACATAAAGTTCTTGGAATAGAGGAAAATGACCGTGATAAGAAGAAGGAACTGAGGCTTGCCAATTTTAAATTTTTTGGGGCTCCAGTTGTTATATTTCTTTTTCAAGACAGTTCTTTACCCCTCTGGTCAATTTTTGATATGGGAGCCTTTGCAATGGCAATAATGCTCTCTGCCTTGGAATTTGGACTTCATACCTGTCCTCAGGGTTCACTTACAGATTATTCACCTGCTATAAAAAGAATTCTTGGAATCCCTGAGGAAAAAAGGTTAATTCTTGGCATTTCCATCGGCTATCCAGATTGGGATGCAAAAATAAACGAATATATAAGTTCAAGAATATCCATAGAAGAAATTACAAAGTGGATTGGATTTTAAATATTTAATTTAGAAAAAGTTCTAAGAGTAAATAATGGCGCGCCTAGAGGGACTCGAACCCCCAACCCGCTGCTTAGAAGGCAGCTGCTCTATCCTTTGAGCTATAGGCGCCCAATAAATTTCAAAATTTTCTGGTCGGGGCGAGAGGATTCGAACCTCCGACCCCATGGTCCCAAACCATGTGCTCTACCAGACTGAGCCACGCCCCGTAAGATTATAAAAATAACACATTTTCCTTCTTTCTGTCAATTTTCATCTTTAAAAAATCATGAATTCTCTCTGATTTTTTTTCTTTTAATTTTATCCTTTGCTTTTTTAATCTACCATAAGTTGTAGATAAAGGAATGAATAGGATAAAGCAGTCATGTAAGCCCTCTGCTGATTATTTGCTGCTCCTGCATGTCCACCTTCTGTGTTTTCGTAGTAGTAAACTTCATGCCCCATATCCTTCATCTTTGCCGTCATCTTCCTTGCATGTCCTGGATGAACTCTATCATCTCTCGTAGATGTAGTAAAGAAAATCTTTGGATATTTTAAATCCTTCTTTACATTATGGTAAGGAGAATAAGTTTTTATATATTCCCACATATCAGGGTCATCAGGGTCACCATATTCATCAATCCAGCTTGCTCCGGCAAGGAGTTTTGAATAACGCCTCATATCAAGAAGTGGAACCTGACAGACAACAGCTTTAAAAAGATCAGGTCTCATCATTGAGACTGAACCAACAAGGAGTCCTCCGTTGCTCCCTCCCATAATTCCAAGCTTTTCAGGAGATGTTATTTTTCTCTTTATAAGATCCTCAGCAACAGCAATGAAATCTTCAAAGGCTTTGTGACGATTCTTTTTTAGGGCAGCTTGATGCCATTTAGGTCCAAATTCTCCTCCTCCGCGAATATTGGCAACTACATAAACCCCTCCTTTATCAAGCCATGCATTACCAACTACACTCAGGTATGAGGGTCTTAGAGCTATTTCAAATCCACCGTATCCATATAAGAGAGTGGGATTCTTACCGTTAAAATTACAATCTTTCCTCATTACTGCAAAGTATGGAATTTTTGTCCCATCTTTAGAAATTGCTTGGAATTGCATTACTTTATAGGAGCTTGAATCAAAAAATTCTGGCATACTTTTAATCTTTTCTATTCTCATTGATTCTGCAGAAACAAGATAGAGGGCAGAAGGAGTGAGAAAATTTTCATAATTCACAAAGAAATCATCTCTTTCCTCATCTGTTGAGGAAATTGAGAGGTTCCCCTTATCTCCTAAGCTTATCTCTTTTTTAGACCATTTGTCCTTTTCAAAGGAGAATCTGTAGAGTTTGCTAACAACATTCTCAAGCATATTGACAAGCAAATAATTCTTTGTTCTGCTTATTCCTTGAACTGAAGAATACTCTGTAGGTTCAATAAGGATATTGAAATTCTTTTTTCCTGAAAGAATATCTTCAAATTTTCCGACAATAACACTTCCTTGTTTGAAAATCTTTTTATCAATATTCCAGTCACTTTTAAGGCGAATCAACAGATTCCCTTTGAAGAAAGATTCAATCTCTGCATCAGGAGGAATTTCCAGTTTTATAAGTTTTCCATCTTTAAAAACATAGTAGGTAGAGGTGAAGAATGTTGGTGATTCAACTACAAAATCTATATTTCCTTCTTTACTGAACATTCTGTATCCACCTGCTGAGACTGAGGTTTCTTTCCCTTCATAAATTGTTTTTGCCTCCTCAAGGGGTGTTCCTCTCTTCCATACCTTTACAATTCTTGGATAACCAGAGGTTGTGAGGCTTCCTGGACCAAAATCAGTTCCAACGAAAATATTATCTCTATCAATCCATGCCACTGAACTCTTTGCTTCAGGAAGCTGGAAACCATCTTTTACAAAGGATTTTGAAGGAATATCGAACTCCCTCATAACAGATGCATCAGCTCCTCCTCGAGACAACATTACAAGAGCTCTTTCATAGTTAGGGTAAAGTAGTTGAGCCCCTCTCCAGACCCAATTTTCATTTTCCTCTCGGGCAAGTTTGTCAATATCAAGAATCACTTCCCACTGAGGCTCTTTCTTCTTATATTCCTCAAAGGTTGTCCTTCTCCAGATTCCACGAGGATGTTCTGCATCTCTCCAGAAGTTGTAAAGGTAGTTTCCATAAATAGAAACATAAGGAATACGAGCAGGAGAATTAAGAATTTCGAGGGTCTTTTCATAAATACTTCTGAAAACTGGCACTCCTTCAAGCTTAGAGGTTGATTCCTGATTTTGGATCTTGACCCATTCAAGGGCTTTCTGTCCCAATACTTCCTCAAGCCACAAGTACTGGTCCTCTTCCTGAGCTCTTAAAAAAGATAAAGAAAATAAAGAGAATAAAAGGGTCGCAAAAAATTTTGCTTTACGCATTTGTACCTCCAAATTATTATTCAATCAAAATTTTTAATCATTATAAATGCATCTTCAACAGGATTAGTGTAATAATTTTTCCTTATTCCGACCACTTTGAAATTCATCTTTGTGTAAAGGGAAATGGCATTTGTGTTGGAAACTCTTACCTCAAGAGTTAGAAACCTTGCTCCCATTTTTTTTACGGATTCTATAATTTTTTCAAGGAGGAATTTTCCAATCCCTCTTCTTCTGAACAAAGGATCAACCGCAATGTTGCTGAGATGGGCTTCATCAAGAATAAGCCAGTGGATGGAATATCCAACAATTTTGTTATCCATTTCTATAACCCATGGATACGAAACATCACTCTCAATCTCGTAAAGGAAAGCGTTCCTACTCCAGGGATTCGAGAAGGATATTCTTTCAATTTCAAGAACTCTTTCGAGATCCTCAACTCTCATTTTTCTTATTTTTAACTTAGATTTAGGAATCATCCTTTTCCCTCAAAGTTTTACTTTTAAGCTCTGCTTCCGATGGACGAAAATACAAAGGGATTATTTCTTCCGGGCTCTTCCCCTCTCCTTTAGCAAGAATCTTATAGCCAATCTTTCCTATTTCTTCAGCCAAAAATATGTTGTAATTTGGAAAGATTGCCTCCTTTGTGTTCTTTTCAATTTCCTTTCTCCATATCTCACATCCATTCCCAATAAAGTAAATCCTTTCTTCTTTAAATTTAGAGAAGAAATCCGAAGGATTGTAACAACCCTCATCAATAAAAGTTTTAAAATTCTCTCCATCAAAGAAATAAAGAGAGCTGAAAATCTCACCTTTTTTTGCGTCGATGACTGGACATATAAAAGAATTTTTAATCTCCTTGAGCTTGAAAGTTAAAGCGTAAAGGGAGCTTACAGGTGCGATTTTTTTATTTAATGCAAGGGAGAAAGCTTTAATACACGAAATTCCTATTCTTATTCCTGTGAAGGAACCAGGACCAACGCAAACAGAAAAACCTTCTATATCCTCTAAGGATAAAGAGAGCTGATTTAGTATAAAATCAATAGATGGGATAATAATCTGGGAGTAACTTTTTTTCTGGGAAAGGAAAACAGCTCCCAGGAGATTATCATTTTCGAGAATTGCTATTGAGCCTTTCTCTGTTGAGGTATCAAGAGAAAGAATGAGCATTTTATAGACCTAATTCATCACTGATTTCTTGCATTGACTTAAGACAGATCTCAATGAATTCGCTGAGGGAAAGCCCTAAATTCTGACATTCTGATATTATGTTTCTATCAGCTCCCTTTGCAAAACTTTTCTCTTTAAATCTCCTCAACACAAATTCAGTGTCAACATTTTGTATTTTCTTCGTCGGATGCATTAGAGTTGCTGCTACTATTAAGCCAGTTAAAGGATCCGCTGAATATATTGCCCATTCCATTTTTGTAACTGGTCTTTCAATCCCTGCATGACAACGGACTGTTCTTAGAATCTCTTCATCAACACCATGTTCTTTCAATATTTCACATGCTATCATGGTGTGTTTTTCAGGCTCATTTTGAGTCTTTTCATAATCGAGATCATGAATCAATCCTGCGAGTCCCCATTTCTCTTCGTCCTCATGAAA
Organism: uncultured Clostridia bacterium; assembly: GCA_964517525.1. GTDB lineage: Bacteria > Acidobacteriota > Aminicenantia > JBFLYD01 > JBBIMS01 > JBBIMS01. The sequence goes on along the minus strand of CAZFCI010000201.1, from coordinate 1,409 downwards.
GTGTCTTGCAAGTCCCCTCATACATGCTTCAAGAGCAAGGGAATGCTTTATGAGATTTTTATTACTTAGATGAGTTTTAAGAAGTTCTAATGCTTTTTCTCTATTCATTGAGTTATCCTCCTTTAATGTATTCAAAGGTTCTTTTTAGCCCCTCCTCTATGGAAATTTCTGGCTTCCAACCAAGCTCAATTCGTGCTCTTGATATGTCTGCAAGAGTATGTCTTACCTCTCCTTTTCTCTCTTCCTTGTATTCAGGCTCTTCCTTGAACTCGGAGATTCTCTTTAAAATTTCAAAAATTTGATTAACAGAATATCTTTTGCCGCTACCGATATTGAATACCCTGTTCACTGTTTTTGAAAGAAGAGTTTTTTCTATTGCAGATAAGACATCATCAACATAAACAAAATCTCTTGTTTGTTCGCCGTCCCCGTAAATAATAGGCCTTTCCCCCTTTAAAATTTTCTTAATAAACTTTGAAATAACCCCTGAATATGGCGAGTCTGCATCCTGTTTTGGTCCGAAAACATTAAAAAATCTCAATATTACTATATCAATTCCCTTCTTTAAAAATTCAAGGCATAATTTTTCTCCATTTACTTTTGACTCTGCATAGGGAGACAAGGGAGAAAACTCAGAATCTTCGAGGACAGGAAGTTTCTTTGGATTACCATAGATGGCGCAAGATGATGCAAAGATGATTTTTCTGACCTTAAGCTTCTCCGAAAATTTGAGGATGTTATTTGTCCCCTCAATATTAACTTTAAAAGTTAAATCAGGCTCTTCCAATGACTTCTGTACAGAGGTAATTGCTGCAAGATGGATAACATAATCTATGCCTTCGAAGATTCTTTCTAAGTGTTCTTCCTCCGTAATATCTACCTCGAAAAAATCGATTTTTTCAATTATCTCATTGAGATTCTCCATCTTACCGGTTGAAAGATTATCTATTACTCTTACTTTATGATCTTTCATGGTAAGGAACCTTGTAAGATTGGAGCCTATAAAACCTGCACCTCCTGTAATTAAAATCCTCATTTTTTAGCTTTATAGATTAAGATTCTATCTGTTTTAAATAAAATCAAATAATCCCTCGATAGAATAGGAGCAAAGTTTATCGAAATGTCAAGCTTTCCATTTAAAGTGCCATTCTTTATGTTAAGAAACTGAATCCCTTCTCTGTGAGATATGAGCAAATTACCATTTAAAAATTCTATTTTGGGGAAACATCTTTCCTTGATACTTCTCCACCAGATAATGTCTCCACCCTTTCTTTTGAGGCAAAGAATTATATCTGAGCCACAGATAAAATAAACCCTTTTATTGTCTGAATTTACTGCCATAATTTCTGAAGGAAGTTTGATTTTCCAAGTTATTTTTTTCCCTTTCTTCCTAATGCAATACAATAAAT
>CAZFCI010000200.1:0-19842 GCA_964517525.1 uncultured Clostridia bacterium | reverse complement strand
CACTCCACAGTTCACTTGCTGCTGGGTCTAAAGCAATATAAATGTCTTTCCCTGGTTTATAACCAGCCTTTTCAATGGCCATAACAAGCAATTCTAGTGGTTCTTCGTTAGATTTAAGATTAGGAGCAAACCCTCCTTCATCTCCCACAGAAGTTGAATAGCCTTTGCTCTTTAAAACACCCTTTAATGTTTGAAAGACCTCAGCTCCCATTCTGAGAGCTTCATGGAAAGAATGAGCATTGACTGGAACTATCATGAATTCCTGAATATCAACACTGTTGTCTGCATGAGCTCCACCATTCAAAATATTCATCATGGGAATTGGTAATAAGTTCGCTGATACTCCTCCTAAAAATTCATATAAAGGAACTCCCCTTTCTCCTGCAAAGGCTCTTGTAAAAGCCATGGAAACTGCAAGAATTGCATTTGCTCCAAGGTTACTTTTATTGGGTGTTCCATCCATTTCTATTAAGAGCTTGTCAACTTCAGCAAGAGAAGCGAATTCCTTCCCGACAATTTTTGGAGCTATCTTTTTAAAAATATTGTCACATGCCTTTAAAACTCCCTTCCCTTTATACCTTCTCTCGTCCCCATCCCTTAATTCCAGAGCCTCTCTTTTCCCTGTAGATGCTCCTGAGGGAACAGAAGCTACATAAACAGCCCCTATCTCGTCAATAAGTTCCACTTCAACTGTTGGGTTCCCTCTTGAATCAAGAATTTCTCTTGCAATAATATCCTTTATAATCATAATAAGCCTCCTTCATTGAGATTCATTTTTATATTATCCAATCTTAATTTGAATAAATCAATAATTTGGAAAGGAGCTTGAAAAAAATTAAAACCTGTGGGTATAAACTATTTTAAATCTTATATCATTGGTGTAATTGAAAAATCTCCTTCCCTCTCCATCATAATCTATCCATGAATGGTTTATAACAAAGAAGATATCATTTCCAGGAGATATAGTCCATCTCAGCCTCGAGTTTATACCTATATTGTCAGATTCATTGTCATACTGAAGGAAATTGTAAAGAATTAATCTTGGATTGAAGGAGTAGTCAAACCTGATGGAATAGATTTTTGTTGTGAAAGAGCCCTGAGAAAGGGAGACCCTATTCTGTTCATATTTTAGACCAAGAATCACATGCTTTCCTGATCTATAATTCAAACCTATTTGAGGGCTTCTGTTCTTCCCTCCATAAAATCCGCCCCACCAGTACATAACATCAATACTCAAGGGCCTCTTTGAAGCTGTCTCTATCTGAATTCTGTATCTTGTCTGTTTGTATTCCTTTGCAGGTATATAAATACCCTCAAAAATTTCGTATCCCTCATCAACATATTCATACTGGGGAATAATGTTGAATTCTATATGTTCTCCTGATTCAAATTCAATATTTATAGGAGCTATAAACACATTTCTCATCAAAGGTTTATTCTTCAAGTCCATTGTCTCATTCCATCTAAGCTCAAAGGGCATTCTTCTTATTCCAAACTTCTTGGGTCTCGGTGCGTATGTTAAAGATAGAAAAGCTTTCCTTATATCTTCTCTATATACAAAACCGAGAGCAGGATTGAAATTTTTTTCAATCTGCTTCCAGGAAAAGGAGGCTTCAAAGGTATCATTGGGATATCCTATACTGAAACCAAAGGCGCTATCATTACCTTTCAGCCCTTCTGTGTTGGTTTTTAAGCCATAAAGGAGAAAATAAAAGTTTTTGTTTCTGAGAAATTTTGATGTCCTGTATCTAAAATCAAAGCCTGTGAGAAAGTTCCTTTCATCACCTTCAGGATTTCCATAAGTAAAAATTATGCCCACATAAGACTGCTTCCACAGAGGTTTCTTGACCCTTGCAACAAGGAAATTTTTCCTTTCAATATCTCCGTATCTATCTGTTGCTACATCAAGAAAACCAATCTCATAATCTTTTATTTTTCCTGTTAGCTTGATACCACCAATTATTGGAATTGAGACATTGTTACCTTCTTCATCTTCTCCTAATCCAATAGTTCTGCTGAAAAAGGGAAGGAAATCAGGTCCTCTAAATCCAAATCCCATGGACTCTCCAAAGCTAAAAACCCCAGCTCCTTCAAGGAAAAATGTCCTTTTTTCTGGAAAGAAAAGGGGGAAACGAGTGAGATTTATTCTTCTCTCATCGACCTCTGTCTCTGCAAAATCTGTATTAATTGTTATACAACTTGTCAAATTTGGTGTTATTTTGTAGACGAGATCTGCTCCAGCATCTACGGGAAACTTTTCCCCTCCATTCTCCTTCGCCCATGATTGCCCTAAAATTCCATAGGGTTTTAAATCTATTCCATGCCCCTGAGAGATTCCTTTTATTCCTTTGATAATACCAGCCTCTGATACCTGAACAAATCTGATGTCAAGACTTGGTGAACACCATCTATCCTCTTCAAGTTTCCTTCTTATAAATCTGGCAATGTTAAATCCCCATTTGTCGTTGGAAGGATTGAAATTTAAAGATTTAAAGGGAATCTCAATCTCAACTATCCATCCATCATCAACAATCCTTGCCCTCGCATCCCATACAGCATCCCATTCCCTATTCATATATGCCCCATTCTCACTAATAATGGAATCCATTATTGCACCTATTGGATTTACTGCAAACAGGAATGCATTTCTTTTGTCCAGAAAGGGATCAAGAAGAATTTCAATCCTGTCATCAGATCTCAAATCTGAATCCCTTGCCATGGAGCTTGCAACAATTTTTTTAGGTTCAGAATCAAAGCAATAAATACCAAAATAGAGGCTGTTTTTGTCAAAGATAACTTTAACCTCTGTCTTTTCTGTGGGAGGGGAACCCGAGTTCGGTTCTCTCTGAATTAGGTCTCCAATAGATTCAGCTTCTAACCAGCAATTTTCATCAAGATAACCATCTATCCTAATTGGACATTTTGCTTCTTTTATTTCATACTCTCTACCATCTGCGAGTAAAAAAGGTAAGAGAACAAATAGCAGGAAAAATCTTGAAATTCGCATTTTTTCTCCATTTTTTTAAATTTTAGAATTTACTTATATTTTTATACCTAAAAATATGTCTAAAAGTTTCATTTAGATTTCTCATTGTCTCTCTCGATTGCCCTTAAAAGTTCTGAGCAGGAAACAGCTGTTGTACCAAGCTTTGAGACAACCACAGATGCACCATAGTTTGAAAGTTCACATGCTTCTTCAATTCCTGCTCCAGCAAGTATGGAAAGTGTAAGAATTGAGATCACTGTATCCCCTGCTCCAGTTACATCGTAAACCTCCCTTGCCTTTGCAGGGAGATGCCCTCCTATATTATTTTCGTCCAAATATGTCATTCCCTCCTCTCCCCTTGTAATTACAACATACTGGCAATTAAGCATTTTCTTGATCTTCTTTGCACCTTCTATAAAATCACTATCCCCCATCATTTTTACCCCTGTTATCCTCTCAGCCTCTCCATGATTTGGAGAGATAAGATTTACATCTTTGTAAAGAAAAATATTCTCAACCTTTGGATCAACAAAAATTTTGGCTGATTTCTTCTTTTTTATTTTAATGCTTTCAATCAAATTCTCAGTAACAACCCCTTTGTTGTAATCAGAAATTAGGATGCTGTCAAAGCTTTTTATATCAACTAATCTAAGCATCTTTTCAACAACATCTGAGGAAACCTTTGTGGAAACTTCCCTGTCCATCCGAACAACTTGCTGATGGTGAGCAATAACCCGAGTTTTAACTGTTGTTGGTCTTGAAGGGTCTTGGAATAGAAAAACCCCTTTTCTCCCAAGAATCCCTTTTAGTTCCTCTCCTTCTGAATCTTTTCCGATAACAGAAAGTATAGTTGGTTCAGCCTCAAGGGCTTTTAAATTTAGAAAAACATTGGAAGCACCTCCACCTTTTACTTCTTCCTTTTGGATTTCAAGAACAGGGACAGGAGCTTCAGGAGAAATTCTTGAGACCTTACCTATTATATATCTGTCAAGCATTACATCCCCTATAACGAGGACCTTTAAACCTTTGAATTTTCCAACTATTTCTTTTGCTCTTTTAATTTTCATTTAAGACTCCTTTTGATTTTTTTATAGAAAGGAGGGGATATGTAATAACATAAAGGAAAAGCATTTTAACTTCCGAATCTCCGAAATTGTATTCAAACAAACCTGATATGAAAAAGCCAAATATTGCTCCTATTGCTCCAAGGGAAGAGAACTTAAAGAAATCTTCTTTGCTAAATTTGAAGACTTCCCAGTTCTTTTTTATTGAAATAATAATAAACCATAGCCAGGAGATTAAGGCAAAAATGCCTCTCTCAGCGAAGATCTGAATAATGTTATTGTGAAGATGGGGATTATTCCTAACAGCTTCTTCAACCTTAAAATCTTTATAAATCAATCTAACTGTATCAGGTCCAGAACCAAAAAGGGGATATTTTGAGATTATTCTCATCCCTGCAATCCCCATATGAATCCTGTCCTTGTTAGTTTCATCGTTAGGATCAAAAATACTCAAAAATCTGTTTTTTACATTGATTGGAGAAATCAAAACAATCAGGATAATAATGGGTATAGCAAGAAACAAAAGTTTGGGTTTATAAAGGATAATAATCAAAAATATAGCACAAAATGCACCAAGCCATGCACCTCTTGTAAAAGTGAGAATCAGGGATAAAAGAGATGAAGCGGAGACAAAAAACCAAAATATTCTTGTTAATTTTTTATCCATTAGAGTCATTGAAAGGAATAAGCAAAGGGAAAGGAGAACAACCCCCGATTGAGTCATATAATGCCCTAAGAATCCTGAAACCCTTTCCTGGGGAAAGATTGCCCCCCTATCTTGAGCAAGACAAATCAAGAAGGAGAGAATCATGGCGAAGGAAAGGGCATAGTTGAAAGATGAGAAATTTTCCTTTTCTTTAAAAGAACTGTAAATAAGAGGGACGATTAGAAAGAGAAGAAGCTCCTTAGAATCCTTTAAGCTTGTAACAAAATTAACTGAAAAGATTGTGGAAAGAATTGTAAAAAAAGAATAAAAAAGAAGAGGGATAAATATTGAAGGTAATTCAATTTTGGATCTTCTCTTAATGATGGAAAAAAGCCATACAATAAAGCTAAAAAAAAGAAAGAACTGGGATGTGGCAATTGAAATTGGAATAAAAAAAATAAAGAGCAGGAAAGAAGTATATAGAAGAATGTATTCCAAACTTTTATCCTTTAAATACATCTTTTTATTATAATTCATTTCTCTAAAAATTGGGAGAGGATTGATTAATTACAAGTGAATTTGATTATGGTCCTGTAGCAATTTCAGTAATTTTCCAAACTCTTCCTATTTTTTCTAAGGTAATCCAACGGACATTTGTTCCGTTCGCCCATCCATAATAAGGGATTGGAGCATCAGCGGATCTAATGCCCATTAAGACATGAAGAGTAACTTTAAAAATGTGTTTATTATCAGTCCAGAAATTCTCATTGGCTCTTTCCATTTTTAAAAGCTTTATGGATTTGATAGCAGCAAACTGAATAGCCCAGTTTTGTCTTTCATTTTCACTCTCAGTTTTAATCATTAAAGCAGCTCTTGCTGGATCTTCTTTTACAAGCTCGACAAAAATACGGATAATATCTTCGTCTCGAGGCAGAGGAACAGTTTCATTGCTACTTCTATTATCATAAGTACTTTTATTTTCTCCTTGGGATTTGCTTCGAACAAATTCTTTGAAATACAGAGCAAATTTTTTAAAAAATTGTAAACTCTCCTCTGAGTTTAAAAAGCTCCACCAAGTATTAATAATAAGCTCAAGATTCTCAGCCAAGAAAATTTCAAGTCTCAAAACTTTACCTTTTCTATCGAAGATTAATTGATGAGGAAATGGGATACTTTTGTCCTGTTTAGCCTCGTCATTAGTAAGCCTATAAGCCTCTCTTAATCCTTTTATGTCGCCTCGAACAAAGCTTATGACAATTCGTTTTGGAGGTTGGGGAGGTGTTCCATGTTCAACAGAATATGGAAGGGTTTCCTGACGATATTCACAAAAGTATTCTGTGTATTTTAGGGTCTTATTTTTGCCAGGTCTAATACTGACGAATTTTTTCCCTGATATCTCTTCTATCTTTTCCTTTGGAAAAAGATTGCATACATTGATCTCACCTGGGAAAATATTATCATAGTTTATCGTTTTACTTTGACTTTTAAGAGAAAGCTCGCCACTCAAAACAACTATGAAAAAAATCCCTGCAATTATCAAAAATTTTTTATTCACATTTACCTCCAGAGGGAAGATTTTAGACTGTTCAATCTATTAAAAAAAATCATTGGTAAAGCTTTTTTTAATAATGAAAATTTCCTTTTTAAGCTCTTCATTTTAAATTATCATATTTCACGAAATAGCTCTTGTCAAATGAATCCTGTTTTGGATTAGAAATAACCTTTGTGTTATTCTTAAAAAATGATAAAGTGAAGAAGTATGAACCCTTTAAGATTAAGAAACTTCAAGAAAAAAGATGAGATCAGGAAGGCTGTTTGGGAATATATGGAAATGAATAATCTCGTTTCCTTTCCTCGCCCTTGCTTTGGAAGGATACCAAATTTTATAGGTTCTGATATCGCAGTGCAAAGATTGAAAAATCTCAAAGAATGGAAGGAAGCAAAATTTATTTTCTCCGCTCCTGATTCTGTCCTCCAATATGCAAGGTTTGAAGCAATAAAAGAAGGGAAAACCCTTCTTGTTGTAGCTCCTCGAGTAACCGGATTTTATCTCCTTAAAAACATCCCTAAGGAAAAAGCCTTTAGGGCTTCAAGTATAAAGGGCTTTTCAGAATTTGGAAAATTGGTAGAAATAGATTCTTCCCTTCCAAAGGTTGATCTTTATCTTACTGGTGCTGTTGCCTGCGATTTGAAAGGTAACAGAATAGGGAAGGGAACTGGTTTTGGAGATAGAGAGGATGAGATACTTTCTAAAGGTGGTCTTATTGATAAAAAAACGCCAAGAATTGCTCTTGTACACGAGGCTCAGATTTTTGAGGATTTTTCCTATCTTATGGATAAATGGGATAAAAAAATTTCTATTATAGTAACACCAGAAAAAGTGTATAGATTATAAAATCACAAAATCCAAAAGGAAAACCCTAAGCTTCTTTTATTTCAAGAAGAACTGAGTTTAAAGATGATGGGTGGCAAAAGAGGATTCTCTTTCCATCATATCCAGTTCCCTCTTTGACAATCTGAATGTTTTTATCCTGAAGCTTTTTCTTGAATTTCTCAAAATCCTCAACAGATAGGCAAATGTGATGAAGTCCCTCCCCCCTTTTGTTTAAAAAGTTATTAAGATTTGAGTTTTCATTTAAAGGGGAAATTACTTCTATTTTTGTATCTCCTATTTTAATGAAGAATAATTTTACTCCTTCGCTTTCAATCTCTTTTATTAAAGGTTTCGAATCTAAAAATAAGCTCCATTTTTTTATAGCATCTTCAATATCCCTTACAGCAATTGCAATATGGTCAATCTTCATTAATCTTTACCCTCTTTGCAAGTTCTTCAGCCATGGAATAAGGGTCACTTTCTTTACTGTATATTCTTTCAATTATCTTCTCCATTTCCTCCTCAGTTATTCCCTTTGTAACTCTTGAAGAGAGAATTTCTTTTAGGTGTTCAAAAAGGAGCCATTTTGCAAATTCTTTTCTCCTTTTTTCTATAGTTTTAAGTCTGTCACTTTGGTAGGTCATCTGGTCGATTGTCTTGACAAGTTCGTCCACACCCTCTCCGTTTATAGCCACAGTTTTGATTATTGGAATATTTTTGTTGGAAGAAAGGGAGAGGAGAGCGTTAAGCTGGATTTCCATCCTTTCTGTTTCTGGAAGATCAGCTTTATTGATAACATATATATCCGCAATTTCCATTATTCCAGCTTTAAAAGCCTGAATATCATCACCAGAAGTTGGATTTAAAAGAAGGACTACAAGATCTGAAAGTTTAACAATCTCAATTTCATCCTGTCCAACCCCAACAGTTTCCACAATTATTATATCCTTTCCTGATGCATCAAGGATTTTTATTGCATCTCCAGTAAATCTTGAGACTCCTCCAAGATAACCCCTTGATGCCATACTCCTTATGAAAACATCCTCATCGTAAGCGTGTCTCATCATCCTTATTCTATCTCCAAGAATTGCTCCACCAGAAAAAGGGCTTGTTGGATCAACAGCAATAACCCCAATCTTTTTACCTTCCTTCCTCCATCTAAAAATCATCTGGTCAACAAGGGTGCTTTTCCCTGTTCCAGGAGAACCAGTTATTCCGATGACACGAGCTCTTCCTGTATTTGGATATATTCTTTTAAGAATCTCAATTGATCCATTTTCCTGATTTTCCACCATACTGATTGTTTTTGCTATAACTCTCTGATTTCCTTCCAATATTCCATTTATCAATTCAGAGAATCTTTCTTCCATCTATTTTCCTAAAACCTCCTTTGCGATTATCAATTTTTGAATTTCCGATGTCCCTTCGCCTATTGTAGCAATCTTTGAGTCCCTGTAAAATTTTTCAACAGGGAAGTCCTTTGTGAAACCATAACCTCCAAAGATTTGGACAGCAAGATTAGCACATTTCACTGCTACTTCCGATGCATAATATTTAGCCATTGAGGACTCCTTTATTGCATCGAGTTTTTTGTCCTTTAGCTGGGCTGATCTAAGAGTTAAAAGTCTTGCTGCATCAACTTCTGTAGCCATCTCAGCAAGCATCCACTGTATTGCCTGAAAGTTTGAAATTGGCTGCCCAAACTGAACTCTTTCCTTAGAATACTTAATGGCTGCTTCCAGGGCACCCACTGCAATTCCAAGGGAGAAGGCTGCAATTGAAACCCTTCCCCCATCAAGAACAGTCAGGGCATCGTGATAACCCCTTCCTTCCTCACCCAAAAGGTTTTCCTCTGGAACCTCAGCATCCTCAAATATAAGCTCTGAAGTATCAGATGCTCTAACCCCCAATTTGTCCTCCCTCTTTCCGGGATAAAAACCTTTTGTTCCTTTCTCAACAATGAAAGCAGAAATCCCTCTTTTCCCTTTACTTTTGTCTGAAACAGCCATTACAACGATAATATCGCTCGTTGAGCCATTGGTGCAAAAGACCTTTGTCCCATTCAAAATCCACTTATTTCCTTCCTTTCTTGCGGTTGTTTTGATTGAACCAGCATCAGAGCCTGCTGTAGGCTCTGTGAGAGCCCATGCTCCAAGGGTTTCTCCCTTTGCAAGTCTTGTAAGATACTTTCTTTTTTGTTCCTCATTTCCAAAAAGGTAAATGTGGTTTGAACATAGGGAATTGTGGGCAGCAATTGTAAGTCCAATTGATGGGTCAACCTTAGAGATTTCTTCAAGAATTATGCAGTAATCAATATAGCTGAGACCTGCCCCTCCATATTCTGGAGGAAAAATTATTCCGAGATAGCCCATTTCAGCTATTTTCCTAAGCAAATCTTCTGGTATTTCCTTTTTCTCATCCATCTCTTTGACCCTTGGGGCAATCTCCTTTAAAGAAAACTCCCTGACAGATTCTCTTAAAAGTATCTGATCTTCGTTAAATAAAAAGTCCATAATTCCTCCAAATTTTTCATTTCCAAGAATATATTATCAAATTTTACCCTTTCATGAAATGTATTAGATTATCAGCATTTTCAGGAGGCTTGGTCAAAAGGCTTACAATTATAACAGCCAAAAGAGAAAAAATAAAAGCTGGAACCCACTCGGAAACCAATGATTTTAAGGAAGGAATTGAATACCAGACTATTTCTGTAATTGTTCCAACAAATATTCCTGAAATTGCTCCCCATTTTGTTATTTTCTTCCAGTATAAAGAGAGAAGAATCAATGGTCCAAAGGCAGCACCAAGTCCACCCCAAGCAAAGAGAACAAGATAGAAGACTAGTTTCTTTGCTACTGCTCCAAAAATTAATGCAACAATTGCCATTCCAAAAGTTGCTACCCTGCTCCAGAAAACGAGCTGTTTTTGTGAAAGTTCTTTATTCTTTGAAAATATTTGCTGATAAAGGTCTCTGATTATTGCAGAAGAGGCAACGAGAAGCTGGGAGTCAGCAGTTGACATTATTGCTGCGAAAATTGCTGAAATAGTTATCCCAAAGAGAAAGGGGTGCAAGAACTGGGAACTCAATAAGGGATAAATTGTCTCTGGGTCTTTATTGGGTAAATAAGCAAGTTCTTTGTAAATTGTCCTTCCAGCAAGGCCAATGTAGATTGCTCCCCAAGCCATGAGAACATTCCATAAAGTTCCTATGAATCCTGTTTTTTTAAGCTTTTCCGGATTTTCAATTGACATGTATTTGTTAAGAATGTGGGGATTTCCAGGGGAGCCAAAACCTATTCCGAGAAAGCTTATAAAAGTTCCAAAAGAAAGAGAGAAAGGGTCAATGTATTGAGGAGAAAGCCCTTTTAGTATCGATAGAAGTTCATTTAATCCACCAATTTTAAAAATTGCAACTACTGGAAGAATCATGAGGGCAAAAATCATTACAATAGCTTGAATCATGTCAGTTAGACAGACTGCGAGAAAACCTCCCATCATTGTGTAAAAAATAACAATTCCAGCTGTTATTAGAACCCCCCCAAGCTGGGATATTCCAAAACTTGCTGAAAGGGATTTCCCTCCTGCATTGAACTGGGCTGAGACATAGGATACCATAAAAATAATTATTGGAATAACAGAAAAGATTCTCAAGATATGAGATCTATCCTCAAATCTTGATTCAAGATAATCAGGGATTGTCAGATTTCCCATATTACCGGTGAAATTTCTTAGCCTTCTTCCAGCATAGATAAAAAGAAAAAGCTCCATCAGGATATAGCCAACAACAGCCCATATTGCTGATACACCTCTTACAAAAGCCATTCCTGACATGGCAATTAGAAGCCAGGCAGACCTGCCTGAGGTTACAGCGGCAAGGGCAACTACAAAGGTTTTCATTTTCCTTCCACCAAGGAAGAATTCAGCTATTCCGGATGAGGAAAAACGGGTTGTTATTATACCAATTCCAATCATCATTAGAAGATATAAAATAAATGCAGAAAGAGCCCAGATATTTGTGGAAACATCATAATTCATTTTCTTCCTCCCCAATTTAAAGAAAGGATGAAAGATAAAAGGATTATAAACAAGGGAAGAATTACCAATCCAAAAATCGCTTTTAACATTTCTTCCTCCAGTTAGAAAGTGATTATATATTTTTTAAAACCAAGTGGCAAGAAGGTAAAATAGATTATTAAAAATTTGACTCTTATGTTATTTTAAAATATACTTTTTTTGAAGGTTCGAAGATGCCTGAAAAGATTTACGAAGAAGTAGAGATTTTAAAAAAACATTTTTCAGGCAAGTATGAATTCCTTGAGCTTATCGGTAAGGGAGGATTTGCTCTTGTTTATAAAGTTAGAGATTTATATCTCGAAAGACTTGGTGCAATAAAGATTCTATACAAGGAATATTCAAGGGATGAGGAGACAATAGAGAGATTCCGAAGAGAAGCAAAAATATATGCTAATCTTGAACATCCCAACATTGTTCCCATATATGATATTGGAATTGTTGAGGGGATTGTTTTCTTCATAATGAAATTCATTGAAGGAGAGACCCTAAATAAAATAATTAGAAGGGAAGGAAAGCTTTATGAAAAAAGGGCAATTAAGATAATGTCCGATCTCCTTGATGCTCTTGCTTACATCCATAAAAAAGGAATAATTCATAGGGATATAAAGCCCCACAATATAATGATTGACAAATACGATAGGACAATCCTTGCTGATTTTGGAATTGCCAGAACCCTTGAATCAACAAGTTTTACAAAATCAGGAGCAATTCTTGGAACTGCTTACTATCTTTCTCCTGAGCAAGCTAAGGGACTTCCCATTGACCATAGGGTTGATATTTATTCATCAGGTGTGACCCTTTATGAGATGGTTACAGGAGAGCTTCCTTTCAAAGGTGAAAACACTCTAATGGTTTTATACCAGCATGTAAATGAGCTTCCTCCTCTCCCATCGAAATTTAATCCTAAAATTTCTCCTGAGATGGAAAATGTCATATTAAAAGCCCTTGAAAAGGATCCCAACAAAAGATTCTCCTGTGCAGAAGAGATGAAAGAAGCCTTACAGAAAATACCTCTTGAGCCTAAAAAGGTTGTTCAGCCTGAGCCCCTTGAAACAATATCAATTCCTGAAGAGGAAATCTTAAAAAAAGTCACACCAAAAAAGGAAGAATCCCTTGAATTCAAAAAGTTTAAAACTGTTCCATCCTATGCTGAGGCAGTTGAAAAAAGGAACAAAGCTCCTCTCTTTATTTTTGTTCCAGTTATAGTTCTTGCAATTCTTATAATTTCATTAATTACGATTCCTCCTTTGAGAACATCAATAATGGGAATTTTTTCTCAAAAGGAAGCTCCTCAAACTCAGATTCAGAAAACTGAAATGGAAGAGCCTAAAAAAGAAATTGAAAAAACTGAAACAAAACCATCTATTCAACCTTCTCTCGAGAAGAAATTACCAGAAGAGAAGCCCAAAGAGGAGAAGGCAGGATTAAAAGAAGGCACACCTGAGGTCAAAAAGGAAGAGCAGGGGAAGAAACAGAAAGTCGAAAAAGAAAAACCAGCAGAAAGTAAAAAGGAGGAGATAACTCCTTCAATATCTGAGAAACAAAAGGAGGAAACAAAACCAATCACTCCTCCCCCACCTATTTCATCCACAAAGGGTGCTATAGTTATTTCATCGTCCCATCCCTGTTCTGTTTTGATAGACAGCAAGTACCGTTATGAGCTTCCACCAAGGCAGTCTATTGAACTTCCAGAAGGAAGACATATTATAGAATTCTCAATAGAGGGATACGAAAGTAAAATCTATGATGTGGAGATTGTAAAGGGTATGGTTTACACCCTTCACCATAAATTCACTCCCTTTGGAAAGCTTTTAGTAAATGTCTTTCCATGGGGGAATGTAAAAATTGACGGAAAGGATTATGGTCCTTCTCCTGTTGAGGTTTTACTGCAAGAGGGCTCTCATTCTGTAGTTGTTGAGAGAAATGGTTTTAAAACACTAAACAAATTGGTAAATATTGTAAATGGAAAAACTGAAAAATTAAATTTAAATTTAGAGAAAAAATAAAGATTAAGGAGGGCAAATGAAAAATTTAAGGGAAAGTGGATATTTTGAAATCCTTTCATCCTTTGTCCTGCTTGCTTTCTTTTCTGTTTTTGTTATCTTTGCAAGCTTTTCTTCCCCTGTCCAAGCTCAGCAGACAGACATTGACAAACTCCTTGAAGAAGGGAAAAAAGCTTACCTTGATGGTGATTATGAAAGGGCGATACAACTTCTAAATCAAGCTATTCTTTTAATAAAGAATAAATCGACTCTAATTGATGCTCATCTCTCCCTTGCTCTAACATATTTCACTGTTAATCAGATTGAGAATTGCAAGGAACAGATTAAAAGCATTCTAAAACTGAATCCATCCTTTAAACCTGATCCTGAATTTTATTCTCCAAAGTTTATAAAGGTTTTTGACGATGTGAGAAAGGAAAATACAAGAGAAGCTTTAATAAATACTGTTCCTGTAGGAGCCACAATATTCATTGATGATGAAAACAAAGGATTAACACCTTTCAGGGGAGCCCTATACACTGGAAAACACAGGTTAAAGGTTGTTAAAGAAGGATATGAACCAGTTGAAAAGGAGATTATTATTGATAAGATTAAGGAGAATGTTTTTGAGCTTACACTTAATCCATTAGCTCCTGCAGAGGTGAAACCTGCAGAGGAAAAACCTGTTGAGAAAAAGGAAGAGGTAAAGCCAGTAGAAGAGAAACCCGTTGAGGAAATTCCAGTTGCAAAGGAAAAGGTTGAAAAGCCTGAAAAGAAAAAGAGTTATACTGCTCTTTATATCCTTGCAGGCTTAGCTGTTGCAGGAGTTGCAGTTGCTCTTCTCCTTGGAAAAAAGAAGGAGGAAGGGAAAGGTTCAATCGATGTTAAGTCAGATCCTACAGGAGCAAGAATATTCCTTGACGGAGCTGATACTGGAAAGGTTACAAATGCTGTTCTGACTGATGTAAAGGCAGGAACTCATTCAATAACCCTTAGAAAAGACCGTTATAGGGAATATTCCACATCAGTTTCAGTTTCTAAGAATCAAACCTCCACTGTGAATGCTAAACTTGATCCAGGAGCATTTACTGAGACTTTTGACGACAATGTTGCAGATTACTGGGTTGATGACGGAACAGGAAGATGGAGAGCTTACAATTATGCATATCGTATGGATGGTAAGGGTCTGAGAGATGATGCATTTACTTATTACAATATAGGACCTTACACAAACTTTACATTGGAACTATATATTGCAGCCTTAATGACCAGTGGAAGTTATCACGGGGTAGTTTTTAGATCAACTGATAAAACTTTCAAAAATTGTTACTCTGTTGATCTATCAGTCTCCGGTTCTGGAGCTGGATATTATAGTGTATGGAAAGCCACAGGTGGTTCATGGTATAGAATTAAAGAGTGGACTCAGCATTCAGCAATAAAGCCATATAATAACTGGAATAAATTGAAAATTGTATGTAGTGGTTCAACAACTACTATTTACATAAATGATGTGAGTGTATATTCTTTTTCCGATTCATCCTACCTTTCAGGGTATTTTGGACTGGAAGCATTAGATGACTACTCCACTGACAGAATTGTAGTGGATAACCTGTCAGTATCCCTTTCTACAGCAGGAGCATCTACCAATCCTGAGCAGGTATTTCCTGTCCTTGTTCCTGGAAAACTTAGGGCAATAAATTCAGAAAACAGGTAAAAAAATGAAGAAAATTTTCCTTTGCTTTGTAATACTTATTTTCACTTCTTATCTCTATCCCCAGACCGATGTTGATAAAATTCTTGAGGAAGGGAAAAAAGCCTATATGAATGGAGACTACGAAAAAGCTATTGAGTTCTTTAACCAGGCTATAAATCTTATAAGAAACAAGGCTGAACTTATTGAGGCTCATCTTTCCCTTGCCCTTACATATTTCACAGTGAATCAAACAGAGAATTGCAAAAAGGAGATAAGAAGAGTTTTTGAGCTAAATCCCAATCACTCAATAGACCCTGATTTTTACTCACCAAAGTTTGTTCTTCTCTTTGAATCAGTAAGAAAGGAATTTACAAAAACTCCTCCAAAAAAGGTTGAGCCAGAAAAAGAAGAGAAACCGCCTGATATTGGAATTGCCAAGCCTGCTTTCTTTTTTGAAGAAAGATTCGAAAGGGAGTCTTTAAGAAATCTTAGCTTTATTGAAAATGGTAAATGGAAAGTAGAGCAGGGAGTTCTCCATTTTGATGGTGGTGATAAACTCGGTGATGCAATTGCATTTATTCCAAGGAATTTTTCTAATTTCTCAGTCACAGTTGATACATCAAGGATTTCAGGACCATATTCCTCTCAAGGAATAATCTTCCGAGCTGACAGCAATTTCAAGAATGGCTATCTCTTCCAAATTTATACAGGAAGGCCTGGGATGTTTTCAATATGGAAAATCGTAAATGGAGAGTTCCAAGCCCTTTCCCACTGGGAGAATTCGAATCTTGTAAAGGTTGGATTTGAAAAATGGAATAAAATCACTGTTGAGGCAAGAGGAGAAATTCTAACTTTCTATATAAATGGAACTCAGGTTGCAAAGATTTCTGATGGAACTTACAGATCAGGAAGAATTGGACTGTGGACAAAAGGGAAAGCAGGTGGAGGCGGAGCAGTTCTATTTGATAATTTGGTAATAAAAGCAGAGTAAAGCAGGAAATTAAGCTTTCTGGCATTTTCTGCAGATAAAGGAGAAGTTACCTCCTGTTCTTATTTTTTCAATTTTGGTTCCGCAGGTAGGGCATTTTTTACCTTCTTTGTATGCAACGAGGTAATACTCAGAGCTAAATTTTCCCCTTTCGCCAAGGAAATTAAGCTCATAATCAGCTCCTCCAAGCTCAAAACTTAGTTTCAATCTTCTCTCAATTGCATCGTAAAGATCTCTCATTTCATTTTCTTTTAGAGTTTCAATTTTCCTGAGGGGATGTAATTTTGCCTCAAAGAGAATGTCATGAATGTAAAAATTCCCTATCCCTGATATGTTTTTTTGATTTAAGAGAAAAGCTTTAATATTCCCCCTCTTCCCTCTAAGAATCTTTGAAAATTTCTCAAAGGTGAAAGATGGCTCAAGAGGAGAAGAACCAATTTGCCTTATCCATCTATGTTCATCAAGATTATTGACAAAATGGACATATCCAAACCACCAGAACCTTATAGTAAAACCTGTTCCATCTTCAAAGAGAAATTTAAATTGATACTTTTTTGGAAGAGGAGCATCTGTATTGAAATAGACCATGTCCCCACCCATTCCAAGGTTTATCAGAAGGAATCCCCTTTCCAGAAGGATTAAAAACCACTTTCCAAGAAAAGATACATCAACAATTCTATTCCCCAACAGTAAAGATATGAAATCTTCTACTGAGCAGTTAAGGCATTTCTTTTGATGAATTTCAACTTCTTTGAAAATTTTCCCCTTGATTTTCTCTTTCATCTGATTGGAAATTATTATTATTTCAGGTAATTCAGCCATAGAAAATGAGATAAGGAACTTCCAATTTATTCTCTAATCTTTTATTTTTAAATCCTTTCAATATCATTCTGTTAAAAATTTTATCATCTCCCTTATCGCTCTTTCACAAACCTTGCAATAGGATTTCTTCCCTTTCGAAAACATTATACAGTCAATCATTGGTCTGTAAAGTCCCTTTGAGGAATAACCAGCTCCTTCAAAGGCTCCAACTTTTCCTATGAATTTACTCTTTGAAAGGAATTCATCGATTTTTTTGGAATGTTCCAAAGAAAGTCTTTCAGCCTCTGCTTCGATTTCTTTTTTATCTGCTCCTTCCCTTTTCATCTTAGCAATTTTTGAGTTTATTTCTCCTCTTACCTTTTGAAGCTCAAGGTCTAATTTTTCAAACTCTTCTTTTTCCCATGGTGTTGGAATCTCAATCCCCTCAGTCAAGAGGTCTTTCCATTTTATATTATTTGGATCAAGGAGAGCAGTTATATTGGGCTCTGTAGGTTCAATCCCCTTTGGATAGAATTCGTTATAGGCAACTGTCGAGGTGAAATACTCATCCCCAAGCCCAGCAAAGGAGTGCCCAAATTCATGGAGGAGCAAATATTCGAACCACTGGTTATCAGTTGTAAAAGTGCAGAAAAGATTGTAAATTCCACCCCCACCATATCTCTTGTGATTGACCATTATAAGAAGAGTATCGTAAGGAACAACTCCAGCAATGTCCCTAAGAGTTTTGTTGTCCTCTGTAAGAAGATATCTTTCAAGGGCAAGGGAGTCGAAAGTGGCTCCAATTGAGGTATTTTTGAATATTCCATGGCTCGGCTCATCACATCCGCTCTCTTCAGAGGGTTTAAAAGCACAATTAATATTAAATTTATTAATCAAAGATTTGTAGGGTTCTTGAGAGAAGAAAGTTTTCTTGAATTTCTCAAGATCCTTTAATAATTTCTCCCGCTCATTTTTTGTGTATCCTTCAGCAACAATGACAATATCCACCATATTTTCAGGTTTTCCATTTTTTAAGACATCTATTACTTCAACATCTTTTCTTGGCTCTTCTTTTATTATAAAAATATCCTTTGGATCTATAACTTCACTGAAGAAGGGCTTTAAAGAAAAATCTTTTCCCCTTACCTCAAATTCAATCCTGATTTTATTTTTTGGATAGGGAATGATAACAGTTTCGTGATAGGTTCTTTTTTTACCTTTTATCGCAGGCTCTGTTGTCTTGTATTCACCAAAATAGCTATCAAAACCTTTTGAAAAAATTAACTTTCCAGAATCTAAATCATAGACCTTAACATAGTACCTTCCGTTATTGAAATTATCTACCAAATTCTTTTTGCTTCCTGCCCATACTCCAGTCATGTAGATCTTATCCAAAGTAATAATTTCTTCCTCAGCATTCCCAATGTGGTAATAATCAATCCTCATTGTTTTGTCAATAAAATAATCATTAAAATTCAAAGATTCTTGAGAGTAAACAAATGATGAGAATAAAACTAAAATAGCTATTATCTTTTCTTTCATTCTTTCCTCCTCTTAATAAACATAGGTTAGATTACCAAAGAAAGAAAAGCAAATCAACCCAAATCAAAAGGTTTTTAATGGAAGTTTAATTTTAAAATGATATAATAATCTAATGAAAAAAACCTAACATAATTTAATGGAGGGAAGTAAAATGACATATAATTTGCTTATAGCAAAGGGCGAGAAGGAACATTATCTCCTTTCAAAAATGTCTAACAGACACGGTTTAATTGCAGGTGCAACAGGAACAGGAAAAACTGTTTCCCTTCAGGTAATGGCTGAGAATTTCAGCTCTATAGGGGTTCCTGTTTTTATGGCAGATGTAAAGGGTGACCTCTCAGGAATAAGTCAACCAGGAACATCAACTCCAAAAATTTCAGAGAGAATAGAGAAATTGGGTCTTACTGATTTTAAATTTTCAGGGTGTCCAGTTTCATTCTGGGATGTTTTTGGAGAGCAAGGGCATCCTCTCAGAGCAACTGTTTCTGATATGGGTCCTTTACTTTTCAGTAGATTGCTAAATCTTAATGAAATACAGAGCGGAGTTCTATCCCTTGTTTTTAAAATAGCAGATGATAATGGACTCCTATTGCTTGATCTTAAAGATTTGCGTGCCATGCTCCAGTTTGTCGGGGATAATGCAGAAAAATTCACTACAGAATATGGTAAGATATCAACTGCAAGTATAGGAGCAATTCAACGTGCCCTCCTTACTCTTGAGGAGCAGGGGGCAGACAAATTTTTTGGGGAGCCCGCCCTTGAAATCGGGCATCTCATGCAAACAGATAATCAGGGTAGAGGGATTATAAATATTCTTGTTGCAGACAAATTGCTGACGATGCCCAAAGTTTATGCAACGCTTCTATTATGGCTTCTCTCAGAGTTGTTTGAAAATCTTCCTGAAGTTGGAGATCAAGATAAACCCAAACTTGTATTTTTCTTTGATGAAGCTCATCTTCTTTTCACTGATGCTCCCAAGATATTGCTTGAAAAAATCGAGCAAGTTGTGCGACTCATAAGATCAAAAGGGGTAGGTGTTTTTTTCGTTACTCAAACCCCCATTGATATTCCTGATATTGTTTTGGGTCAATTAGGAAATCGAGTCCAGCATGCTCTCCGTGCATTTACTCCCCGTGACCAGAAAGTGGTGAAGACAGTTGCTCAAACATTCAGAACAAATCCAAAACTTGATACAGAAAAAGTTATTACAGAATTAAAAGTAGGAGAAGCTCTTGTATCCTTTTTAGATGAGAATGGCCAGCCTGGAATTGTTGACAGGGCTTTAATTCTTCCTCCTAAGAGTCAGATAGGTCCCGTCACCCCTGATTTAAGAATGAAGCTCATTCGTCAATCGAAGTTATATGGAGTGTATGAAAAAGTCATTGATAGGGAATCAGCATATGAATTGTTAAAGGCTCGAGCAATGAAAACTTCCGAGCCAAAAGAGCCTTCAATTCTTTATCAGAAGGCTCCATCTCCAAAGACTCAGGAAAGAAGACCAGCAAAGAAATCTGATTCAGTTCTTGAAAGTCTTGCTAAATCTGCTGCTCGTTCCGTCGGAAGAGAACTCGGCCGTCAGATACTTCGAGGGGTTCTCGGTTCAATACTGGGTGGTAGAAGATAGAAATAAATTCGAAGAGAACCAAATTTCTCATTATAGTTTTTTAATTTCGATTTACTCTATAATAAAAG
>CAZFCI010000199.1:0-3707 GCA_964517525.1 uncultured Clostridia bacterium | reverse complement strand
TAATGAAGTTTACAATCTATATCTCAATTCAATATACTGGCATAACCTCTTTATGAAGGGACCAAGAAAGGAGTATCTTGAGACTTCAAGGGAATTCCTTTCAAAAGCCAATCATTTGGAGAAGAGTTTTGCTCCAATTTATAGTGCCCTCGCAACTAATTATTTATTCCAGCTCGAATACGGTTTTTCAGACAATCCTGAACTTATTGAGGTCGCAAAAAAGTTGTGCTTTAAAGCTCTTGAAATTGATAAGAATAACTTGAGAGCCCGTTATATCCTTGCAATTTTATACATGAAAGAAAACAGGAAAATAGATGCCTGGAAAGAGTTAAAGGAAATTTACAAGAAGAATCCAAAGAATCCTGTTATAAATGGAGCAATTGGAACATTATACCAGTATTCAGGTATTTTGGATAAGGCTATTGAAAAATATGAAAAGGTGAGAAAAGTAAATCCTCTTGACACACTTGCCTCCTTAAACATTGCGAGGATTTACATTTTTAAGGGAGATTATTCAAAGGCTGAAAAGGAAATTAAAAAGATTTTAAAAGAATCAGAGAACCAATATGCTTTTTCCTACTTGGGCATTGCCCTTTCATATCAGGGAAAATTCGAAGAGGCTGAAAAATTACTTAAGAATGCTATTGAAAAATATCCTTACGATAAAGGAATACTTTTATCCCTTGCAATGGTCTATTCAAGAGAGGGGAAGTTTGAAAAAGCTGAAGAGATTTTAAAGGAGATAGAGCAATTATCCTCAAGTGATCCTGACAGAGCTTACAGAATAGCTTCTTGCTATTCTTTGATTAATGATAAGGATTCTGCCCTGAAATGGTTGAGAATTTCCATTGATAATGGGAATGAGAATTATAGCCTCTTAAAAAATGACCCTTATCTTGAGAATTTGAGGAAGGATAATGAATTTCAAAAGATTTTAAAAGAGATAGAAAAAAGGTGGAAGATTTATAAGAAGGAGTTTACTCTTTAAGAAGACCTGGCATCCTTGAAGCAATTTCAAGAAACTCGACAACTTTCCAGATATTTGGATTCTCCCTTCTTATTCTACAGTATTCATTCTTTAAAGGACCCTTTAGAAACGGGCATCTGGAACAGACTTCTTTAACAGGACAAAAGTCACATCCTCTTCTACTCTCCTCCTCTCTGAAAATCTCTAAAAATTTTTCCTGAATATCTAATGGATTATCGCCAACATACCCAACCCTTTCCCCATATAAACATGTTTTCAATGATAGATTTTCCTCAATTACAAGCTTTTGAATATTTAGTGAAGGACATTCCCTTGCAAAAATACATCCATTTAGGAAACATCCTTTAAAATTTATTATTTCTTTTCTTAAAGAATTTTTTTCATCAAGAATTCCTTTGACAAATTCTTCAAAGAAGTCCAGATCATCCTTATTCTCAATCAGATATAAAACTTTAAAATAATCGTATAGTTTGTTATTTTTTTGGTCTTTAAAAATGTGAAATGGAATTAAAGAGAAATGTATATCCCACTTATAAACCTTTGAAGTGACAAGCTGGAAATTTTTAGAAATTGGAGATATTCGGTTAAATTTTTCCGTCAATTTCAAAATATAGAATCTTTTTGATGGAAAACCTGAACAGACCATTACTTTAAAAATCTCTTCCCTCTTTATCTCTTTGTTCCCAAATAGAAATAGAACATTGGAGAGGATAAGGGAATTCTTTGACAACCACTCTATGACAGGCTTTTCAGGGATAAAGCCCTTAATTAAGAAATCAGAATAAAGATTTGAAAGCCTTTTAATCCTCTCCTTAGAATTTACCATAATTCCTATAATCGTTGAAATACTTCTATCTATTTCATCCTGAACTGTGGATTTTTTCCCAAAGGGAACCCTGGACAAATCATAAGAGTAGTATGTATCAAAGGGTAGAAGAGTTTGTCCTTTTTCTATTCTTATTCCATATTTTTTATGGGTTTCAAATAGTTCAGTTCCTGGAAAAATCTGTAGAAAATTGTGGGCATAGAAATCAACTCCAAGAGCTTTAACGAATTTTACAGACCTTATGCCATCCCTTAATTTTTCTCCTGGAAGACCAAGAATTATACTCACAGTTGGTTTCATATTCAGTTCCTTAGTCTTTTTTACATATCTTTCAACTTTTTCAATGAATTCTTTCTCTTCTTTGAAATCAGAAGATCTCGCTTCTCCAACCTTTTTAACATTCCTTAGAACCTCAGGAACTGCACTTTCAAGACCAAAGGAGAGTCTTTTAAACCCTGCCTTTGCCATCAGTTCAAGGAGTTCGTCATCGAGTCTGTCGACTCTTGTCTCACAGGTCAGGTTGAAACAAAATTTCTCCTCAATTACTCTTCTGCAGATTTCCTTTGCCCTCTGAACATTCAGGGTGAAAGCATCATCATAAATTGTCACAACTTTATCCTTTGAATCCTTCATCATAAGAATTTTATTTATTACCCTTAACTCATTTATAACCCTTTCCACTGAATGATACCTTATTCTATTCCTTGACATGGCAGTGAAATTACAATATGTACATTTGAAAGTGCAACCCCTTGATGTGAGGATTCCAGTTTCCTCATCTCCCTTTAAAATACCTTCTAAAAATGGTGATGGAAGAATGTCCAGTTCTCCCTCTCTCCTTTCCGGATCCCTTATCAAAGGTCTGTCCTGATTTCTTACAATATTCCTATTCCTTCTAAATGTTATCCCTCTTACTTCATCTAAATTTTTAAAAAATCCATTCTCGAAATAATCGGAAATAAGCTCGTAAACTGTCTCTTCTCCCTCACCTCTAACACATATATCAATAAATGGATTGTCTTCAAGAATCAGAATATCTGAGAATGTTGCTGAAGGACCTCCTGCAAGAATTGGCAAATCCTTATTTTTCTCTTTTATGCTTTTTGAGATAAGCTTAACAAGATAATAGTTGTAATCATAAATTGTAAATCCTACTAAGGAAGGGTCTAAATCAATTATTCTTTCTGCACATTCTTCAATGCTCATTCTTTCTTCAGGGACAAACTGACTGGATTCAATCCCCTTTTTCTTTAAATATGCCTGGATGTAAGCACCTCCAAGATGATGGACAAAATCCCTTTTTATAGCTTCGGGTAAAAAAATAAAATACACCTATTTATTTTTCCTTTCTTTAAATTTTTACTTCTTTCTTACTTTTTTCTTACTTTGTTCCTGTGTAAACAACTACTATTTCCCAGACGCCTCTGTCAGAGAAATTCTCCTTTAACCTCTCTACAACCTCCTCATAGGAAAGATTCTCCTCAATTAGCCTTTTGGCTTCGAGAAAGACTCTTTCTGACATGGCTTAACCTCCTTAAAATTTATTGATTCCCTGAAAGCTAAATTGGAGCTTCCAGAGATTTTTGACTCTTTAAATTTTATGTGGGGAATTCTCCTGTGGAAGGAAATTGAATCTTTTTTGAAATACATTATTTTCCCCTCTCCCCTTTAATTCTTATCTACATTTTCCTTTTCCTTATTAAATTTATTTCTCTGAATTAATTTTAATACCAATTTTCCCTAATTTCAAATTTTCGAATTGCATCACTAATTTTCTATATGAAATCGATTCGTTGCATCATAAGAAATTCTACTCGAAATAGAAAATTTTTCCGCCTCCTTGATAAACTTTTAATCAAGGAGGTATATGGATGGGATTGGATATGAAAACAC
>CAZFCI010000198.1:0-5276 GCA_964517525.1 uncultured Clostridia bacterium | reverse complement strand
GTTAAGGGGTTTATACTCATCGTTAAAAAGTTTTTTTAACTGAAATTTATCAAAATAGTATCTGTATCCAAATTCTTTAAGGATTTTTTCTGTATTTGAGGATACGAATAATCCTGGGGGAACAAAAACAGATGGCTCAGTCCCGAACCAGCTTTTTATTCTCTTATAACTTTCTTCTACAGCTAATTTTTGATATTTTTCTGGAATATCCTTTTTTTCAAAAAAGTGGAAGAATTCAACACCCCATCCCGAATCATTGTGTTTATTATAAGCATTACACCAAGATTCCTCTGGATTTAAATGAATAAAACCATGGGGTTGAATATCGAGATTTTCATAACTTTTTAATGCAAGTTTTAAACCTTCAAATTCTTCCTCATAATCAAGGGTTTCCTTTTCTTTAATTTTAAAAACATATTTAACATCCTTTGATTCAAATATTCTTCCACAAACTCTATTTTTTATTCTTTCTCCCTTTACATAAAGATCCCCTCTTTCTTTTTCCCCATCATCTTTAAAACCTGTAACTACTGCAAAACTCATACCTGCATTGTGTTTCTTCAATACATTCACAAGGAATTTCCAATCCTTAATCCCCATCCTTTTATAATAAAATTTTTGATAACTCTGGTCATCCTCCCAGGAAATGTTCCTTAAAGGGTCATCACATCTGAGAACAACCAAGCCTTCAAGGTCAAAATAGATAAATCCATTTCCACTGTTCTGAAAAATCGCCCTTCTAAAAAGGACATGTTTACCATCAAAAACCTCCCATGCCTTTGGGCTAAAATTAAAGTAGTAATTTATTCCTTTTCCAAATTTGTTGTAGAAGAAAATTGGAAATTCTTTGCTTTTAAGAATTACTTTTGCATTCTTGGTTTTTATCTTCAAAAATTCGTCCCCTCTAAATACATCTTCATTTTCAAGATTTCCCAATAGGTATTTCTCTTTGCTCTTCACATAAAAAGCCACTGATTTAGCCTTTTCAGATGATAACTTTCCAATCCCAAAAATATCCTTACTTCTTCTGTCACAGAGGGAAAAGAAGGATATAAGGCTTACACCATATCTCTTTGAAATCTCCTTTAGAATCTTTATTTCCTCATCGGAGAATTCATCGAATTTTTTTGTTATTATCACACTTGTAAAAAGGATTGTTTTATCTTTAAGAAAGAGTTCTTTATCCAATAACCTCTCCTTCTCTCCCGAGCTTCTGGGCTTAATTTCTATTTTCCTGAAAGGTATATTCCAAGAATTGAGCATACCTTCAACAATGGATTCAAAGCTTTTCTCCGGTTCCGAATTGCTTCCAGCTATAATCAAGACTTCATATTTATAAACAAATTGCTTGAAAAGGGGGTGTGTAATGTAAATTGTCGAGAGAATGAGAGAG
This sequence comes from uncultured Clostridia bacterium, assembly GCA_964517525.1. GTDB lineage: Bacteria > Acidobacteriota > Aminicenantia > JBFLYD01 > JBBIMS01 > JBBIMS01. The sequence goes on along the minus strand of CAZFCI010000198.1, from coordinate 3,883 downwards.
AGAAAAATCAAAATTTTTAAAGGTCTCATAAATAATTTTTTATAAAGACAGTAAGGGAAAAAGTCAAATGAAACCTTTTGTTTTGAAAATGCATAAGATATAATATAAGTAATATGAAAAAGGGATTTCTTTTATTCTTTTTTATTGCGATTTATTCCTTTTTTCTTTATAGCTCTGAGGAAAAGGTTTTTAAAATAGGTATAGTTCCATGGATTGCATGGAATCCCCTTTATGTTGCCGAAGAACTTGGCTTATGGAAAGAAGAAGGAGTAAAAGTAGAAATTATCAATTATGGCAATATAAGGGAAAAGATTAACTCCTTTAAAAAGGGTTTAACTGAAATATCTTTTGGGGAGCCTGCTGACTTTCTTCCTTTACTTGAAACAGGTATAAAAATAAAGGTTTTAATGTGCGTTGATGAAAGTTTTGGAGCAGATAAGTTCTTTATAAGAAAGGATATTGAAGTCAAGGACTTAAAAGGAAAGAAAATTGCCATTTCTCCTTATCCTGCTGGGGATTTTTTTGTATGGAGGGGATTAAAGGCTTTTCATATACCTATTGAAGCCCTTGAGTTTATAAATGTTGACTCTCCATCCATGGGCGCTGAAGCCTTTTTAAGTGGAAAGGTTGATGGAGTTTATCTGTACCCTCCATCAAGCTTTAAATTAGAGGAAGCTGGGAATGCTATTGAATTATTCAATTCTTCTAAATTCCCTGTTTTTGAAGCTATATTTTGCCGAGAGGATTTAATTGAAAGAGAAAAAGAAAATCTAAAAAAAATTTTGATTGGTTGGATTAAGGCTTCTATTTGGTCTAACAAAGAGGAGAATCTCGAAAAATTTCTTGAAATAGCAAAAAAGAAAATGTATTTTAGAAGAGAGGAATTTGAAATGGAAAAGTGGAAAAAGGCAATGAAAGAGATAAAAATATTTTCAAAACCAGCTGAGATTTACAACGCAAATAAAAGAAATGGTGATTTCTGGAAATATTTCACGGAAGAGGTTAATTTTTTGATGAAAAAAGGATATATTAAGAATAATATTAACCCTTATGATGTGATTGATATGGAAATCTGGAAATCAGCTTACAGAGAAGTATTTCAATGAATAAATTCTTACAGGACATTAAACTTTCTAAAAAATTTCTATTGGGAACAGGAATCCTCTTTATAGTTATTCTTTCCCTTTCAGTTGCCTTTACCGCAACCCTTTCTTATCTTAACAATCTCCATATGAGACTTTACAGAGAGCAGGTTAGCTCCCTCACAACTCTGTACTGGGTGGTTAGAGATTTTTACAATCTTAGGATTCTATCTTTAAAACACATAGGAACTGAAATATTTGAAGAGATGGTTCTATTTGAAAACCAATCCAAATCAGTTGGCAACAGGCTCGACAGTAACTTAAAAAAACTTGATAATTCTCTGAAAAATAATCCTCATTTAAAGCTTTTTGAGAAATTCAGAGACGAATTTGCAATATACAACAATGATAGATTGAAGGAAATCGAATTGTCCTCTCAATACCTCAAAAGAGATGCCTTTTACCATGCAAACACAAGAGGTTATGGAAGCTTTGAAATTGCAGGAGAAACTTTAAAACACCTTGTAAACAAAATGGAACTTGACGCAGAGAAATCCTATCAGAAATTCGCAAATGTTACAAAGAAATCAATCTTCCTTTCCGGACTATTCTTAATTCTGATCTTAGCTTTGACTCTTCTCTACCATTATGCTTTTTCTAATTACATTATCCAGCCCATAGAGCAGATGGAAAAAACAATAAGAAGCATAACAGAAAGAAAGGAATGGGGAAGGAAGATAGTAAGTGAGAGAAAAGATGAAATCGGTAAACTTATTTATTCATTCAATGAACTTTCTCAGAAAATGAAAGATAGCAGTGAAGAAATTGAAAGGAAGAACATAGAGCTTCAGGAATACAGCTCAGGTCTCGAAAGGCTTGTTGAAGAGAGAACTTTTGAATTAAAGAGATCAATGGAGAAATATCACGAATTGTGGAGGACTCTAAATGAAATTCTTATGATATCTCCAGATGCCATAATAACTACTGACACAGATTTAAACATAGTTGGCTGGAATCCTTCTGCAGAAAGAATTTTTGGCTACAAAGAAGAAGAAATAAAGGGAAAGAAGTTGACAATTTTAATGGATGAGAAAGAAAGAGGAGAAATTGATGAACTTATAAATTCCCTTGAGATAAAGCCCCTTTACAGTATGGATTCAATAAAGATAAACAAAGAAGGGAAAAGGGTCCCTTGCGATTTTTTCCTTTCCCCCCTATTTGACAAAGAAAGGAAAAGGGTTGGATATGTAGCAATAATAAAGGATCTAACAGAGCGTAAAATGCTCGAACAGGAAATTTTGCACATGAAGAAAATGGAAGGCATATCAGCCCTTGCGGCTGGAATTGCCCATGACTTCAACAACATTCTTGGAGCAATCATTGGATATTCTTCATTCTTAAAATCTTTGTTTAATAAAGATGATCTTCACTATAAATACATTGAAACAATCGAAAAATCAGCAATGAAAGGAGTGAATTTGACAGAAAACCTCCTTAACCTATATCGCCCCTCCCCTCCTAAATTTGAGCCAATAAATTTGAACGACATTTTAAATGAAATAATTCTCCTTGTTGAGAAGAGCTTTGAGAATATAATAATAGAAAAAGAATTATCCCCTGAAATATCAATAATTGAAGGGGATAGGTCTCAGATTTATCATGCTATCCTTAATCTTATGATGAATGCCCAGGAGGCAATGGAAAGTGGTGGAAGGATTAAGCTAAAAACAGGAGAAAAGGAAAGGAAAGAAAATGGAATTTCAAAAAAATATGTTTTTCTTTCGGTTAAAGACAGTGGTCATGGAATTCCTGAAGATATAATAGGGAAAATATTTGATCCCTTCTTTACAACAAAGGAAGCAGGAAAGGGAACTGGACTTGGACTTACAATGGTTTCAAACATATTAAAAAGGCATAATGGCTTTATTGAGGTATTCTCAGAAGTTGGAAATGGTGCTGAATTTATCCTTTTATTTCCCGCAGTGGAGAAGAAAGAGGTCAAAGTAGAAACTAAGGAAAGGGGAAAGGTTAAAATTAAAGAGGGAACAGTTCTTGTAATAGAGGACGACGATGATATAAGAGAACTTCTAAGGGATTTTCTAAAAACTATTGGCTTAAGTAATTTATCCGCAAAAAATGGAGAAGAAGGAATAAAAATTTATAAAGAAAATATGGGAGAGATCTCCCTCGTGATTTTAGATGTTCATATGCCTGGTTTGACTGGCTTTGAGGTTCAAAAAGAGCTCAGAAAAATTAAGGAAGATTTAAAAATATTATGGATATCAGGTCTTGTCAGGGAATCAAGAATACCCCTCGATGAAAACTCTCTATTTCTTCCAAAACCATTTACAATTGAAAATCTCTCAGATTCCCTCCAAAAACTTCTTGGAGATTAAAAAATCACCACAATTTTTCAAAATCTTCTTTTTTATATTCCATGTTTACATCTTTAAAGAAAGTGTCCCTCTTTTTTTCTTTAAAAAACAAATAAACTTCCCTATTAAAAATTCTGTAGAAAAATCCAAGAGGTGTAACAAACAAATAAAAAACCAATGTGAGAAAAATTTTTGTGAGGGCTGTGCCAATGAATTGTCCAAGTTTTATCCATCCTTCTGCCAAGAAAAAAGTAAATCTACCTCCGAAAATTGTAAGCAGGAGAAAGATAGCTGAGATAATCAATAGCCATTTCTTCCCAAATATTAAAAACAACAATAGGAAGAATAGAGAGACTCCGTTTAAAGTTTTTATTAAGTCAGTCTTTTCCATGTTCTAAAATATGGTATAGATAAATGGGGCAACAC
>CAZFCI010000197.1:0-12865 GCA_964517525.1 uncultured Clostridia bacterium | reverse complement strand
CTCATAAACCGGTCTTCCTGTCTTCTCTGAAATAGAAAGAATATCTTCGTACTCGGGTTTGAATTTCTTAAAATCTCCCCAGCTGGAAATTTTCACCCTTATTTTTTCACCTTTAAAATCTAACTCCTTATCTTCTCTTTCCATCTTTAATCTTTTTGTCTCTTTAACTCTAAACCCGATTGTTGATGTATAAGAAAAAATAGTTCCTGTAAGGCTTTGGATATCTTCTCTTTTGCAGATAATCTTTACAAGGACTCCAGGTCTATTCTTTTTCATATAGACTGGAATATAAAAAATATCCAGTGCTCCTGAGCCAAGAGCCTTATCCATAAAGGAACCAAGAATCTGGGGATCCATATCATCAACTTCAAATTCAATCTCAAGTATTGACTCCTCAAGCTTTTTACTTCTTTTACCCAGGAAAACTCTCAAAACATTAGGAAATTCTTTGATCTCCCTTGAGCCTGCTCCATAACCTATTTTTTCATATAAAAAATTTGGAAATGGGGTGAATTCTTCGGCAAGGGAAACCAATAAAGCTGAACCAGTAGGGGTTGTTAACTCTGAGGAACCATGGGAGTAAACAGGAACATTTTTTAATAGCTCCCCAACAGCAGGAGCAGGGACTGGCAGTTCTCCGTGAGAACTCTTTACAAAACCACCTCCCAAATTTACAGGAGATGAGATTATCTCTTCAATTCCAAGTTCCTCAATAAGATAAAGAGTCCCCAGAATATCCACAAGAGCATCATCCGCTCCAGCTTCATGAAGATGGGCATTTTCTAATTTATAGCCATGAACCTTTGCTTCAGCAGATAAAAGATTTTCAAAGACTTTCTTCCCTTTTTCTTTTACTGAATCAGAAAAGGGAGATGAATCAATTATTTTAAAGATTTCTTTTTTCCCCCTTCTAATTTCATTCCCCTTTTCGACAACTTCCACAAAAAGGGCTGAGAGAGAACCTCTTTTCACCCTTTTAATATCAATATCCACATTTAATTTCATCTCCTTTATTTTCTCTATAAATTTTTCTTCAGGGAATCCAAGATCAAGAAGAGCTCCAAGGAGCATATTCCCACAAATTCCGGAAGAGCAATCAATATAAATAGATTTCATAAGAATTTGATTATACTATAGGGGGAAAGAAAGAAAAATAGAGAGCAGGCAAAAGTATCTGCTTTACTTTCTTAGCCTATACGCACTTTGTCCATCCACAGCTCGGGCAGACAGGGCATCTTTCATCAGGTAGCTGAGCACCACAAACTGGACATTTTGAAGTATTCATATCCCTCCCAACTGAATTAACCTTTCCCACATGTCTCTCAAGAACCTGGGCAATTGCATCTGGAATGGATTGAACAAGATGGCCTTGATGGAAAATTGGTTCTGAACCACCAATCCCTTTTAGTTGATTTATAACCTCCTTGGGGTCTATACCACTTCTAAGACAAAGGGAAATAAGCCTTCCTATTGCCTCTGCATCTGCCATTGTAGAGTAACCACTCTTTCCAATCGATGCAAAAACCTCGAAAGGTTTACTTTCATAAAAGGTTATTGTCACATAAAGGTTTCCAAAACCTGTTTTTATTTTATCAGTAACAGAAAATAGAGAATCTGGTCTCTCCATGGGAGCAGGTCTTTCCTTCTCTTCAGCTTTATAGAGAACCTGTTCAGCCCTGCAACCATCTCGGTAGACAGTCACACCCTTTACTCCGAGTTCGTAGGCAAGAAGATAGGCTTTTTTAATGTCTTCCTTTGTAGCTGAATTTGGGAAATTTATTGTTTTTGAGACCGCATTGTCAGTATATTTCTGGAATGCTGCCTGCATTCTTAGATGCCACTCAGGCTCAATTTCGTGGGCTGTCACAAAGTATGGTGGAAGGGGAGATTCCGGATTTTCGTCCTTCCATTTTTTATAAAGAGGATGCAAATCTTTAATTTCTGAGTCAATTATTTTTGAAATCATTTCAAAAGCAAAAACTGGCTCTATGGAGGAAGAACATCCAGCAATTCTTGAAATTGTTCCTGTTGGAGCAATTGTTATTAATGTGGCATTCCTCATCTTGCTACCTTTATAAATTGACTTATCAATGTTAGGAAAACTACCCCTTTCCTCAGCAAGCTCCCTACTTGCTTCCTCTGCCTTTTCCCTCAAAAATTTTGCTATTTTCTCAGCCCATTCAAGAGCCTCTTCTGTATCGTATTTTACCTTCATTTTTATGAGAAGGTCAGCAAATCCCATTACTCCAAGCCCAATTCTCCTATTTGCTAAGGTCATCTCCTTTATCTGGGGAAGGGGAAATTTGTTAACCTCTATTACATTGTCGAGGAATCTAACTCCATACTTTATAATTTCTGTAAATCTATCCCATTCAAACTCCTTCTTTTCTTCATTCCAGAAATTGCTCAAATTAATTGAACCGAGATTGCAGGATTCATAGTCATGAAGAGGCTGCTCTCCACAAGGATTTGTAGCCCTTATCTCACCAAGTTCCCTTGTAGGATTTAACTCATTTATTCGATCTATAAAAACAATCCCTGGATCACCAATTGCCCAAGCGCTATCAACAATCATCTCCATTATTTGAGATGCTGATTTCTCTTCAACAACTGACTGAGTATATGGGTTAAAGATTTCATAGTTTTCATTGTTCTTCAAAGCTTTCATAAACTTATCTGTTATTGCAACTGATATATTGAAATTGGTAAGGGTCTTTCCATCCCTTTTAAGGAGGATAAACTCTTCAATGTCAGGATGATCAACTCTCAGAATCCCCATATTAGCACCCCTCCTTGTTCCACCCTGTTTTACAGCTTCTGTTGCTGCATCTATAACTTTCAAAAATGAAATAGGTCCAGAAGCAATCCCCTGGGTCTTTCTGACAAAGGATCCCTTTGGTCTAAGCCTGCTGAAATCAAAACCAGTTCCTCCTCCTTCTTTGTGGACAAGGGCAGCATTTTTTACAGTTTCGAAAATTGATGCAAGGGAATCCTCAATGGGGAGGACAAAACAGGCACTCAAGCACATATCTCTTCCAGCACCAGTAAGAGTTGGAGAATTTGGCATAAAATCTCTTCTGATCATCATTTCAAGAAAATTCTTTGCCCAATACTTTCTGAGCCTTTCGTTTTTCTCTGCAGAGGCAATAAAATCAGCAACTCTTTTAAAAAGCTGGGAAGGTGTTTTCTCCAGCAATTCTCCCTTTTCATTCCTCATAAAATACCTTGCTTTAAGAATTCTTAAAGCGTTTTCAGAAAAGCCTTCGTTCCTTTCCATCTTAACCTCCTCAAAATATTGTGGCTTTAAAATAATATACTACAATATAATGTATGTCAAGTCTTTCTAATTTTTTCCCTAATTTGACTTCAGAAAAGGATTTAAAGGAATTAATTTATAAATTTGCACATAAGAATTTTTTTAATTAAAATTTTGAGAGAGAAGATGATGAAATTGCTTTTGGTTTATCTTACAAAAAAGGCTAAAAAAATAAATCTTTTAAATTCGATAGGAGGTAAAATGAAGTCTTTATTTTCAGTTCTTTTAATTTTAGTGACTCTTCTTCCCTGTTTTGCTTTGGAAAAACCCTTCTCTCCTGTAAAATCAGTTCCAATGCCAGGTCCATTCCCAAGGGGATTAACCTCAGATGGAAAGTATTTATGGGTTTCAGATTGGAAGAAGGACATGCTCTTCCAGATTAATACTGAGGGAAAAATCTTAAAAAGCATTCAATCTCCTGGTTATAATCCTGCAGGACTCGCATTTGATGGAAAATTCCTCTGGAATTCTGATCTTTCTGAAAGGAAAATATACCAGATAGATACAGAAAAGGGAATTGTTTTGAAATCCATTGATTCTCCAACTCCATCTCCTGATGCTCTTGCCTGGGATGGAAAGTATCTATGGGTCGCAGACAGTAGAGCTGATGAAATCCAGAAAATATCTCCATCGGATGGTACTACTCTTCATAGCTTTAAATCTCCAGCCTCTGATCCCACAGGCCTCGCCTTTGATGGAAAATATCTATGGGTAACTGACAGAATCAGGGATACAATCTATATGGTTTCTCCTGAAACTGGCGATGTAATTATGTTCTTCCCTTCACCAGGTCCCTATCCTGTGGGTATTGCCTATCATGAAAATCAGCTTTTTGTAGGAGACTACCAAGAAGGAAAGATTTTTGCTTTGAAAATTCCTGATGAGAAGATAATAAAGACAAATGAAAGGTATGCAGATATAATTTACACTCAAGAATTTAAAAATCTCGGACCTGGAGATGTTGAAGATCTCGATGTTTTCATCCCAATTCCTGAGACAAGGGACTCTCAGATAATAGAATCAGTAAACTTTGAGCCAAAGCCTAAGGAAATCTTAACGGATAAGGATGGAATGAAAGTTGCCCACTTCAATTTCAAATCCTTAAAGTTCTCCTCCAACATTGAAATTGTAATGAATGTGAGAGCAAAAATATACGAGGTTTACTATTTCATAAGACCGGAAAGTGTTGGAAATCTTGATGAGATACCTAAGGAGATAAAGGAGAGAGATTTGATTAATGACGAAAAGTTTGATTATGAGCATCCTGTTATTAAAAATGCTCTGAAAGAAGCAGTTGGGGATGAAAAAAATCCCTACTGGATAGCAAGGAAGATTTTCAAATATGTGGGAGAAAAACTTTTCTATGAGCTTGCAGGAGGATGGGATACCGCTCCAACAGTTTTAAAAAGAGGAAGTGGTTCTTGCTCTGAATATACATTTGTTTACATGAGTATGTGTAGAGCCATGGGAATTCCAACTAGATATGTTGGAGCAATTGTTGTTAGAGGGGATGATGCCTCTTATGATGATGTTTTCCATAGATGGGTGGAGGTTTATTTCCCTAAATATGGATGGATTCCTGTTGATTCTCAGGCAGGAGACAGACCAACTCCAGCAGAGCAGGGATTCTATTTTGGACACCTTTCCAACAGATTTCTAATTACAACTTACAGCGGCGGAGGTTCTCCCTATCTTGAATGGACATACAACTCCAATGTGAAGTGGACATTTAAAGGAAAGGCGAAGGTAATTGTTGAAAATTATGGTGAATGGAAACCAGTCAAAAAGTCCAAGGAAAAATAATCAATAGGGAGGGAAAAATGAAAAAGAAATTTTTACATTTTCTAATTTTTTTAACCTTTATTTCCCTCTTCTCCCTTCTTTATTCCCAAGAAAAGAGTGATTTTGAAAGGCTCTATCAGATTCTGCAACATAGATTTGACGAGATTCAGAAGAAACTTACAGATTTGACCTTCATGCAACTCTGTCAAGGAAAAATTCAATTCCAGAAGGTTAGATACACATCAAATGCCGATGGATTGATAATTCCAGCCTATTTATTTAAGCCCTTTAAGATAAAGGAAGGGAAGAAATACCCTGCTCTCCTCTTCATCCATGGAGGTGTCCATGGAGATCTAACGGACAACTATTACCCTATAATTGAAGAGCTCTGTAATAGAGGATACATAATCCTTGCCCCCGAATATAGAGGAAGCACAGGTTATGGAAGAGCTTTCTATGATTTGATAGATTATGGAGGAAAGGAAGTTGATGATTGCATAAGTGGTATTGACTATCTGAAAAACATGGTTTCTGAAGCTGACATAAACAGAGTTGGAATTATTGGATGGAGTCATGGTGGTTTTATTACATTGCATTCAATATTCAGAGCTCCTGAAAAATTCAAGGTTGCTGTGGAGGTTGTGGGAGTTGCTGATCTTGTAAGCAGGATGGGTTATAAGAATGATGCATACAGAAAAATATTTGCAGAGCAACCAGGCTTTGGAGGACCTGCGGATAAAAAACTGGAAGTTTATAAAGAGAGATCTCCTGCCTATTTAGTCCACAAATTAAAGACCCCTCTTCTGATTCATGCTGCTGACAATGATGAGGATGTAAATATACTTGAGACAATAAATTTGATTAATGCCCTCAAAGCTGCAGGAAAGGAATTTGAATATGAGATTTACAAGAGTCCTCCCGGAGGACATGCCTTCAACAGAATTGACACTCCCCAGGCAAGGGATTCTCTTACAAAAATCTATAAATTCCTTGATAAATATTTGAATCCTTAATTTATGGAGGGAAAGATAAAGGAATAATATTTTAAATTTAGGAGGTTGGGTGTGAAAAGGTTGTTTAGTATTATAATTTTAATCCCTCTGACATTAGCCTTCCTTCTTTCCCAGGAAGAAGAAAAGGCAAATATTCTAAACCTAAATAAGGGCAAAGTTGTCCAGATAAAGGTTAAAGGAAAAAAGAAAGAGGATATCAGAGTTTCCAATGGTTTTCTGATTGAGGGTGGTAAATTTTTAGTCACAAACCTCCATTCTCTTTCTGGAGGAGCATCAATAACCGCTGAAACAGGAGATGGAGTGAAATTAGAGCCAACAGGGACATTTGCCAATTCAAAGATTTCTGATTGTGCAATTGTCAATCTAAGAGGGAAAGGAGTTAACTCCTTTGAAATTGCTGATCTTTCAACTTTATCTCCTGGTGAAAAAGTTTACACAATATCTCTTAGAGAAATTAAAAATCCCCAAATTCTTGAAGGAAATTTAACAACCATAATTGAACTTCCAGGAGATTTGACCCTTTTTATCCTTTCCTTCTCCTGTTCAAAATTATTTGATGGTGCTCCTTTGTTCAATAGTTCAGGAGATGTTGTTGGAATTGTAAATAATATAGGGGATGAAGACTCTTCCATTGCTGTTTCTGCTAATTCAATCCTTCCGTTGCTAAAAATTCAAGGTGAGAGCTTAAAGGGAGAGGATTTTGCCTCTTCCAATGAATTGAAACTTTTTCATGGAATTTCCTCAATCTACAATTCAAAGAATGAAAAGGCTTTGCAGATTTTAAACGAAATATCAAGCTCTGATCCCAACAATCCCTTTGTCTATTATTATCTCGGAGCTTTAAAGGAAAGTTCCCAGAGGGAGGAAGCTTTAAATTTTTATCAGAAATCAATTCAGCTAAAACCTGACTTTGCAGAAGCCTACATAAAAATCGGTTCAATCTACGAAAAATTAGGAGCGCAGGAAAAAGCTATAGAAAGTTACAGAAATGCTCTAAAGGTTAAGTCTTTCCCTGAAGCCTATTACAATCTTGGGCTATTATATGAGAGAATTGGAAAAATTGATGATGCCATAGAATCCTACAAAAATTATATCTCCACAAAACCAGACTACGCATACAGGGGATACTCAAGACTTTCAATTCTCTACAGAACATCTGAAAGATTCAAAGAAGCTATGGAATCAGCTCAAAAGGTCATCGAAAAATTTCCCGATGATATTGATGCAAACTACACCTATTCTCTTTCTGCTGAAAAATTGGGTGAAATTGATAAAGCTGTTGATGGTTATTTGAAATTAATGAAAATAAACCAAAAGAGAGCATCTGAATATTACAGCTATGCTGTTAATGCTCTAATGAAAGCTGAGAAATATCAAAAAATAATAGAAATATCAAAGGAATTCACTAAAAATTTCCCTACAAGCTCTTCTGGCTGGTTAAATCTTGGAACCGCCTATATAAAGATTGAAGATTACCAGAATGCGGTAAATGCTCTTTCAATGGGAGCAAAAATTGATCCTGCAAACTATTCTATCCATTACAATTTAGGGATTGCCTATGTAAAACTTGGAATGATGAACTATGCGATGAATTGTTTTAGAGAATGTCTCAAAATAAAGCCCAACGATAGTTATGCCCTTTACAATCTCGGAATAGCCTCCTTTCAAGCTGGGAACTTGCAAGAAGCTAAGGATGCTCTTAACAATTATATAAAAATCAATCCCAATGATGTAAATGCTCGATTCAATCTTTCCCTAATTCTAATGAAGCTTCAGGATTTTGAGTCTGCTTCCAACCAATTGAGAGAGGTTTTGAGGCTTGATCCAAAACATGCTCAAGCAAAATACAATCTCGGACTTTCCCTTTTCAGCAAAAAAGACTACAAAAGTGCAATTGAAGCTTTCAATTCCTTCCTTGCCTCCAACCCAAATGAAACAAACGCTCTTTACAACCTTGCCCTTTCTTACTTGATGGAAGGTCTACATACCGAGGCAATAAAAACATTTAAAAAAGTGATTTCCATAGAACCAAACAATGCCCTTGCCCATTACAATCTTGGCTATACTTATCTCTTGATAAAAAACAAATTTGGTGCCCTCGAAGAGTATGAAAAGTTGCAAAAGATAAATCCCGAGCTTGCTCAAAAGCTTAAAAGCTTTATAGAAAAGGTAAAGGATTAAGTTAAAGTCTTCTTAATCATTCTAATCTAATATTAGTGAAAAATTTTTGTCCTTAATTTCATTAATTTCTAAAAAAATGAATTTTATGATAGAATATTTTCTGGAGGAGACATGGAAAAGGAAAACAAACTTTCAATGGTAATTTTCAGTGGGGATATGGACAAAATTCTTGCTTCCTTTGTAATAGCAACAGGTGCGGCTGCCTCAGGAATGGAAGTAACCATGTTCTTCACTTTCTGGGGACTTCAGGCTCTTAAGAAAACAAGAAACACAGGAAAAGGACTATTCGGAAAAATGCTTGGTTTTATGCTCAAGGATATTAAAAAGTTGAATCCGAGCAAAATGAGTTTTTGCGGATTAGGAAGATGGATGTTCAAGAAGATGATGAAAGCTAAGAATGTTCCCCTTCCCGAAGAACTGAGAAAAATGGCTATTGAACTGGGCGTTAAAATTATCCCATGCCAAATGAGCATGGATGTCATGGAAATTCGTAAGGAAGACCTTATTGATGAAGCTCAAGAACCTGTTGGGGTTGCTTCTTTCCTTGAAGAGGCAAGCAAATCTAAGATAACTTTGTTTATTTAGGAGGGTTAAAAATGACTGAACAAATAAAACCTGATCTGGTTCTTGATTTAAAAGGGCTCCTCTGCCCAATGCCTGTTGTAAAGCTATCTCAGGCAATCAAGAATCTTGCTCCAGGTTCAGTGGTGGAAGGTATTGCAACAGACCCAGGAGTTATGGCTGATATTCCTGCATGGGCAAGAACAAGTGGGAATGAGCTAATTTCCATTGAAAAAAGAGATAACGAATTTCACTTCTTAGTAAGAAAGAAATAATGGAGTAGAAGATGGATTTCCTTTCAATTACAAAATTGATAGCCTCTCTTTCCCTGATTTTCTCAATCAGCCTGATTCTTTATCAGTGGATTTCCCTTTTAAAGAAACCTAAAGTTACAGATTACTCGCTCCCTAAGGGATCTTCCCTAAACGGTATTATCTATGCCTTCACTTTGGGAATGGCTCCATGGACTAAAGAGAGTACAAGGAAGCACTGGATTCTCTATTTCAGAGGGATTCTTTTTCATATGGGAATTTTCTCGGCTCTTTTCATTTTCATAGTAAAAATTCTCTGGAATTATATTCCAGATCTTCTTCTCCCTCTTGCTCTTCTTTCTGGTATTGGGGCTTTGATGGGATTAGTAGGGATACTTCTAAGAATAGCAGAAAGGAACTTAAGAGAAATTAGTAATTTTGACGACCACATATCTCTCTGGCTTGTTTCAATCTTCCTTTCTCTTGTAACAATATCTTCAATTTCCCCCTCCTTCACCCCTTACATGTTTATCTTTACCTCTATAATGCTTCTATATGTGCCTTTTAGTAAAATTAGACATTTTCTATATTTCTTTTTCTCGAGAATTTTCTTCGGTCTTCACATTGGCAAAAGGGGAATTTTGAAAAAATTGGAGGTAATTCATGGAAAATAACGGCGTTGAGTCAGCCTTAAATGTCTTCGAAAAACAGCTTAACAAACCCTTAATAACTGCCCTCGAAGCTTGTGCAAGATGCGGAATATGTGCTGAATCATGCCACTATTATGTCTCTGAACCATCTTTAAAACATGTTCCAGCATCCAGAGCAGAACAGCTTAGAAAAATATATCGAAAAAAATATAATCTTTTGGGTAAATTATTCCCAAAAATTTTTGGGGCGAAGGAACTCGATGAGAAAACCCTCGAAGAACTCTCTGAAATAGCTTTCAGCGAATGCACTCTTTGCAGAAGATGCACTTTCAACTGTCCGTTGGGTGTTGACACTCCTCTTATAATGAAAACATTAAGGGCTATGGCTGTTGCTGGCGGAAAAGCTCCTGAGATGCTCGTAATGCTTGCTGATTCAGCCATAGAAAAAGGGAAAAATCCGGAATTTTTCAAGGAACTTTTTCTTCAACAGATAAAGGAACTTGAAAAAGAACTTCAAAAAATTGTAGGAGATCCTGAAGCTAAAATCCCTGTTGGGAAGAAGGGAGCAAGAGTTCTATATGTTGCCCTTGCTGGAGCCCATACTATAATTCCACCAGCAATAATTTTTCATGCAGTGCGAGAGGATTGGACCCTCAGTCTATATGAAGCGGCAAATTATGGAGTTTTTCTTGGAGATACAGAAAGGGCAAAGTTAATAGCAAAGAGAATAATTGACGAGGCAAAAGAGCTTGGAGTTCAAGAAGTTGTGATTGCAGAGTGTGGTCATGCATGCGCAGCTCTTGTGTGGGAAGCACCTAATTGGTTCAAGGAAAAATTTCCTTTCAGAATGAGAAACATTGTTGAGTTAATTGCTGAATATGTGGAAAAGGGATTGTTGAAGTTTGACAAATCAAAAAATTCTGAACCAATAACCTATCATGACTCATGTAATCTTGCAAGGACAAGTGGCATTTTTAGAGAGCCAAGAATAGTTCTCAATGCGGTTGCTGAAAACTTCATAGAGATGAAACCCCATGGCATAGAAAATTATTGCTGTGGAGGCGGAGGAGGTCTCGTTGCGTTACCTGAGTATGAAGAGAAAAGACTTAAAGCAGGGAAACCAAAAGCTGAGCAAATAAGAAAGACAGGAGCAAAAATTGTATGCGCTGCCTGTGAAAACTGCAGATTGCAAATAAATGATCTCAACTCCCATTACAATCTTAATGTAAAGGTTGTTTCTCTTGCAGAGCTTGTGGTTAATGCAATAGTGCTTGAGAGTAAGAAAAAGGTTAAAGAAGAAAAAACTGAAGAGCGAGTTTCTCTAAGATAAGGTCAAACTTTAATCTTTCAAATTCGTAAAAATTTTTGGAGGTTTTTATGAAAAGGGTATTTTATATTATTGCTGTGATAGGTCTTCTCTATATTTCTTCTATCTCCCTTCATGGAGAAGAATACGAAATAATAATCAAGGGAGGTCTAATATTTGACGGAATCTCAAATCAGCCTTACAAAGGAGAAATAGGAATAAAAGATGGAAGGATAGTTAAAATAGCAAGCTCTTTGAAAGGGAATGCTAAAAAAATAATTTCAGCGAAAGGTCTAACTGTTGCCCCAGGTTTTATAGATCTTCACACTCATGTTGATGAGGGAATGAACTTCGAAGAAAATAGAGCTTGTTTGAACTATCTAAAACAGGGGGTAGCAACTGCAGTGGTGGGACAATGTGGTTCATCAGCCTGGCCCATATTTGAAAAACCAGAAAATCAGATGAAGGTGTGGGAGGAGGAAGGGATCGGTTTAAATTTAGCCCTTTTGATTGGACATGGAACAGTGAGGGAAATTGTAATGGGAAGAGAAAATAGATATCCAACACCTGAGGAGCTCCAAAAAATGAAATCAATTGTCAGGGAAGGGATGGAGGCAGGTGCTTTTGGAATGTCTACTGGTCTAATATATGCACCAAGTTCCTACGGAGAGACAGATGAAATTATCGAGCTCATGAAAGTTGTCGCTGAGTATGGCGGAATTTATCATTCCCACATAAGGAATGAAAGGGAGAAATTACTTGAAGCTGTTCAGGAAGCGATAGAAATTTCAGAAAAAACAGGTGCTCCAGCCCATATATCCCATTTCAAAGTCCTGGGGAAAGATAACTGGGGAATGGCTCCTAAGGCATGTGAGCTAATTGAGAAGGCAAGAGAAAATGGTCTTAAAATAACCGCAGATCAATATCCCTTCCCCTTCTCCAATAATTACCCCTACACTCCCCTTGTCCCGAGAAACGCTTGGATTGGAGAAGAAAAATCCCTTACAATGGAGGATTTTGAAAAGATTCTCGACTACTTGAGGGATAATGAACTTATTGAATTATACAGTAAGACAACTCCTTTTTATCCCCTTTCCCCTTCCCACACTGATTTCCTGAAAAATCTTCCAAGAAAAAGACTTGTAAGCTTTGTGGCAAGAAATGTTTTTGAGCTCAACAACTGGAGAGGACATGAAAATACAAGGGAAAGAGCGCTTTTTTGGAGAAGACTCCAGGATCCTCTTGAAGGTAAAAGAATAAGGGAAGAGGTAAGAAAATACATAGATAGGTATGGTCCTGAAAATTTTGTAATTGGGGTTTGTGTTGAAAAAAGATTTGAAGGAAAAAATCTCCTTGAAATCTCAAGATTGAAAGGGAAAAGCATAGAAGATACTGCTATAGAGCTTGAATTAATGGGAGCAAAGGCAATTCCCATAATAATGAACGAAAAAGATATTGAATATATAATGAAGAAGGATTATGTAGCCACAGGAAGTGATGGAATAGCTCCCTTTTACGGAATTAGTCTCCCTCACATTCGCTCCTACTCAACATTTATTCATAAGATAAAAGAATATTCACTGAAAAGAAAAGTCATTTCCCTTTCTCATGCAATCCGCTCAATGACATCCCTACCAGCAGATATAATGGGATTTAAAGACAGAGGAAGAATTAAAGAGGGGAATTATGCGGATATAGTGATTCTTGATTTGAAAAAATTAGATGCTCCTTCAACAATTACTAATCCCCATCAATTTGCAAAGGGTGTTATCTATCTTCTTGTTAATGGTGTGGTTGTTATAGAG
>CAZFCI010000196.1:0-1623 GCA_964517525.1 uncultured Clostridia bacterium | reverse complement strand
CCTCTATCAATCCCCTCCCATTATCATTGTTGGTTTCAAAAGCCTGGGTAATCCTTTTCTGATATTCCATCAATAATCTTCCACATTGGGGGATTTTTGAATCAAACTTTTGGATAAAAGAAAGGAGCCAGTTCCTCTCTTGATGAACCCCATAAAGATAAAAATTTTCGCCTTTTAATAGTTTCATAGAATCTAAAAGGATGCTTTCAGCGCTCCTCTCCTCACCCAGATTAAAGTAAGCCTTGGCGCCAATCAAATTGGCGAGGAAAATAGACATTCTCTTGATAGAATGTTTAAGATAATCTCTCCCTCTTCCAATGGTCTCTAATACTCCTTGTTCTCCTATTAATGAAGAAAAATAAGCTTGATTCATCATTGCCATCCCGATTTCAAGGGGATATCCCATTTGGTTGGATAGGTTGACCAAAACATTAAGGTATTTTTTTGCTGCTTCAAGATTTCCTAATTTAAGATTTATATGATACAAAGCGTGGTTACTCCAGAAATTTCCACAGGTGTTTTGCCCTTTTTGAAAAATGCTCACACTGTTTTCAAGTGCTTTGATAGCCTGATCATAATTTAAGAAGGCGTAGTGGAAAAGTCCTAAATCTGCCAAGAGTGCTCCTTTAATATTATCCTCTATTTCAAATTGCTCGGCCAGTTCCAATCCTTTTTGGGCATACTCCAAACCCTGTAGGAAGTAACCGAGATGGAGGTTTGCGAAAGCCAAGTAATGATGAAAGATATTTATTTTAGTGGGTAGATGAAGTTCAGAAGCAATAGATTTCCCTTTTTTAGAGAGTTCAATCCCTTTCACTAAATCTCCCTCAACTAAATTTCTCAACGCCTGGCATTGGATTAAATTTACATGACGATAGTCATCGGGGAAAATATTAAAAATTTTTTTTGCTTTTTGTAAATAGGATTCTGCCTTGGACATTTCCTCCAATTTGATGTGCACTTGACTCAAGTTCGTATAGCTGTTGAATAATTTGACCGCAATATCCTTCTTGATCCTCTGATTCTCAAGGCATTGAATCCTATTTTGAAGAAGATCTTTGGCATCTGGATATTTATCCTGTCGGATATGGATTGTAGCCATTCGATTTAGAGAAGAAATCTCATTGGGAGTCTTCCTCCTCTGCTTAAAAAGATGGAAGGATTTCTCGTAACATGCAAAGGCAGGTTCTGTTTCACCTTTTACCTCTAAGATCTTTCCCATAAAATATAAGAGCAAGGGATCGCATTCTAATAGGGAGGAAGGAATGGATTTCAAGAATTGGTTCAAACTTTTTAATCGCCATTCCCGAATCATTTTCTCTCCAATAGATCTTAAGAGGTCTACTGCTTTTGAGAAGGCACCTGCGGAAATAAAATGGCCAATTGCATTTTCTGGTTCAGTGGATGAAAGGATTTCCCCCAGATGGGAATGGAATGATTTAATCTGATTCTCACTATAACGTTCGTAAAGTTTTTTTATGAGAAACTCTTTCATTAAAGGATGGTAACGGAAAGAGGAGGCATTGATTTGAAAGGTAAAGAGATTATTTTTGACCAGATTTTTTAAGAGTTTGTAAGAATATTGGGTTTGAAGGAAGAGGTCGCAAAGCTCAGGGTTTAGAT
>CAZFCI010000195.1:0-17549 GCA_964517525.1 uncultured Clostridia bacterium | reverse complement strand
GGTTGTTAAAGGGTTTAAGGTGGTAAAATTAAAAATTAAGGAGTAAAATAATGAAAAGAATATTAATTTTTCTTTTGATCTTCCCAATTTTACAAGTTTTCTCATCTCTTCCCGGAAAGTTTAGCAAAGAAGGTGAGGAGTTTTTAAAGGGTAAATTCACTGGAACTGCATTTTTTGACGAAGGAATTGTCCTCTCCTTAAAAGATAAACTTATTGAATCCCCTCCTGAGGAATTTTATTTTTCTGTTCTTTCAGATTCAAAGGGAAATATTTATCTTGGAACTGGGCATGAAGGAAAGTTATGGATGATTGACTCAAAGGGCAAAGCTGCTCTTCTTTTTGACGTTCCTGAGATGGATATTCTTTCCCTTGCCATTGATTCTTCAGGAAACATTTTCTGCGCTACATCTCCAAATGGAAAAGTATATAAAATTACCCCTGATGGAAAGTCGAATGTCTTCTTTGATCCTGAGGAGAAATTTATATGGGACATGATTTTTGATGAAAAAGGAAATCTTTATGTTGCTTGTGGTGAGAGGGCTGTGATTTATCGTGTCTCCCCTGATGGTTCTGCTAAGGATATTTTTACATCTTCAGAGAATCATATTTTCAAAATCTTATTGACAAAGGAAGGAATTATTGCGGGGACAGGAGGAGAGGGGCTTTTGATAAAGGTTTCTGATGGGAAATTTTCTGTAGTTTTCGATCCTCCCTTTAAAGAAGTTAAAGAAATAGTTCTTGATTCTGAGAACAGCATCTGGATTGGCTGTAATGCGAGAACAACTGAACAGAAAATTACTCCGGCAAAGGAAGCTCCAGCTACTCTTACTCCATCAGTTTCAGTGGAAGTAGTTGCCTTTTCCATTCCTGCTGAGACCAAAGAAACTAAAATTATTGAATCGGAAAAGGGGAGTGGAATATATAAAATTAGTTCTTCAGGCCTTGCAAAGGAGGTCTGGAGCTCTCCTGAAGAGATTATCTATTCTTTGATTTATTCAAAACAGGAGGGAAAAATTTATTTTGGAACAGGTCCAAATGGTAGGATTTACGCAATAGATGTTAAGGAGAAAAAGTATCTTGTTATTCAAAAGGATTCTGAAAGTATATACAAAATTACTGACAATTATTTTATCACAAATAACCCTGCTAAATTGTTCAGAATTGAATCATCCCAATCCCTTGAAGGAGAATACATTTCTGAAGTAATTGATGCAGAGATAGTTTCAAATTGGGGAAGAATCCTTTGGTTTGCTGATCTTCCTGAAGGAACATCTGTTCAACTCATGACAAGAACTGGGAATAAAAAAGCAGTTGATGAAAGCTGGAGCTCATGGTCACCTCCTTACAAAAACTATCTCGGAGAAAATATCCTTAGCCCAAAAGGAAGATTCCTTCAATTTAGAGCTATTCTTAAGTCCTCTTCTCCTTTAAAGACTCCTGTTTTAAGAAGAGTTGAGATATTTTATCTTCAAGTGAATGCACCTCCTTTAATTAAAATTTTAAAAGTTCATCCTCCCCATGAAACATTTCAAAAGCCAATAAGCCTTGAGGAAGAGATATTGGGATATGAAAAAGACAAAGGTTTGCCAGAAAAGGAAAGGAGTGACGAGGGTTTGACTTTAATTGCAAAAGTCACTGGAAAGAAGATTTACAAAAAGGGTTTCAGAACAATTTCATGGGAAGCTGAGGATCCCAACAAGGACAAACTTTCCTATTCTGTTTTTATTAAGGAAGAAGGGGATAAGAATTGGAGGGAGATTAAGAGGGATTACACTGACACAATAATTTCCATTGACACCTTCCTCTTTCAGGATGGTTTGTATAGGGTAAAGGTGGTTGCATCAGACATTTTTTCCAATCCTCCAGAGTTGGCTTTGAATTCTGAAAAGATTTCCACCCCATTTTTTATCGATAACACTCCACCAACTGTTGAGGGGCTATCTTTTAAAGAAATTGCAGGAAAGAGACAGGTTGTTTTTACTGTAAAAGACAATATCACTCCCATAAAGGAAGTATATTATTCATATGAACTGGGAAAGTGGTTTGTTGCTTTCCCCAAGGATGGAATCTGCGATAGCACTGTTGAAGAATTTAGCATTGAAATACCGATGGAGAAAAAAGATATGGTTATAAAAGTTGTTGATACCCTTGACAATGTGACAGTAGTAAGAAAGAGTTTTTGAAATTTTTATGATTTTTTCAATAAATTTTCCCCCTTTAATTTTTGTTGCTTTTCCAATATAATAATAAAGATATGAATGAAAAATTAGATGTTTCACGTGAAACATGAGACATAAAATATTATCCATAGCCAATCAGAAAGGTGGGGTTGGTAAAACAACCACAGCGATAAATCTTTCTGCATGCCTTTCTGCTGCCGAGAAAAAAGTTCTTCTTATAGATATGGATCCTCAGGGTAATGCTACAAGTGGGCTTGGCTTAAAAAGGGAAAATGGAGAATTCACTATATATGATGTTTTAATGAATGGGAGTTCGATAGAAAAAATAATAACTTCCACTGAAGTCCCTTTCCTTTTTGTGTGCCCATCCTCTCGCTCTCTTTTTGAGGCGGAAATTTCTCTTCATGGTAAAGAGGGAAGGGAAAAAAGATTGCTTTCAGCTCTTACACCTATAACTAATAACTATGATTATATTATAATTGATTGCCCTCCCTCCCTTGGATATCTCACTTTAAATTCCCTTGTCGCATGTAATTCAGTCATAATTCCTTTGCAATGTGAATATTATGCAATGGAAGGTCTTTCTGATCTCTTGAACACCCTTGATGAGGTTAAAAGATATTTGAATCCAAATCTTGAAATAGAGGGAATACTACTGACAATGTTTGACGAAAGAACAAATCTTTCCCATGAGGTCGAAAAAGAGATAAGGGAAGTCTTTGGCCAGAAGGTTTTTAAAACTGTTGTCCCAAGAAGCGTAAAACTTAGTGAGGCTCCAAGTTTTGGTAAACCAATAATTCTTTACGATATCAGATCCAAGGGAGCAATAGCTTATTTAAATCTTGCAAAGGAGATATTGGGAAGATGACAAGAAAAGTTCTTGGTAGAGGAATTAAGGCATTGTTATCGGACGAGGTTTCATTACTAAAGGATGAAAGATATGTGGAGGTTGATATTGACCTGATTCACCCAAATCCATACCAGCCAAGGAAAAGTTTCCCTGAAGAGAGCATGAAGGAACTTGTTGAATCAATAAGGGAAGCAGGGATTATTCAGCCTGTTCTTGTTACTCCTGATGAAAATGGTTATACCCTTGTGATCGGGGAAAGGAGATGGAGAGCTGCTCAGATGCTTGGTCTAACAAAAATTCCCGCTGTAGTAAAAAATATAGAGCCTTCTCAACAACTTGAACTTGCTCTAATTGAGAATCTTCAGAGAGAGGATTTGAACCCCATAGATGTCGCATTAGCTTATCAGAAGCTGATTGAGCTGTCAAATCTTACCCATGAGGAACTTGCAAGAAAGGTAGGGAAAGACCGCAGTTCAGTGACGAACTATCTTAGACTTTTAAAATTGCCCGATGAGGTAAAGGAGATGATTGCAGAAGGTAAAATTGATATGGGGCACGCCAGGGCACTTCTTTCTCTTGATGATTCATTGAAACAGAAGGAATTGGCGAAATTAGCTTATGAAAAAGGTCTCTCGGTCAGAGAGCTTGAAAGGATATTGAAAAGAAGTATTCGCAGTAAAAAGAAAGAGTTTTTTTCCTCAATGCCTATACTTGAAGAAGAGCTACGAAAAATTTTTTCAACGAAGGTGAGAGTTATGAGAAGGGGCGAGGGAGGATATCTTTTAATAAGATTCCATTCTGAAGAAGAGCTTGAAAGGATTTGCAATATAATTAAAGGAGGAAATTGAAATGAAACTAAAAAAGGAAGGAGAAGCGGGAGATTTCGCAGGATTTATTGATGAAGGTGCGGAGGTTAACGGAGAGCTTAGATTTAAAAGTATATTCAGGATCGATGGGCAGGTAAAAGGAAAGATATTCTCCGAATCAGAGCTTCACATAGGAGACAAGGGAGTTGTGGAAGCTGAAATTGAAATTGGGAGCATTTTTATAAATGGAATTTTCAGGGGAAAAATTCTTGCAAAAAACAGGGTTCATATTCACGCCAGTGGAAAGGTATTTGGAGAGATAGAAACTCCAACTCTTGTAATTGAAGAGGGAGCGATTTTCCAGGGAAATTGCAAAATGCAAGATAAAGCATGAAAAAAGGCATCGCTGTAATACCAGCTCGTTATCACTCAACAAGATTCCCTGGAAAGCCTTTAGCATTATTGAAAGGGAAACCCCTTATTCAGCATGTATGGGAGAAGGCTTCGAGAGCGAAGAACATTGAAAAGCTTTTGGTTGCAACTGACCATGAGGAGATTTTTAAAAAGATTAAAGAATTCGGTGGAGAATGTGTTTTTACATCTCCTCACCATAAAAGTGGAACTGACAGAGTTGCAGAAGTTGTTAAAGAAATGGATTTTGAAATTATAGTCAATGTTCAAGGGGATGAGCCAATGATTGAACCAGTACTCATAGATAGAACTGTTGAGGTTCTTAATGATGTAGAAGTTCCGATGACATCAATTTACGAAGTTTGGGAGGATGACAAAGCATTTTTCAACCCGAACATCGTAAAGGTAGTTCTTGACAAAGATAGCTTTGCTATTTATTTTTCAAGGAGCCCAATACCCTATTCAAAAGATTCAGGCAAATTTTTTCGTCATATTGGTATATATGGGTATAAAAAAGATACATTGCTTAAGCTGATAAGCCTTCCTCAATCCAATCTGGAAATAAGAGAGGGTCTCGAACAATTAAGGGCAATTGAAAATGGGATAAAAATAAAAATGATAAAGTCGGATAAAAAGACAATGGGTGTTGATACCCCTGAAGATCTGGAAAAAATAGAAAGGATTTGGAAATGACCAAATATATATTTGTTACGGGTGGAGTCCTTTCTTCTCTGGGAAAAGGTATAGCATCAGCTTCCATAGGCACCCTTCTCGAGAGTATGGGATTCAAAATAAGTTTTCTCAAGTTTGATCCGTATTTAAATGTTGATCCTGGAACCCTTAGCCCCTATCAGCATGGAGAGGTTTATGTTACAGAGGACGGGGCTGAGACAGATCTTGATCTCGGTCATTACGAGAGATTCACATCTATAACAACTTCTCAAGCTAACAACTGGACAGCAGGAAGGATATATGCATCAATAATTGAGAAGGAAAGAAGAGGAGATTATCTTGGGAAAACCGTTCAGGTTATACCTCATGTGACAGACGAAATTAAAAATGCTATATTCGCTGTCTCAAATGATGTTGATGTTGTGATAGTTGAGGTGGGGGGAACTGTGGGAGATATTGAGAGCCTTCCATTTCTTGAGGCAGTAAGACAGATGAGACTGGAACAGGGTTCTAAAAACACATTGTTTATTCATCTCACCTTGATACCCTATATCCAAACCGCAGGTGAGATAAAGACAAAACCTACTCAGCACAGTGTAAAGGAACTCAGAGAGATAGGTATTCAACCTGACATTCTTCTATGCAGAACCGACAGATTTCTTTCTAAGGAAATAAAGTCAAAGATTGCCCTCTTTACTAATGTAGCGATGGAATCTGTAATTACAGCAAAGGATGTTGAATCTGTTTATGAAGTTCCATTGGTTTTTCATCAAGAAGGGCTTGACCGGATAATTGTTCAATATCTCGATCTCCCTGAGAGGAAAGCAAATCTTGAAAACTGGCTTGAAATGGTTGACCGCATAAAGAATCCTGTGGATGAGGTTGATATATATGTTGTGGGTAAATACACAGTACTCGCTGATTCTTACAAAAGTCTTGTGGAGGCTTTAAGGCATGGGGGAATGAATCACAGGCTTAAAGTAAATATAAAATGGGTGAAGGCAGAGGAGATAGAAGAAGGGAATGAAAGTCTTTTGAAAGAGGCTCACGGGATACTCATACCAGGTGGTTTTGATAAAAGGGGGATAGAGGGGATGATAAAAACTGTAACATATGCAAGGGAAAGGGGTATTCCTTTTTTTGGAATTTGCCTTGGAATGCAATGTGCAGTAATTGAATATGTGAGAAATGTTTGCAAGATTAAAGATGCTCACAGTGAAGAATTCGACTTTTCCACAAAGAACAAAGTTTTTATTAAATTGACAGAATTGAAAGGGATTGACCTTATGGGTGGAACAATGAGACTTGGAGGTTATAGATGTATTCTGGATGGAAATTCCCTTGCATACAAAATTTATGGAAAGAATGAAATTGTAGAAAGGCACAGGCATAGATATGAGTTCAACCCATCTTTTCAAGAAATGATAGTAAGTAATGGAATGAGGGTGAGCGGAATAAACCCTGAGAGGAATCTCGTGGAGATTGTAGAACTTCAGGGGCATCCCTGGTTTCTTGGATGCCAGTTTCATCCTGAATTTAAGTCAAAACCTTTTAATCCTCATCCCTTATTTTCCAGTTTTATAGAGGCTTCCTATAAATATAAAAGGAAAAAATGAAAAAAATAGAGATAAAAAAGAATTTCATAATTCCTGATTGTGGGCTATTTTTAATTGCTGGACCATGCGTAATTGAGAATGAGGAGCATACTCTTTTTATAGCAGAAGAGCTTAAAAAAATTTCCATAACATTTTCAATACCTCTTATCTTTAAAGCTTCCTTTGATAAAGCCAATAGATTGTCCATAAAGTCATACAGAGGACCAGGACTTGACCTGGGGCTAAGAATTTTAAAAAAGGTTAAAGATGATTTAGGGCTTCCTATTCTTTCTGATGTTCATGATGTTTGTCAGGTTGAAAAGGCAGGAGAGGTTCTCGATGTAATCCAAGTTCCAGCTTTTCTTTGTAGACAGACAGATCTTGTCTTGGAGGTAGCAAAAACAGGAAAACCAATTAATATAAAAAAAGGGCAATTCATGGCACCATGGAATATGTACACCATTGTTGAAAAAGCCCTTTCAAAAGGGAATGAAAAGGTAATAATAACTGAAAGAGGTACAACCTTTGGCTACAATAATCTTGTTGTGGATATGAGGTCTATTCCAATAATGAAGGATTTTGGTTTCCCTGTTGTAATAGATGCCACCCACAGTATACAGACTCCTGGAGCTGGTGGAGAAAAGTCTGGCGGAGATTCAAAGTTTGCTCCATACATAGCAAAAGCAGGCGTAGCTGTTGGGGCGGATGGAGTTTTCCTGGAAGTTCATGAAAATCCTGAAAGAGCTTTATCAGATGGTCCTAATTCCCTTCCTCTTTCCAAGCTTCCCTCTCTTATAAAAGAACTTCTTTCCATTTATTCAATTGTTCAAGGAGGAAGACAGTGAAAGAAATAGGGAAAAGGGTATTAGAGGTCGAGGCAAATGCTATAAGGAAAATTAGCGAAAGACTGGATAGAAATTTTGACAAAGCTGTCGAACTTCTCTTTAACACAAAAGGGAGGGTTATAGTTACTGGAATTGGGAAGTCAGGGCTAATAGGGAGGAAAATAGCTGCGACCTTCACATCAACTGGAACACCTTCAGTCTTCATACACTCAGCAGATGCTGTTCATGGAGACCTTGGAGCATTTCAGAATGAAGATGTTGTAATAGTTATTTCTTACAGCGGTGAAACAGAGGAGGTTGTCTCTTTGCTTTATTACATTAAGAGGATTGGCTCTAAACTCATTGCAATTACAGGAAATCCCAATTCCAAGTTAGCCAAGCACAGTGATGTAGTTCTTGATGTGAGTGTGGAAAGGGAGGCATGTCCCATCGGACTCGTTCCAACGACATCAACGACTGCAATGCTTGCCCTCGGGGATGCCCTTGCAGTTGCCCTGATGGAGAGGAAAGGATTTACTGAAGAGGATTTTCTCTTTTATCATCCCGGGGGACAAATTGGAAAGAGACTTTTAAAAGTAAAACACTTGATGCATGTAAAGGATGAGATCCCTATTGTGAATGTAAATACTAAAATGAAGGATGCAATAAAAGAGATGACAGCAAAGAAACTTGGCGTAACATCAGTAGTTGATATGGATGGGAAGCTTGTTGGAATTATTACAGATGGGGATCTGAGAAGACTTCTTTTAAAGTATGGAGACATACTTGAAAAAACAGCGGGCGAATGTATGAAACCGGATCCTATTACAATAGAAAAAGAAGAGGTGGCAACAAAAGCTTTGCAGATAATGGAAGATAAAAAAATAACATCCCTTCTAATAAAGGATAAAGATGGAAAGGTTGAGGGAATTATCCATCTCCATGATCTCTGGAGAACAGAGCTTTTCTGAGGTGATATATGAAAAATTTAGAAAAAATAAAATTAATAGCAATTGATGTTGATGGAACATTGACAGATGGAACAATTTATATTAATGAGATTGGAGAAGAGATAAAGGGATTCAATGTTAAAGACGGCACAGGAATTGTCCTTGCAAAACTTTCTGGGATTATTCCTGTTATAATAAGCGGGAAAAAATCAAAAGCTGTTGCAAACAGAGCGAAGGTTCTTGGAATAGAGGAGTATTACGAAGATGTTCATGACAAAAGGAAAGTGATGGAAGAGATAATAAAGAAATACAATCTTGATTGGGAAAATTGTAGTTTTATAGGTGATGACATAGTTGATATGGAGGTTATAAAACTCGCAGGTTTTTCAGCCTCTCCAAAGGATGCACATCCATCTGTTAAAAGTTGTGTTGATTTTGTAAGCAATTTTGAAGGGGGTAAGGGTGCTGTAAGGGAAATAATAGATTTTATACTTAAAAAACAGAATAAACTTGATGAGTCTATAAAAAAATTCAATAAACTCCTTTAATTCTTTCAATGGTGTTGAAAAAATTTGATAAATATATAATTACTGAGATCATTCCACCCTTTATACTTGGTTTAATTCTTTACACTTTTGTTCTCCTAATGAACAACATTCTTCAGCTCACAGAGCTTTTTATCACAAAGGGTGTCTCAATAAGAACAGTCCTTAAAATTTTTGTTCTTCTTTTACCATCAGTTCTTGTATTTACTCTTCCAATGGCTGTTCTAATGGGGATACTTGCAGGTTTAAGCAGACTCTCTTCCGATTGGGAGGTTATGGCTTTCAAGTCCCTTGGAGTCTCAACCCTTCGATTTTTAAAACCTCTTCTCACTTTTTCTACGGGGATATTGCTAATTTCCCTTTACATATCGACTTCTCTGGCTCCGAATTCTAATTTTGAACTTCTAAAAACCCTTTTCACTTCAGTGGCTACAAAAACTCCTGCAGAAATTAAACCGAGGCAGTTTAACGAGCGAATTCCCAATTTTGTTATTTATGTAAATGATATAAAGGCTGGTGTCTGGGAAGATGTGTTTGTTCAGGATAATTCCAATCCAGAAGAGTCTAAAATAATAGTTGCGAAAAAGGGAAAGTTTTTATCTGAGCCAGAAAGAAGGGAAGCATTCATTGACTTTACAGATGGAACAATTCATATTTTCCCTGCGAAAAATCCAAAGGAGACAAGAATCGGTTTTTTCTCCCGTTCAATAGAGAAACTTGACCCTGATGCCATATTTCCCACATTTAAATTTGAGAAGAGAGTAAGGGAGAAGAATATTAGTGAAATCTGGAAAAGCTTAAAAGAAGAACGGGATCCACAGAAAAGAATTTTTATCAATAATGAATTTCATAAAAGGTTTGCCTTTCCTTTTGCATCAGTTATCTTCGCTATTCTTGGATTATCATTGGGAACAACTACAAAAAAGGGAGGGAAAGTTTCGGGATTTTCCCTTAGCCTACTTTTTATCCTGATCTATTATACAATTACCACCTTTGGTGAGAACCTATCGGTAAAGGGGACGATCTCTCCCTTCCTGGGGATATGGAGTGCAAATATTATTTTTCTGACATTTGGTGTATTTTTAATTTTCTTGCACCACAAAGAGAAAAAAATAAAATTAAGCGTTAAGCTGAAAAAGGAGGGAACAGCTCCTGATTATAGAAGAATAAAAAAGGAAAAGAGAGGAAAAAGATGGTCTCTTAAATTTCATTTCAAATTTCCGAATACCCTTGATAGATATATTGTAAAAAAAGCTCTTCTAATATTTACCATTGCAATACTGAGTATCTACATAATTTCAATAATAATTACCTTCTTTGAACTCCTTGACAATGCTCTTGAGAGTAAAAGACCAATTTCATCCATTCTAAGATATTTGTGGTTTTATAGCCCACAAGTTTTATTCTGGGCACTCCCAATCTCCTCCTTCACAACTATAATAATAACTCTTGGGATAATGACAAAATTCAATGAAGTTAATGCAATGAAAGCTTGTGGAATTAGCGTTTACAGAATCTCTTTGCCCCTTGTATTATTCGGGCTTTCTGTAAGTGCATTGAGTTTCTACATCCAGGAGAGAATCCTTCCTTCTTCCAACAGGAATGCTGAAGAAGCAAAAGCATACATAAAAGGAGCGCCATCTCCCAGAACATATATGAAAGTTGACAGAAGATGGGTTATGGGCAAAGGGAACAGGATATACAATTATAGATATTTTGATGGCGAAAAAAATATTTTTGATTACATAACAATTTACGAACTTTCTTCAAATTTTTCGCTTGAGAAAAGATATTTTGGGGAGAAAGGATATTTTGAGAATGGTTTTCTCAGAATAGATAATGGATGGGTTGTAGATTCAGAAGGTATAACAAAGGATTTGAAAGATTTTAAAATTCAGATTAAGGAAGATCCATCTTACTTTGTAAAGGAATGGAAAGAGCCTGAGGAAATGAATATAGTAGAGCTTAGGGGTTATATAAAGAGCTTAAAAGATAGAGGATTTGACACAGTAAAATTTGAGGTGGAATATCATTCCAAATTTTCATTTCCATTTGTTTCTTTTATAATGTCCTTGATTGCAATACCCTTCTCCTTTTCGATAGGAAAGAAAGGTGCTCTTTATGGTATTGGATTTAGCCTTTTAATTGCTATAATTTACTGGGTCCTTTTCAGTATTTTTAAAAGTCTTGGAAATGTCCAGGTTCTCTCTCCCTTTTTATCAGCCTGGATTGCTAATTTAATTTTTGGTTTGATCGGCTCCTACTTCCTATTCTCCGTTAGAACTTAAATTACATCTTATATTTTCCAAAATCCTCGGGTTTAAGCTTCTCTAACCATTTCTGAAGTTTTTCCTTATCATCAAGCAAATCCATCTCTGCTGTATGGGCTCTTGTAAGCACAGATTCTTCAACATAAATTGGAGAGTCGACCCTTAGTGCGAGGGCAATAGCATCCGAAGGTCTGGAATCTATTTTTATAATTTTCCCCTCCTTTTCGAGGTAAATAAGGGCATAAAATGTATTCTCTTTAATGTCACATACAACAACCTTATTTACTTTAACATCGAGAGAACTGAGAAGATTTTTAAGAAGGTCATGAGTCATTGGTCTTGGTGTTTCTATTCTTTCCAGTCTAAGAGAAATTGCATTAGCCTCAAAAACACCTATCCAAATAGGGAGAATCTTTGTTCCTTCCATATTTGAAAGGATGACTACGGGCATGTTGTTAACAGGGTCAACAATCAAACCTTTTACTACCATTTCTATTTCCATTGCAACCTCCTAACTAAGTTAAATATAGGAAGTTTAGAGGTTTTTGTCAATAGCAAATTTTTTGTGATTGATTCAATATTTGTGGAAAGTCAAAATTTTTTGACTAAAGCTTAACAAGGGCATATTTATTTTGTAGAATTTAGATTGAAGATTAACAAGGAGGATAAAGGAATGAAAAAAGTAAAAGAAATTTTAATGTTTGTATTTATTTCTATTTTCGTTTATGGCGAGGAGTGCACAACAGCAGTTGTTAGCGGGATTGCCACAAAGGATGGAGCACCAATCCTCTGGAAGAACAGAGATACTGACACGCTCTCCAATAAAGTTATTCTCGTCAATGAAAAACCTTACAGTTATCTCGCACTTGTGAATGCCAGTGAAATCTCAGGAAGAATTGTCTGGGCAGGTCTGAATTCAGAGGGATTTGCAATTATGAATTCTGTAGCCTATAATCTTCCCCAAAAAAGTGGTGAAAAGGAAGACCTTGAGGGGATGATAATGGCAGATGCCTTAAGAAAATGCTCAACAGTGGATGATTTTGAGAAATATCTAAGAGAAAATCTTGGAGAAAATCTCGGTTGTAGAACAAATTTTGGAGTTATAGATGCCTATGGAGGAGCTTCCCTATTTGAGGTTCACAACCATGGATACAAAAGGTTAGATGCCAAGGATTTCCAAAAAGGATATATAATAAATACAAATTTCTCAAGAAGTGGTGAGGAAAATAGAGGAAGAGGGTATGTAAGATTTGAAAGAGCATCATCACTTTTTAATGAATTTCATCCCATTACCCCTGAAGAAATTATTCAAAAAATAGCAAGGGATTTAGTTAATCCTCTTTTTGGAAATAATAAAATGGAAAAAAGTTCATGGGTTCATACTGATCACACAATTAACAGATACATTACTGCAAGCTGTGTCGTGATTCACGGGGTTAAAAAAGGAGGGAGTGGAAGGGCAACAATGTGGGTTATACTTGGAGAACCCGTCTGCTCAATTGCAGTTCCCCTTTGGGTTGAAGCAGGAGAGCCCCCGTCTCCCTTGAAGGAAGGGGATACAGCGCCAATATGCATAGAGGCATTTAGATTGAAAGACATTATAAGACCCTTTAAAGATGTAGAAAGAAGGCAATATCTTGACATAAATAAACTCATGGAATGGCTTCCAATAATTATTAAAAAAGAGAAGGAGATAATTGATAGAACAAAAGAATTTTTAGCAAAAAATCCATCTCCGTCCGAGCTCTCTAAATTTGAAAACACTGTTGCCCAGATGGTATTGAAAACTCTAAAAGGAATACAGTATCCTGTAAAGTATTGAAAATGAATTTTTTATCAAATAAACTTAAACCTTAGGAGGTATTATGGGTAAAAATATTGTTGAAAAAATTTTGGAAGAGCATATTGTAGAAGGGACTTTAAAGGAAGGAGAAGAGATATATATTTCCATTGACCAGGTTCTCACTCAGGATGCAACAGGGACAATGGCTTACCTTCAGTTCGAGGCAATGGGACTTGATAGAATTCAGGTTCCTCTTGCAGTCTCCTATGTTGATCACAATACTCTTCAAATTGACAATAAAAATCCCGATGACCACATTTATCTCCAGACAGTAGCTGCAAGATATGGAGCATACTTTTCAAGACCTGGAAATGGAATATGCCATCAGGTCCATCTTGAAAGATTCGCAAAGCCAGGAGCTACTTTAATAGGCTCTGATAGCCACACTCCCACAGCTGGTGGAATCGGCTCCCTCGCAATTGGAGTGGGAGGACTTGAGGTTGCATCAGCAATGGGTGGAGAACCCTTCGCCATAAAAGTTCCGAAGGTTGTTAGGATATGGCTTGATGGAGAACTTAATCGCCCCTATGTAATGGCAATGGATATAATTCTTGAGATTCTCCGAAGATTGACTGTTAAAGGAGGGGTTGGAAAGATCTTCGAATACGATGGTCCTGGAGTTAAAAACCTTACAGTTACTGAAAGGGCAACCATTACTAATATGGGAGCTGAACTTGGAGCCACAACCTCAATATTCCCATCTGATGAAATCACAAGAAGATATTTAAAAGCCCAGAGAAGGGAAAATCACTGGAGGGAGCTAAAGGCAGATCCTGATGCCAAATATGCAGAGGAGATAAGGATAAACCTTTCAGAGCTTGAACCTTTGATAGCAAAGCCTCATCAGCCTGACAATGTTGTGAAGATTAGAGAAATTGCAGGTATAAAGGTAAATCAGGTAAATGTTGGTTCATGCACAAACTCCTCTTATCAAGCTCTTAAATCTGTTGCAGCATTTCTAAAGGGTAGAACAGTCCATCCTTCTGTTTCAATGACAGTTAGCCCTGGTTCCAAGGCAGTGTATGAAATGATGGCAAGGGAGGGAGATCTTGCGGAATTGATTGCTGCAGGCGTCAGGGTTTTAGAGTCTGCCTGCGGTCCCTGCATTGGAATGGGACAAGCTCCTCCATCAAAGGGAGTATCTGTGAGATCCTTCAACAGAAATTTCAAAGGCAGATCAGGGACTGTTGATGCAGAGATTTATCTCGCCTCACCTGTGTCTTGTGCAGCAATTGCTTTAAAGGGAGAAATTGTGGATCCGAGGGATTTGGGTATTGAAATTCCTGTTTTTAAGGAGCCAGAATACTTTATCACAAATGATAACATGATAGTCTCACCTCTGCCTCCTGAAGAGGCAAGAAAAGTTCAGGTCATCAAAGGTCCCAACATCAAAGATGTTCCTGTAAAGGGACCCCTTGAGGATAGGATTTCAATCACAGCTCTTCTTAAGGTAGGAGATAACATAACAACAGATGATATTATGCCCGCTGGAGCAGAAATTCTTCCCCTTCGCTCTAACATTCCAGAGATATCAAAATATGTTTTCTGGCGTATTGACAAGGAGTTTTACAAGAAGGCTCAGGAGGTTGGAACATCGGTTGTCATTGGTGGTGAGAATTACGGGCAGGGTTCTTCTCGTGAGCACGCTGCTCTTGCTCCCATGCATCTTGGTCTAAGAGCTGTCCTTGCAAAATCCTTTGCAAGAATTCATAGGTCAAATCTTATAAATTTTGGAATTTTACCCCTTTTATTTTCCGATCCTTCTGATTACGATAAAATCGATCAAGGTGATATTCTTGAAATAGTTAATGTTTACGATTCTCTTGAAAATGATAAACCCTTCAAGGTCATGAACAAATCAAAAAATTATAACTTTGATGCAATAGCTAAGTTCACAAAGAAAGAAAAAGAAGTTCTTAAAGCTGGCGGCTTGCTTCCTTACATAAAAAAGAAAAGAGGGAGTTAGAAAATTCAAAGACA
Organism: uncultured Clostridia bacterium; assembly: GCA_964517525.1. Lineage (GTDB taxonomy): Bacteria > Acidobacteriota > Aminicenantia > JBFLYD01 > JBBIMS01 > JBBIMS01. Next base: position 2,623 of record CAZFCI010000195.1, on the reverse strand, counting down.
GTATTAATTTGAACTATTTCTCAGGTCATCCAGTTAGAGATTGTAAAAATAGCAGAGATCTTTTCGTTGGCTTCCCTCAATTTTTTTGAGAGCTCCTTAACAAAGGATTTAAGAACTTTTAAAGCCAGATCTTTATTTTTTTCCATCAATTTTCTGAATTCTTCAAGGGGTATCTCAAGGAGAATTACATCAGAATGAGCAATTGCCCATGCGGATCTGGAAGATTCTTCAACAAGGGACATCTCTCCAAAGTAATTTCCTTCTTCAAGAATTGCCAGTGCTTCCTCACCAATTTTTGGAATCATCTTTGAAATTCTCACTTTTCCCTCATAAATTACATACAGAGAATCAGATTTGTCCCCCTCTTTAAAAATAACGGTATCTTTTTTAAGTTCCTTCACTCTTCCAATATGTAATATTTCTGCTATTTCATCCTTTATCAGCTCTTTAAACAAAGATATACTTTGAAGAAAGTCTTCCTTCATGGCTCTTTTTTAAAAAATATTTTTGATAAAAAATTTCTTTTTAAATCGTTGAGTGCCTTTTCAGCAGATTTTCTAACCCATGAATGAGAGTCCCTCGAAAGATCTACAAGATGCTGAATCACTTCTTCCCCCCCAATTTTAGAGAAAAATTCTATAAGTTTCAATTTTACTTCAATATTTGAATCTTTTTTTAGGTTTAAAATCTCCTCAGTTATAACTGCAATTTTTTTGTTTCCCATCAGTTCCAGGACACAACTTTTGACAAACCATTGTGGCTTTTTAAGGAGAGGAAGAAGTGCATGAACTTCAATATCCTCCCTTGGGGTTAGAGCTTTTATAGCATAAGTTCTGACCTCCCAGCTGGGATCTTCAAGGAAACTTAAAAGAGTATCAGTAGCCCATTTATCCTTTACCTCTCTTAATTTTTCAATCAGATTTATTTTTTCAGTTTTATCTACACTGGAAAGAGTTTTTTCAGCTAATTCCTTTGCTCTTTTTTCCTCGAAGTTTTCTTTTTTTATTGATTCGAGGACTTTAGTAACTGAATCCCTGACCACAGGATTTGGATCATTGAGGAACTGTGTTAGAAATTCCTCGTTTTTAAAACCCATTTCCCCAGCCAATTTTATTGCGTAAGCTTTCAATGGAGGGTAAGCTTCCTTCAAAGACACAAGGATAAATTTCTCCTTCTCTTCTACATTTTGAAATTCCTCACTTTTTAAAAATTCAAGTTTTTTTCTTGGTGGTAATGATTCGAAATTTTCAATTGTAAATTCCATTAGACCAAATCCAAAATATGACCCATTTTCTCTTTTTTTGTCTTAAGATAAAACTTGTTTTCAGGGAGTGGGGGAATTTCAATGGGAACCCTTTCAACTATTGTAAGACCGTAGCCTTCAAGGGCGTAGAATTTTCTTGGATTGTTTGTAAGGAGTCTCATCTTTCTAACTCCAAGGGTAAATAGAATCTGAGCACCAATTCCATATTCCCTTTGATCGGGTTTAAAACCGAGCTGTTTGTTAGCTTCAACTGTATCAAAACCCTTGTCCTGAAGGCAATAGGCTCTGATTTTATTTGTGAGCCCAATACCTCTTCCTTCCTGATTCAACATGTAAAGTATAACACCTTTTCCCTCCTTTTCAATAATTTCCATAGCTCTGTGAAGCTGGGGTCCACAATCGCATCTTAAAGAGCCAAAGGCATCCCCTGTAAGGCATTGAGAATGTGCTCTAACAAGAACAGGCTCCTCAGGATTGATTTCACCCTTCACAAGGGCAAGATGAGTCTCATGATGAATTATGTCTTCAAAAACCATTATCCTAAAATCTCCGTAGGCAGTTGGAAGATCAGCCTCAGCAATCTTTTTTACAAGGATTTCACTCTTCAGTCTGTATTTTATAAGGTCAGCTATAGCAAGGATTTTAATCCCAAACTTTTTTGAAAATTCTTCGAGCTGGGGCATTCTTGCCATTGATCCATCTTCGTTCATTATCTCACATATAACTCCTGCAGGATAGAGTCCAGCAATTCTTGTTATATCCACTGATGCCTCAGTTTGCCCCGCTCTTTCAAGAACCCCTCCCTTTCTCGCTCTTAAAGGGAATATGTGTCCAGGCCTTGCAAGATTCTCTGGCTTTGTATTTGGATCAATCGCAGTCAAAATTGTTTTCGCACGGTCAAAAGCTGATATCCCAGTCGTTACTCCCTCCTTTGCATCAATCGAAACTGTGAAAGCAGTTCCATATGGAGCAGTGTTTCTCTCATCATTGACCATTAAAGGAAGATCGAGTTCTTTTATCCTTTCCTCTGTCAGGGAGAGACATATAAGCCCCCTCCCATACTTTGTCATAAAATTTATTGCTTCAGGAGTGACCTTTTCTGCAGCTATCATAAGGTCACCTTCATTCTCCCTATCTTCATCATCTACTATTATTATCATCTTTCCATCTTTTACATCTTCAATAACTTCCTCAACAGTTGACAAAGGCATTTTTTAACCTCCCATAATATTAATTATATGCATAGCAATTTAATTTACTTTTATTTACAATGGAATTTGAAAATCTCAGGGTGTTTGGCAAACCTTCATTTTGAGTGTGCCTTGAGCACGATAAGGAGGATGGTTCCCCACACTCTGA
>CAZFCI010000194.1:0-5289 GCA_964517525.1 uncultured Clostridia bacterium | reverse complement strand
CCTTTCAAAAATTTAATTTCAGATAGTGAGGATACACCTTTCATGAATTTTACACAATTCATTTTACGCTACCGAGATTACATAGAGATTTCCCCTGGCAAATACATTGAGATAAATATAATAGGAAAAGGAATGAGAAATGGTTCTGAGATATGGATAATCGGAGAATGCAAATCTCAGATTAAAAAGAAGGATGTTGACGATTTTCTCAAGACCCTGAGCATAATAGAAAGGACTCTCCATGGTGAGAAATTTCCGATATTTGTTAGCTATCAAACTTCTCCTTCTGTAAGAAGCTACATTAAAGAACGTGGTCTAAAACTCTACTTTTCCTATCAGTTCCCCCTATAATATAGGCTAAGAGTTTGTATTTATTAAAATGCTAAGGTTATTTATTTTTTACAATCTTTTCTCCTTTGCATAATCTCCCTCATTTATAATTATTTCTCTTCTCTTCCATCTGCATCATGGTTTTCCTTCCGCAATTTAAAATTAGCCCTTCCATTAGCAAAATTATATTCAAAGGTGGATTTAATTATTTGATTAAGATAAAACTTTCTCTTAAAATAGAAAGATGAAAAAGTTTTACCTAACAACACCAATATATTATGTAAACGATGTCCCCCATATTGGGCATGCTTACACAACAGTTATTGCCGATTGTATTGCAAGATTCAAAAAACTTCTTGGTAATAAAGTCTTCTTTCTAACAGGAACTGATGAGCATGGACAAAAGGTTGAAAAAGCAGCAACCTCCCAAAATCTTACTCCAAAGGAGCTCGCTGACAAAGTTGTTGTAAGATTCAAGAATCTATGGAAAGACCTAAATATAAATTATGACCATTTTATAAGAACAACTGATGAAAACCATGAAAAAGGAGTTAAGGAAATATTTAAAAGAATAATGGAGAAGGGAGATATTTATAAGGGGGTTTACTCTGGCTGGTACTGTATCTCCTGTGAAAATTTTCTTCCTGAATCTGTTCCATTTAATAAGGATGGGGTTAAAAACTGTCCCGACTGTGGAAGACCTTCAGAAATTGTATCAGAAGAATGTTATTTCTTCAGACTCTCAGCATACAGATACAAGCTATTGGAATTCTACGAGGAAAATCCGAATTTTGTAATCCCCCAGTCAAGGATGAATGAGGTTGTCTCCTTCGTAAAAAGTGGTTTAAAAGACCTCAGCATAACAAGATCAACAGTAAAATGGGGTATACCTGTTCCTAATGATGAAAGTCAGACAATATATGTATGGTTTGATGCTTTAAACAATTACATAACAGGAATTGGTTATGGATGGGAAGAAAGTAAATTCAATGAATTCTGGCCTGCTAATGTTCACATTATTGGGAAGGACATTTTGAGATTTCACGCAGTTTACTGGCCAGCCTTTCTCATGTCAGCAGAACTTCCCCTTCCAGAACATGTCCTCGCCCATGGATGGTGGCTTAAAGATGAGACAAAGATGTCTAAATCAAAGGGAAATGTCCTTGACCCATATTTACTGATTAACCTTGCTGGACCTGATGGTCTTAGATACTTTCTATTAAGGGAGGTCCCTGTTGGCCTTGATGGTAATTTTTCCCATGAAGGATTTATAAATAGAATAAACTCAGATCTTTCCAACGACCTCGGAAATCTTATAAGCAGAGTTCTATCAATGGTATGGAGATACTGTGAAGGAAAAATTGAAGATTTTGAAGAGGAAAGGGAAGAGGATAAGGTTTTAAAAGATTTCTTTGAAGAAATAAGGGAAAAAATAATCACTTTATACGAGGAATTTTCCATAAGTTCTTCCCTTGAGTTGATCTGGAAATATATAGGCACAATAAATAAATACCTTGATGAACAAAGGCCATGGAAACTTGCAAAGGAAGGAAAAGGGGAAAGGGTCAGAAGAATCTTGCATCAGTGTATTGAAGGGATAAGAATTATAACACCATTCATTTATCCTGTTATGCCTGAGGCTTCAAACAAAATCTGGAAACTCATAGGAGAGGGAAGCATTGATGGAATAAACCTTTCTGAACTAAAATGGAAGGAATCACCAAGAAAAGTGGAAAAAACTACCTCCCTCTTCCCAAGAATCGATCCAAAGAAGTTTTTCGAAGAGTAAAAGTCTTTTAAAAAGGAATAATTTGCCCTTCTACTAACTCCATTTATGTTTCAACTTGCGATTTATTTCTTCTTGTAAAAAAGATGAATTAAATATCCATTACTTGAATTTTAGAAAGTCACTTTTTGACATATATTTTAGTAAGCCCTGTTGAGAATTTTTATAATACCTTCTTTATTGAGTTCAGGAAAATTAGAAAGATAATTTTTACCCATTCCACTTATTCTTATAGAATCTTCTGCGATTCTTTCAAATGAATCCTTCTTTACACCTAAATCTTTTAGTCTTGTAAACATTCCAATTCCCTCAAGCCATTCAATCATTCTTCTTAAAGTCTTCTTTGCCAGTTTTTTTGTGTTGGTTTCGTAAATTTTAAAGATTTTTTCTCCTATAAGGCAAAGGCGAGATGGATTGATTTCTAAAACAGTTTCAAGAAAAGAAGGAATAAGGGCTGCAAGTCCTCTCCCATGGGGTATGTCATATAAAGCTGATATAGGATGCTCTATTGCATGCATCGGGAACCCTGCATTTTCTCCGAAATTAGGGAATCCAGAAACAGCAAATACCGCACACCAGGCAAGGTTAGTTCTCGCATCAAGATTTTTACCATCCTTAATTGCGATAGGTAGGTTTTCCATAACAGTTAGAATCAATGATTCTTGGAGCCTTTCTTGGAGAGGGGTGTTAGGCTCAATATTTGTGAGATAAGGGTCAAGAACATGGCAAATTATATCTATCCCTCCTTCTCCTGTTTTTTCAGGAGGGACTGTAATTGTGAGAGAGGGGTCAATAATAGAAATTTTGGGAAAAAGATGATAGGAACGGAAAAAGATTTTTTCCTTTGTCTTAAGATTTGTTATGACAGCTCCTCCATTTGCTTCAGATCCTGATGCAGAAAGCGTTGGAACTTCAACAATCGGAAGAGCGGATGTAATCCTTTTGGGAATTTTTATTCCATCTGGAACATAATCCCAGATTTCACCTCCTTCCTTTGCAACAACCGCAATCCCTTTTGCTGAATCCATCGCAGAACCACCCCCAAGACCTATGACGAAATCACATTCTTCAGCTCTCGCGATTTTTCCGCCCTCATCCACAACATCATTTCTCGGATTTGATTCAATCTTGTTAAAAATGACACCTTCTATATTCTCTTTATCCAGGAGTTTTATAACTCTCTCCAGCATACCATTTTTTTGAGAACTTATCTTGCCAGTAACTATAAGGGCTTTTTTCCCAAGACCCTTTGTTTCAACTCCAAGCCTTTCAAGGGTTCCAATTCCAAATATTAGTTTTGTCGGTAAATATAGATCAAAATTTAACATCCTTATGCCAATTTTAATTTAAATCTCAAGGGATGAAATTTGTCAAGAGGAAAGATAGAATTTCTTCCAATTTTTTCAACTTTCTCCATCTTCTAATTCATTCCTTCTCTTCAGCTCTAAACTCTTTGTTTTTATTCCTTCCATTAAAACTGTTCCTTGTTTTTTCAAAGGAGTATAACTCATCAAGAATTTTTAGCTTTTCTTCTATGGCTGAGAGCTCTTAATTTTTCAATTTATTATTTTCCTTTCCAATTGTAAAATTTTATCCACCTTGATTTTTTGTCTTCTCTTTCATTTATACTCATAAAAACCTTTTCCTGTTTTTCTTCCAAGATATCCAGCATCCACCATCTTCCTTAGAAGGGGGCATGGCCTGTATTTTGGGTCTCCAAAACCTTCGTAAAGAACTTCCATAATATCAAGGCAGACATCAAGTCCAATAAAGTCAGCAAGGGTGAGAGGACCCATCGGGTGATTCATCCCTAATTTCATAACTGTGTCTATTGCCTCAGCTGTCCCAACACCTTCCATGAGAGCATAAATTGCCTCATTTATCATTGGCATAAGAATTCTATTGGATATAAATCCTGGATAATCTTTTGCTTCCACAGGAACTTTACCCATTTTCTCTGCAACCTCTTTTACTGATTTGAAAGTTTCATCGTCCGTTGCAAGACCTCTTATAATCTCCACAAGAGTCATAATTGGAACAGGATTCATGAAATGCATTCCAATTACCTTTTCAGCCCTTTTCGTTACACCTGCAATTCTTGTTATGGAAATTGAAGATGTGTTTGTTGCAAGAATTGTCTCTGGCTTGCAGATTGAGTCAAGCTTTTCGAAAACTTCTTTTTTCACATCAAAGCACTCAAAGACTGCTTCTACAACGAGGTCACAATCAGAAAAATCCTCTAATTTAGTGGTTGTCTTAATTCTTGAAATTATCGAATCTTTACCCTCTTGAACTTTTCCCTTCTCAATGAGTTTATCAAGGCTTTTCCCAATGACTGAGAGAGCCCTGTTCAATATTTCATTATTTAAATCGTGAAGGACGGTTACAAATCCAGATGTTGCAGAAACCTGGGCAATTCCTGAACCCATTGTCCCTGCTCCAACAACCCCAATCTTTTTAATTTCCATAAAAACCTCCTACAAAAACTTTTATATAAATTTTTCCTCAAAGAAAAATCCATGTCAAGAAGACGAGGGCTCTATTTTAAAAGGTAAGCAGGGAATATAAAAGAAACAGTGGGACTAAAAAAAGCAATTTTTGATAGATGTTTCAGTGTTTTATAATTTATTCTCACTGCATAGATGAAACTTTCGCACTCTCGAGCTTCCGCTCTTCCGTTTTTCTAATTTAAATTCCTCATTGGCAGATTGGAACTCTTCTAAAATATTGTGCTCCTGGAGCGTCCCGCATTTAAATTCCTCATTGGCAGATTGGAACGAATATAAAGGATAAATTAAAAAACATAAGATGAAATTTAAATTCCTCATTGGCAGATTGGAACTGTAATGGGGACTGTTGGAGAGAGTGGGTAGAAGTATAATTTAAATTCCTCATTGGCAGATTGGAACACCCTCACAGACGAGGAAAGGGCGGCATGGGAAACAATTTAAATTCCTCATTGGCAGATTGGAACCCTTCGTAAAGGTTCAATTTCCCAATCTATCATTTTTATTTAAGCCCGACTTCAACCCTTAATATCTTGAAATCCGCTGTATATCAGGGTTTTCTTTTTTCTCATTAGTCTACAGCTCTTCTTGCCTCATCAAAATTTACAAAAACCTTCTCCTCCATTCCGAATATCCTTATTATTTCCCTTTGCTCTTCTTTCAATT
>CAZFCI010000193.1:0-8086 GCA_964517525.1 uncultured Clostridia bacterium | reverse complement strand
GATTTAAGAGGAGAGATTTTCCCATCGCTAAACAAGGAGAGAATCCTTAGGATAAGACCAAGATACAGCGAGATAAACAAATACTGGATATGCGATATAGGAAGATACAAACTTCCTGAACTTGATAAAAGTAGAATTTCTAACCCAATCCTTATAGAACCAAATGGAGTTAGGGAAGTTAGTTTTGAAGAAGCCCTTATGAGCTTCATTCATTATTTTAGAGAACCAAGCAAGGTTGCAATTTTTGCCTCTTATTATCTTACCAATGAGGAGAATCAATTAATAAAGGAAGTGTTTTTTGAGAAAATGGGGATAAAAAATATTGCATATCTCGGAAGGAAAAATGAAAATGGGGATGAAATACTACTTTCCTCAGATAGAAACCCTAACAGGAGAGGTGTGATGAATCTGTGGGGTGAGGGGATAGAAAAGAGAAGTAAGGAAGTTATTGATTCAGTAAAGAGGGGAAAGTTTAATCTTTTAATATTGCTAAGTGATGAGATTTTAGAATATGAAGAGCTTCTTTTATTAATAAGAGAAACCCTTTCAGTTTGGATTCTATCCCGTTCCAATGGATTTTATCATAATGCAAGGGTAATTATTCCTGTGAGAAATTTCTTTGAAAAGGAAGGGAGTTTTACCAATATGGACGGGATTACCCAGAGTTTCTCCTCTGCATTACCTCCTTTTAGGAATGTTCCTGATTTAAGGTATATAATTTCTCAAATTGCCTCATTAACGGGAATAAAGGTTGAGAAAGAAACTTCTGAAAAAGTCGGGTTCGGGAGGAGTTGATGTTAATTATTCTCATAAAAAGTGGAATTGCAATTGGGTGGCTTCTTCTATTTACTGTCCTTCTGACATGGGCTGAAAGGAAAGAATCAGCTGTTATTCAGGATCGTCTTGGAGCAAATAGAGCTGATATTCTTGGAATAAGACTTTTTGGGCTTTTTCAACCAATTGCTGATGCCATAAAGATGATCTTTAAAGAGGATTTCTCTCCTCCCTTCTCAAGAAAGTTTTTCTATACAATTGCACCTTTCCTTTCCTTTTTCTTTGCCAGCATTTCAATAGTAACAATTCCCTTTGGAAGTCCCTTAAAAATTGGAAATCAGGAGATCTCTCTTCAGGTGGTTGATTTGGATGTAGGAGTATTATTTATTTTGTCAATGGCATCGATCGGGATATGGGGAGTCATCCTTGGTGGATGGAGTTCCAATAACAAATATGGACTCCTTGGCGGAATGCGGGCAACTGCCCAGCTAATCTCTTATGAAATTCCCCTTGCAATATCCTATGTTGGTCTTTTAATGGTTTTTACATCTTTAAAAATTTCAGAAATAGTCTCTAAGCAAGGAGAGCTGATGTTTGGCTTTCTTCCAAAATGGGGAATTTTTCTTCAACCCATTGGATTCATAGTGTTTTTAATATCTGCCATTGCAGAGACGAAGAGAATCCCCTTTGATCTTCCTGAGGGTGAGTCTGAAATTATAGGATTTTTTACAGAATATAGTGGGATGAAATTTGGAATGTTTATGCTAACAGATTTTATAGAGACCCTTATGGTTTCAGTTCTTATTACGACTTTCTTCTTTGGAGGTTATGGAGTTCCCTATCTTTACAGTGATGGGTTCCATTTTCCATGGGGCTCATCAATATTTCTTCCCAATTGGGTTGTTGTAGCGATTCAGGTTGTTTCCTTTCATATAAAAGTTGTATTCTGGGCATGGTTTTTACTCCTTGTCCGATGGACACTCCCCAGATTCAGGTATGACCAGCTAATGGACCTCGGATGGAAATTTTTAATTCCTCTTGGGGTTTTAAACCTTATCATTACTGGATTTATATTCTCTATGGTGAAGATATGAAAGTTATTGTTTATTTTCTTGAAATTATCAAGGGTCTTTCAATAACAGCAAAGCACTTTTTTGTAAATCTTTTTTACAATGCCTTAAGATTTTACGGATTATACAAAGGTGAGAAAGGAAGTGTAACCATCCAATACCCTGAGCAAAGAAAAGCCCTTTCTCCAAGGCTTAGAGCGATGCACAGACTTCTAAAAAGGGAGGATGGTTCTCCGAGATGCGTTGCATGCTTTCTCTGCGCAACAGTTTGCCCTTCTGAATGCATAAAAATTGTCGCTGGAGAATATCCTGATAAGCCAATTCAGAAATATCCAATATCTTTTGAAATAGACATTGGAAAGTGTTGCTGGTGTGGTTTTTGTGTTGAAGCCTGCCCTGAAGATGCAATAAGAATGGATAAACATTACCTCGATTTCACCTCCTACACACGAAAAGAGCTCATTTTAGACCTTAAAAAACTTATGGAAAAGTGAGAAAAATCACATTTAGTTTGATTTTTACCTTTTAAAAATATAGAATTGTAAGATGCGAAATTGGATTTGGAAGACTTTTCTTCTTCTTATTGTCACAGGGCTACTCTTATATTTATTTCTTAGAAATACAAACTGGAATGAGATGCTCTTTCATCTTTCAAAAATTACTGTTCCCTCTATCTTTTTCTTTTCCTTTTTTACAGCCCTTAACTTTGTAATAAGGGCAATCAGATGGAAGTTTATGCTTGCTTCAGTAAAGAAAATTTCCTTCAAAAGTCTTTTTAACTCAATAGTTATAGGTTTTTCAATAAGTTACACATTGCCAGGAAGGATAGGGGAGATAGCAAGGCCTGTGATATTAGGAACAAAGGAAAATATAAGTAGAAGTTATGCCTTTGGAACTGTTGTTATGGAAAGAATCCTTGATATTCTATCTGTCCTTTTCCTTTATGCAGTTTTTGTTCTTTGGAGTTTTATTTGTGGAAATAGAAAAGCTGAAGAAAATCCGTTGTTTATAACTATTAAAAAGGGTAGTGCAATAGCCCTTCTATTTGCCTTTGTTTTTATCGCTCTTGCCATCATACTCTTAAAAAAGAAGCACTGGACTGAAAAATTAATTCTTTTTATCACAAAACCTTTTCCTGCAAAGATCAGGGATGGGGTTATGAAAATAGGGAATGGATTTGTGGAAGGGATAAATTTTTTCTCTAAATCGGGTAAAAATACAATTTATTCTTTAATTTTCTCAGTCACTCTCTGGCTTTGTATTGCTCTTTCCTACTATTCTTTTCTCTGGTTTTCGAGAGTGAAAAATAATTTCATTTTGACATTTCCTTATATTCTAATTCTTGCGGTAGGAGCCTCTATCCCCACACCGGGAATGGTAGGAAGTTTTCATGCAGCAAGCAGGATTGCCCTTGTTTCAATTTTTGGCGTTGACAGAGACCTTGCTGTTGGCTACACATTGATAATGCATTTACTTGTTGTAGGAACAACTGTTTTGTTGGGAACTCTTGCCTCTTGGCAGGAGGGGATAAGTTGGATTAAAATAAAAATGATGAAGGAGATGGAAGAGTGAGATGTCCCTACTGTGGTTTCCAGGAGGATAAGGTTATAGATTCAAGACCCTTTAAAGATGGCTCATCAATAAGAAGAAGGAGAGAGTGCTTGAAATGTGGTAAAAGATTCACAACCTATGAGAGAATAGAGGACATTCCGATAATGGTTATAAAAAAAGATGGTAGAAGAGAGCCTTTCCAGAGACAAAAACTTCTAACAGGACTTATAAAAGCTTGTGAGAAAAGGCCTGTATCTATGGAAAAACTTGATCAGATTGTATCTGAAATTGAATCAAAAGTTCAGGAAATGAATGTTAGAGAAATTCCATCCTCCTGGATTGGAGAGAAGGTCATAGAGAGGCTTAAAGAGATTGATAAAGTAGCATATGTCAGATTTGCCTCTGTATACAGGGAATTCAAAGACATAGACCAATTCATGAGTGAAGTTAAAATTTTAATGAAGGAAAGTTAAAAATGAGAAAGAGGACATCAATTCTTTCTGAAATAATGCAGGTGGAGAAAGAGATGGAGATGATAATAGAGGGTTTTTTCGAAGCAACAAGGCCAATTTTGACAATTTGGAGACCTAACTTAGATATTTATGAAAATGATAAAGAGATAATAGTTGAGATTGAGCTTCCAGGAGTGGAGAAAGATGATTTGAAAATTCTTGTTTTCAATGATCGTCTTGATATAAGGGGGGTAAAAAGAGGATACCCCTGCTCTGAGCCGAGTTTCAGATTCCTATTGATGGAGAGGGAGTATGGCTATTTTCAAAGGGTTATAAATTTGCCAAGGGCTCTTGATCCATCTTCTTCAAGAGCTGTATTTAAAAATGGTATCCTTACAATTTACTTTCCGAAAATCTCAGTTCAGAAGGAGGAATCTCCTTTCGAAATTTTAATTGAGTAGGAGGAGGAAAGATGAGAGACGAAAAAGAAATCCCTGAAGAAGAAAAAATCTCGATACCTGCTACAATACCAGTCTTACTGGTTAGAGATATAGTTTTCTTCCCATTTATGGCTCAACCTTTATTTGTTGGAAGGGAGAAGTCCAAAAAAGCAATAGATCAATCCCTTTCAACCCACAGACTAATTCTCCTTTTAACTCAAAAGGACCCATCAATTGAAGAGCCAAAAGTTGAAGAAATATATCACATAGGCACTGTTGGTATGATTCTCAGGATGCTTAAACTCCCGGATGGGAGAATAAGGATATTTATTCAGGGTCTTACAAGGGCGAAAGTTGAAAATTTCTCCATGACAGATCCTTATTTTGAGGCGAATATTTCCCTTGTTCAGGACGAAGAATATGATAAAGAATCGATGGAAGTTATTGCTTTAATGAAAAGTGTGAGGTCTTCCTTCGAAAAAGCTATAAATCTTGGGAAGCAGTTGCCCGCGGAATTCATGATTTTGATTTCAAATATTGAAGACCCGGGAAGACTTGCGGATATAACATGTGCAAATCTTGAGTTGAAGGTTCCAGAGGCTCAAGAACTCCTTGAGATTTTGAATCCTGTTGAAAGATTAAAGAAAGTTTATTATTATCTTGGAAAAGAAATTGAAGTTCTTGAGCTTCAACAACATATAGCTCAGCAAGCAAAAGGAGAGATTGATAAATCCCAGAGAGAGTATTTTCTTAGACAGCAGTTAAAAGCAATACAACAGGAACTTGGTGAGACTTCAGAACTGCAGGAAGAAATAAAGCAGATGAGAGAAAAACTTGAAAAGTTGAAAATGCCTAAAGAAGCAAGAGAGGAAGTAGAAAAGCAAATAAAGAAGCTCGAAAGGATGCATCCTGATTCGGCTGAAACAGCTGTTGTGAGGAACTATCTTGAGTGGATGCTTGAACTTCCATGGGATAGAAGCACAAAGGATAATCTTGACATAAACAGGGCGAAGAGAATTCTTGATGAGGATCATTATGGCCTTGAAAGGGTAAAAGAGAGAATCCTTGAGATTCTTTCAGTAAAAAAACTCAATAAAAAAATGAAGGGACCCATTCTTTGCTTTGTAGGACCTCCTGGAGTTGGGAAGACTTCCCTTGGAAAGTCCATCGCCAGAGCCCTTGGAAGGAAATTTGTAAGAATGTCAATAGGTGGGATTAGAGATGAGGCTGAAATAAGAGGGCACAGAAGGACATATGTCGGAGCACTTCCAGGAAGGATAATTCAGGGTTTGAGACAGGCAAATTCCAACAATCCTGTCTTTATGCTGGATGAGGTTGATAAGATTGGAGCCGATTACAGGGGTGATCCATCATCGGCTCTCCTTGAAGTTCTTGATCCAGAGCAGAATTACTCCTTTAGAGACCATTACCTTGGTGTTCCTTTCGATCTTTCAAAGGTGATGTTCATTACTACTGCTAACATTCTTGACACAATTCATCCTGCTTTCCTTGATAGAATGGAGGTAATACATCTGCCTGGCTACACAGAGGAAGAAAAGTTAGAAATTGCGAAGAGACATCTTCTACCAAAACAGATAAAAGAGAATGGATTGAAAACTAATGACATTATAATTAGTGATGGAGCTATAAAGAAGGTCATTTCTCAGTACACAAGAGAGGCGGGAGTGAGAAACTTAGAAAGACAACTTGCCTCCCTCTGCAGGAAGGTTGCAAAGAATATTGCAGAAGGTAAAAAGGGTCCTTTCAAAATAACAGAGGCTAATCTTCACAAATTTTTAGGACCACCAAAACTCTTTAAAGATCAACTCCTTGAAAGGAGTCAGGTAGGTGTTGCCACAGGTTTAGCCTGGACAGCCACTGGAGGAGATATAATATTCGTAGAAACAACAATAATGAAGGGGAAGGGAGCCCTTATTTTAACAGGTTCCCTTGGGGATGTGATGAAAGAATCTGCTCAGGCTGCTCTAAGCTATTCAAAAGCTCATGCCTCTGAATTTGGAATTGATGAAAACTTTTTTGCTGACAAAGATATTCATCTTCACATTCCAGAGGGAGCGATCCCAAAAGATGGCCCCTCTGCTGGTATAACAATTGCGGTTTCAATGATTTCTGCCTTCTCTGGAATTCCAGTCAGAAGGGATGTTGCTATGACAGGGGAGATAACCCTTAGAGGTAGTATTTTACCAGTTGGAGGTATCAAGGAAAAGGTTCTTGCTGCAAGAAGGGCAGGAATAAAAGAAATAATACTTCCTGAAGAGAACTCTAAGGATCTTGAGGAAATTCCATCTACCATTAGAAAGGAGATGAAATTCAAGCTTGTGAGAGAAATAAAGGAAGCTCTTGAATTTGCTCTTTTGAAAGAAGAGAAAAAAGAAGTTAAAACTGCTGAAGCAATGTTGTAGAATCACAAAATTTGGATTTTTTTAATTAAATGAGAAGGATTATTGCCTTAATAACTGATTTTGGAGAATCTGATTATTTTGTGGGTTCAATAAAAGGAGTTATTCTTTCTATAAATCCCGATGTTGAAATAGTGGACATAACCCATGGTATTACCCCTTTTGATATTTTTGAGGCAGGCTTTATTTTAAGATCTTCCTATAATTACTTCCCCCATAAAACAATCTTCATCACCATTGTTGACCCAGAGGTTGGCTCTAAAAGGAGAATTCTTCTTGCGTATTACAAAAATTATTATTTTATCGCACCTGACAATGGAATTCTCTCCTTTGTAATAGATGAAAGCGAAGAGTCATCTGTTATCTCAGTAACCTCATCCCATTACTTCCTCCCAAGAATTTCAAGCACCTTCCATGGCAGAGATATAATGGCTCCTGTTTCTGCATGGCTTTCAAAGGGTATTAGTATGAGTAGTTTCGGAGAGATTTGCGAGGACTGGATGAGATTGAAATTTCCTGAGCTAAAGAAGATTGACGAAGGAGTTTATGAAGGAGAGATAATTCATGTTGATAGGTTTGGTAATCTCATAACAAATGTTCCTTCCTCCCTTATAAATACTGATATTCTTGGAAATAGAAAAGTCCTAAAAGTTGAAGTTGCTGGGAGGGTTATAGATAAATTGAAAAATACCTATTCAGAAGGGAATGTTGGAGAAACTATCCTTGTAATTGGAAGCTCAGATTTTCTCGAGATCGGGGCATTCCTCCAGTCCGCAGAGAAAATTCTTAAAGTCAAAAAGGGAGATAAGTTCAGGCTTTATCTTTTATAGCTACTATTTATTTAAAAATTTAAAAAATGTATAATTTTAAATGCATATCAGAAAGAACATTCTTCTCACTGGTAACCCTGGAGTTGGGAAAACAACCATCATAAAGAAAGTTATATCTGGTTTGAAAAACAAAGGGGGATTTTTTACAGAGGAGATAAAGGAGAAGGGGAAAAGAATTGGATTCAGGATTGTAACTATTGATGGGGAAAAAGGAATTCTTGCATATAGAGAAAAGGGTGAATTCATGATTGGTCCATACTCTGTTAATATTAAAGACCTTGAAGAGATTGCAGTTAAATCAGTTGATTCCCCAATAAAAGAAAAGGATATTGTAATAATAGATGAGATAGGAAAGATGGAGATACTTTCTTCAAAATTCAGAGGAGTAGTAATGAAAGCCCTCGAATCTCCCAAAATAGTAATAGGAGTCATTCACAGAGAAAATTCGGGGTTTCTCAAGAAAATAAAGGAAAGAAAGGATGTAGAATTGATTGAAGTAAGGTTTGATAACAGGGATTATGTAGAGAAAAAATTGAAAGAATTTTTCAA
>CAZFCI010000192.1:0-5930 GCA_964517525.1 uncultured Clostridia bacterium | reverse complement strand
CCTCTAAATATGACCCCCCCCACTTGAAAGAAGAATAAAAATACTCAAAATTAAAATAAAATTAAACTTCTCTCTCATCCTTTCCTCCAGTTTCATCTATAATTTATGCATTTAGTCAAATTTTGTCAATAGTTGGTGTCTTTTAAAAATATGAAGTGTTTATGTATTAGTTTAGTTTTTTCTAAGTTATCGTTTCTAAAATTCATTCCCCCCTCACCCCCAACCCTCTCCCCTTGGAGAGAGAGTGTAGAAAAACTAACAAGTTCCAGAAACTATTCTTATTGTGTTAGACTCTTCAGGGAGAGGGTATATTTTGGAAAACTTACCATTTACGACTTTATATTCAACAGCTTTGATTTTTTATGATAAAAAGAGCGGATAACTTTGTCCTAATCAACTCCCTCAAGTAGCATTCTATTCTTTTCAGATCTGCTTTCTCCAACAGATGTTACCCTTATGGCAGGGAGGTCGGAAACAGGACATTTGAACTCACATATTCCACAACCTATACATTCAACAGGATCAACAATTGGCGCCTTTACTTTTTTAATTCCATTCTTTGTAGGAGTTTCCACTTCAACCATCTTTATTGCCTTTGGAGATGTGGGGCATACCTCCTCACAGACTATACATGAAACTCCAAAGGTATAAGGAAGGCATCTTGTTTTATCAACAAAGGCTGTCCCTATCTTAATCTTCTTCTTTTCCTCCATACTTATTTTTCTCAATGCATCTGTTGGACAGATCTGGGAGCAAAGATAGCAGTTGAACTCACAGTATCCAATTCTCATTATCAGAATAGGTGTCCAAAAACCTTCAATTCCACTTTCAAAAATTGTGGGCTGGATAACATTTGTTGGACAGATCTTCATACATTCAGCACATCTCACACATTTTCTCAAAAAGTCCGATTCCTCAATTGCTCCAGGCGGTCTTATAAGGAAAGAATTTGACCTTTTGGATGAGAATGTTGTTCTGAAAAGGGGGAATGTAAGAAGGGAAACCCCTGAAGTTAAAAGGAGCTTTCTTTTGGAAAGATCGATATTTTTTCTGTTAGATTGTTTCAAAGAAATAGGGAATTTCACCTCTGAAAATGGGCATTTATCAGCACAATTAAAGCAGTAGAAACATTCCGTTGGTTTCCATTTTCCCTCTGGAAATGGGGTTGCTCCTGAAGGGCAAACCATGTTGCAGAGATTGCATTCACTGCATCTATTCTTTTCAATTTTTAATTTGAGAAGGGTAAAGGGGCTTAAAAAACCAAGAAGAGCACCGAGGGGGCAAAGGCTTCTGCACCAGAATCTCTCGGAGATGATATTCAAAAGAAGAATTCCAATAAATATAAGGCCGATGAATATTCCCTGCGAGGAAAGTCTTTCTAAGTAAAATCCCTGAACAAACTGATACAAAGAATCCCAGGATAGATGGAAGGAAATAGAGGAAAGGAGAAATCCAGTTGCTGGAATTAGAGAGGTCGCAAAAGACCTAAAGAGAAGGGAGAAGGGATCGATGAGTCCAAAAAGATTTAAAGAAAAAATTGAAAGGATAATAAGAAAAATAAAGATATAATATTTCCACCAGACTTTTTTATCGTTTTCAACCTTTGGTTTGTAAATCTTTGACTTCTTGAAGATAAAAGAGATGAAATGGGTTATAGAGCCCATTGGACAGAACCAGCCACAGAAGAATCTGCCAAATGTAATGGTTAAAAAAACAACTATCAGGGAAATAAGAAGAGTATTTTTTAAAGAATGGGTTGAAAGAAAAGTGCTCAAAAGAACCAGAGGGTCTATCCTAAAGAAGATGTCAAAGGGGAAAGAAATTTCATCCTTTTCTGGATAGATAGTGTAAAGGAGGAGCAGGATAAAAAGAAGGAAAAAAAATGTTTGGGAGAAAATTCTCAGATAAACAAGAAATCTATATTTGTCAAACCTTCTTCTTTTCAATTTTCAACCTCTGGAGCTCAACCTCTCCCAATCCTCTCTCCTTTGCAATTTTAAGAAAGGGAAGCTCCCCATAACTCTTTCCGAAAATGAATGCACCGTAAGAATCTACAGCAACATAATCCTTTCCTGCAACAATAGTTTTTTTCAGAATAACATCCCCTGGGCTTCCTCCAGTTGGACCATTCCTTACCATAATTCTCCACGCATCAAGGACAGTAAGAACGGGTTTGAAGAAGTTTGAAAAATCATTTACTGCCTCGTGAATCCTCTGGTGAAGTCTATTCCTTTCACCTCCAACAGCTCCAAGCCAGTTTTTCATTCCAAGGGTAAGAATGGCGAGGGAGTGATTTTTTGCCACAGGAACATTTATTATTTTATCAGCCTCAAGGAACTGAGGAAGAACCTCCCATTCCTTAATCCATTCTCCTCTAATCTTCACCTTCTTTGCAACTCTTGGATTCGGAAGCGGAGTTTCAGCTCCAATTTCTTTTAAAGCTTCAATAATTCCTGAATTTTTATAGCATCTTCTTGGATCATTGACAGAGTTGTCCATAACTATTACTTTCTTTGCTCCTGCGTCGAAACACATTTCAACTACAGCTTTTATAACTTCAGGATTTGTATTTGCTCCGAGCTCAGGTCTTCTATCCCATCCCATATTGGGCTTCACAATGACCACATCCCCCCTTGAGACAAATCTCTTTATTCCGCCGATTGTCTCAACTGCTAACTTTGTTCCCTTGTAAGGGGATTCAGATTCGACAACTGCAAGATCGGGAAAAGAAGTCAAGGAATTAAGATCTTTAAAGTAGGGAAAAAGGGAACCAAAGACTAAAAACTTAACAAATTCCCTTCTTTCCATAAATCCTCCGAGATATTAATTACGATAAATCACATGGAAGGTTTTCCAAAGGAATTTATATAATTCAATATTCCTTCAGAGAGTCCAAGGGCAATGTTCTTCCTGAAAATATCAGAATAGAGTCTTGTCCTATCATTTAAATTTGAAAGAAAACCTACCTCTACAAGGATTGAAGGCATCTCAGCACCAATTAAAACATAAAAGGGAGCCTCTTTAACTCCAAGACTCCTAACTTTTGTGTGTTTTATCAGATTATTCTCTATAAACTTTGCAAGGTTTATAGATTCGTCTTTTTTTGTATTTAAAAGAATCTTTTTTATTAAAGATTCAAGCTCACCAATTGTCTTAGAAGATACAGCATTCTCCGAAGCTGCAATTTCAATGGCATGGGGGTCTTTTGTAAAATTCAGAGTGTAAACCTCAAATCCTGAAATATTTTTATTCCTTGTTGAATTGGCATGAATTGATATGAAAAGGTCAGCCCTTTCTGAATTGGCGATCGCTGTTCTTACCTCAAGGGGAACAAAAACATCCTTGTCCCTTGTAAGAACAACCTTTAAATCTGTGTTCTTCTCAAGAAGTTCCTTCAGTTTAAAGGCAATATCAAGGGTTATATCCTTTTCAAGAATGCCACCTGGACCAATTGCTCCAGGGTCATCTCCTCCATGCCCAGGATCAATAACAATCTTTTTAACTCCAAGTCCCAATTGTCTTGCAATTGTTAGTTCCTCTGGTTTTAAAACAGGTGGCGGTTTTGAAGGAATCTTTCTTTCACCATAAATGTCAACAACAATTCTAAAGGGGCTGTAAAGGGTGAATGTTCTGTATTTAACAACCTCAGCAAATTCAAGGACAACTCTTACTGTTTTAAGAGTGAACTGTCCAACTCTTATCTCTTTTATGTAACCCTTAGACACAGGGATTGATGGTGGAAGATTAAAAACTTTTGCATTATCAATATCAAAATAAATCCTTACCCTATCAGGTTCTATTAATTTTCTTTCCTGAAAGGAGACAGGTCTGTCAATATCTATAACAACCCTTGTGTAATCAGAACTGGAAAAATACCTTATATTATGAACTTTTGCCTTTTCTTGTGGATACAATGTAAAAATGAGAGAGAAAATAAGCATAAAGGAAGAAATAAATTTTCTCATTCCAGAGATTAATATAACAGAAAATTTAAATATATCAAAGTAATCTCTAATTAATAGTTTATTTTTCCTGAGTTATTGCTTCTCACATTCATTACCACTCACCCTTACCCTCTCCCGCAAGGGGAGAAGGTATTTTTTGGAAAAACCTAACATTTACATCTCTAAAGAAGAGTCTCTTTCCTGAATTTTAAAAGGGGAAAGGGAACATCAACCAGGCAAAGGCTATTGAGCCAAGAACCATTATCAGAAAAAGGGTAATTCCGTATTTAATCCTTTCCTTCCCTTCCTTTCTTATCAAAGAAAGGACAAGGGATGTAAAAAAGGCATAAACAATCATTGAAAAAAGATGACTTCTAAAAATCATTTCTTCCTTCCCTTTGCAATGTCGTAAGCATTTAAAGCAACAAGATAATTTAAAAGCCCAGATCCTGCTATGTATGCTGTTCCAAATTCAGTTGTAACACTGAAAAGATTTCCATCCCCTTTATGAAGAATCTTAGAAATAAAATACAAAGAGCCATTACCAATGTCAGCAAGCCAGGCAATAATATTTAGAAGCATTGCATCGGGCTTGAAAAATCTTCCACCCATGTAAAGACCAAGGAGAAACATGAATAAGATTGAAAAAAAGAAAATAATACCCCTCCAAAATTTCTTAAGGAGGATATGACCAGCTCCAGGAATCAACCAACTTATAAACAAAATAAAGTAACTTCTCATACTCCATAATATTCAATTTTCGTTAATAAGTCAACATTTATACCTGTATGAAAAAGCTCAAACTCAAAAAACTATTTAGAGCAAAGCTAATTAAAGAGTTTCTCTAAAAAACTTGCAAATCCTTTTAATTCAAATAGAAATTTAAATGCTTCTCTTCATCGATTTACTTGAGTTTCTGGCTTATTCAATTTACTTTTTTACAAGCTCTACCCTTCGATTTTTTGCTCTACCTTCTTCTGTGTTATTGTCAGCAATAGGTTTTGTTTGTCCCCAACCTTTTGATGAGAGACGACTTTTATCTATACCTTTTGCTATAATTGCATTCATAACGGCTTTGGCTCTGTTTTCCGAAAGTATTTGGTTAGACTGGGGAGTTCCAACATTATCAGTATGACCTTCAACGCTAATTTTTAAATCTGGATAGTCCTTCAGCATCTGAACTATCTGGTCAATGATTTTCTGTGATTCAGGTTTAATGTCAGCTTTCCCTGTCTCGAAATTAATGTAAAGGGCAACGAAACCTTCTTTATTCAAAGCATCAAACATTTCGTTTGCTTGAATATCCTGCTTCATAGATTCTATTTCGGCAATGACCATGTTGTATCCTTCATCAGTTTGTGAAACAAACATCCATATTTCTTTATTACCTTTTACCATTTTGATGGTTGTACTCCAGTTGGTACACCCATTTGGCCAGGGAATTAAACCATCATTAACACTATTTCCGAACTCATACACTCCTGTGCACCACCCCTGGTATTCACCTAAAATAATCCCGCCTTTTTGTTTAGCCGCATTTTGAAAATTTCGCATGATTTGCAAGCTGGATGCTGGTTTTGCTCCTTCTTTCAAAAAATAACGAAACGCCATTATTTTGCCTTCTACAGTCTCCATTTTAATTTTGTTTTCATTGTTTGGATCGGGTGCGCCTACAGGAAATTTCATGGAACCAAATTCAACCTCTTCACAGCTTTCTAAGTAATAGTTAGGCATTCGATTAAACAAGGGATGGTCTTTACATCCCTCCGCATCTTCCTGAGCTAATGCCAAAGCGGATAGGGCAATGGTCAGGAAAAGTGTGAAAATAATCTTTTTCATAGTTTTCCTCCTTGTATGCTATATCTATGTTTTTATATCTATCTATAGAAAGAGAAGAGGGTGAGGAATTCACCCTCTCCCTTGACTCCTTGAAGGGGGCTTTGTTATCTTTATCCCTTATGTTCAGGGATAAGGGAGGAATATGCT
>CAZFCI010000191.1:0-2267 GCA_964517525.1 uncultured Clostridia bacterium | reverse complement strand
ATACAGAGGAGAGTAAATATGAGATTGAACAAGACAATAAAAACTGCTGTTTCTGCCGCACTAAATAAAAAAGCTGAAAATATTGTTATTCTTGAGGTCAAAAAAATAGTTGATTATGCTGATTATTTCCTGATTTTATCTGGAAACTCCACGCGGCAGAATCAGGCAATATTTGATTCAATTATGGAATCCCTGAAACAATTGAAAAAAAGACCTCTTCATGTGGAAGGTGTTGAAAGGGGTGAATGGATTCTCCTTGATTATGGAAGTTTTATAATACATATTTTCTCTCCAAGAGCAAGAGAGTATTACGACCTTGAGTCTCTATGGGGGGATGCAAAGAGGATGGAAATTGAAAGTTCATAGAATTATTGCGAAATCGAGGAAGACTAAGGAAATTATTGAAACAATAAGAAAGATTGCTCCAGCAAATGTCCCTGTTCTTTTAATCGGTGAAACAGGGACAGGAAAGGACTTCTTAGCCTATCTTCTTCATCTTTACGGAAGAGGAGAAGATAAGCCTTTTGTTGTTGTTGATTGCCCTGTTTTAAATGAAAATATTGCTGACTCAGATCTATTTGGACATGAAAAGGGTGCATTCACAGGAGCTGAGGAAAGGAGAATTGGTAAATTTGAGCTTGCAAATGGAGGAACAATATATTTTGACAGAATAAATCTTCTAACCCCTTCTTTACAGGGAAAACTTTTAAGGGTTCTTGAAGATGGATTTATTTTTAGACTGGGAGGAAATGAAAGAATAAATATCAATGCAAGAGTGGTAGCATCAAGCGATGAAGAGATTATTGAACTGGTAAGAAGAGGAGAATTTAGAAGTGATCTTTTTTTCAGACTTGATGGTTTCACAATTAAAATACCCCCTTTAAGGGAGAGAAAAGAAGAAATTATTCCTTTCTGGGATTTATTTAGAGAGGAAGTTGAAAGGGAGATAGGTATAAGGAGAGAATTGAGCGTAAAAGCAAAAAAAATTATTTTAGAACATAATTGGTATGGGAATTTGAGGGAATTAAAGTCAACTGTTCGAAAGATTTGGCTTAATGGGAACGAAGGACCCATTAAGGCATCAGAACTAATTTTCCTAAAAGAGGATGAAATTGAAAAAAAAGAAGGATATAATAGAATGCTTCCTTTAAGGAATATGATAAGGAATTATGTTAAGGATGTATGGGAGAAGATGGGAAAGAATACTTCAAAGAGTGCAAGGGTTCTGGGAATCACAAGGAAAACCTTAAAAAAATGGTTAAAAGAATAGATGTTAAAAATTTTATGGGTTGGAAAGACGAAAGAGAAGGACTTGAAAAATTTAATAAATGAGTATAAAAAAAGAATTTTAGCAATGATTCCATTTAGAATAATTGAAATTGAGGAAGAAAAGAGAATGGAAAGGGATAGTGGACATTCTTTGAAGAAGGAAATGGATAGGATTATAGAAAATTTGGGGAAAAATGATTATTTGATCGTTCTCTCTGAAAAAGGTGAAATGATGAACTCAGAAAAATTTTCTGATTTTCTAATGGATAAATTTAACAGGAGTAAGAATATATCATTCATTCTTGGTGGACCATGGGGGGTTTCAAAAGAATTGGAGGAGAAAGCTAATTTTTTACTATCACTTTCTCCTATGACATTCCCCCATGAGATAGCAAGAGTTTTGCTTCTGGAGCAGATTTACAGGGCTATTTCCATCAAGAAGGGAAGTAAATACCATAAATAAGGAGATGCAAATGACCAAGAAAAAATTAGAGGAACTAAAGAAAATGTTGCTTCAAAAGAGAGAGGAGATTCTGAGAAACCTTTCTATTTCCGAAGACTCAGGGAAAGAAACAGATTACGATAGCACTCAGGACCAAGCAGATAAAGCTCTCTCCGCATATACAAAAGAATTTTTCTATAGTCTTACTGATACAGAAAGGGAAACCCTGAATCTTATTGAAGAAGCATTGAAAAGAATTGAAAGTGGTAAATACGGGTACTGTCGCCTCTGTGGTAGCGAAATTGGAGAAAAAAGACTCACATCAATTCCTTGGGCAAAGTATTGCAAAGAATGTCAAGAGAAAGTAGAAAAGGAAAAAGCTTTAAAATCCTTCTGAGAAGGTTATTATATTCCTTTGAAACCTTAATATTCCCTTCTTTTTGTTATATATGCAATTCTCCTTTAGATGAATTTGAGAGAGTAGTTTGCAAAGAATGTTTGATGAAAATAAATCCAATGGGAGAGAATGTATGCAGAAAATGTGGTAAGTCCATGG
>CAZFCI010000190.1:0-9596 GCA_964517525.1 uncultured Clostridia bacterium | reverse complement strand
ACGGAATACCCTCCAATAAACTGAAAGCAATTGAAGATTTTAAAACTGAAACAGTGGTTATAAAAGACACCGGTCACAGAATAAGGTTCATTCCAGCCTATTTCTGCCATTTTCGTGGAGCAATGATGCTATATGACCTTGAAAGCAGAGTATTATTTACAGGGGATTTTATGGGAGGGTTAAACACCATTGATGGGAATCCGATATATGCAACTGAGGAAGCCTGGAATGGAATTTTACTTTTCCACTCAATCTATATGCCTTCCAATCTTGCTCTAAGGGAAACCATTGATAGAATAGGCCTTTTAAATCCATTCCCTGAGGTTATTGCTCCCCAGCACGGATATGTTGTAAGGTCTGAGCTCATTGTGGAATTTTTAAACAGGCTTTCAGAGCTTGAGGTTGGAATGGACCTTTTGACTTCGAAGGAGCCAGCCCAAGATCAATTCATTCTTGCTGTAAATGATTTTAAAGATAGGATAAAAAAGGATTATCCAAATCTTTTCAAAAAACTTTTGGAGAGATTTAAAAGTCCAGGAAGCTTTACCTCTCCCTTTGTCATTAAAGGAGATGAACTCTTTCAGATAAAAATTCCTCCATCTGATGCATTAAGATTCTTACTTTCTGTCCTGGAAGACGAAACCAATGAAAAGGAATTTTCAAAGTTAAAGACCCTTCTCCTGCTAAGCTTTGAAAAGTTTAATATTCCTCATCTCCTTCCAATACTTCACTTAAAAAGTAGTGAAGACAGAGATATAAATGAAATTTTCAAGGGATAGAAAAAAGGCTATAAAATAAAAAATTGGAGGTTTAAAATGAAAGATTTGATTCAAACTGGAGATTGGAAGGGAGAAAAGCATGTCCCTTCCATTGATATAATTGGAACACCCAAGAAGGGTGAAAGGATTGAGCTTAAGGTTGGTGTTGGGAAGGAGATTCCCCACCCCAACACAACAGAGCATCACATTAGCTGGATTGAGGTTTATTTCCATCCTGAGGGTGAAAAATTCCCATATCTTCTCGGAAGATTTGAGTTCAACTCTCATGGTGAGTCAACGCAGGGTCCAAATACATCAACAGTTTATTCTGAGCCTTGGGTAAGTCTATTTTTTAAAACTGAGAAAAGTGGAACAATCCATGCTCTATCTTACTGCAACATTCACGGTCTGTGGGGAAATTCTGTGCCTCTTAAGATCGAGGGATAAATGAATAAAATTGCTCTTGAAAAGATTAGTTATGGACTTTATATCATTTCATCCTTTAAAGAAGGGAGATTTAATGGACAGATTGCAAACACTGTTTTTCAGATTACCTCTGAGCCTCCAAGGGTTGCTGTTAGCATAAATAAAGAGAATCTAACCCATGAGTTTATTGAATCAAGTGGATACTTTTCTGTTTCTGTTCTAAAACAGGAGACTCCATTCCCCTTTATTGGCAACTTTGGTTTTAAGAGTGGAAGAAGCATAGATAAATTTAACAATTGCTCATATAAAGTTGGAAAGACTGGATGCCCTATTGTTCTCGAAAATTCGATAGCCTTTATGGAGTTCAAGGTTATAGACAAAGTCGATGTGGGGACTCACACTATCTTTATTGGTGAAATGCAGGATGGAGAAATTCTTGAAGAGGGAGAACCCCTCACTTATTCCTACTACAAAATGGTAAAGAAGGGCAAATCTCCAAAGAGTGCGCCCACTTATATAAAGGAGTAAAAAATGAAAAAATATGTATGCACAATTTGTGGTTATGTTTATGATCCTTCCAATGGGGATCCTGAAGGTGGGATAGCCCCAGGAACATCCTTTGAATCTTTACCCGATGATTGGGTATGTCCTATATGCGGCGCTGGAAAGGATATGTTTGAACCAGAAGAAGGATAGAAGGAAGAGGAAATCTCAAGTAAAAATTTGTAATTTTAGCCCTTATTATCCTCTTCAAAGAAATCAATAGAGTATTCTGCATCCAACTCAGAACCTATTTCCAACTCAACAGTTATTTTCCCTTTAGAACTATCTATAACTATTCTTCTTGCCTTTGAATAATCCTCATGAAGGGCAAGCTCTGCAATTTTATCAAGGGCAGATCTCCTGATCTCTCTTGAAATGTTCCTTGCTCCATACTCTTCACTGTATCCATTTTTA
This sequence comes from uncultured Clostridia bacterium, assembly GCA_964517525.1. Classification (GTDB taxonomy): domain Bacteria; phylum Acidobacteriota; class Aminicenantia; order JBFLYD01; family JBBIMS01; genus JBBIMS01. Next base: position 7,455 of record CAZFCI010000190.1, on the reverse strand, counting down.
GCTATGGTTTCAATCGCAGACTCTGATATTACAAGTTCCTTACCCTCTTTCTTTAGTCTCTTTCTGACATCTTCGAGCTGGAGAAGAACAATTTTTTTGAGATCATCCATTGTTAGAGGTTTGAAGAATATTATCTCATCGAGTCTGTTAAGAAACTCAGGAGGGAAGTATCTTTTTATTTCCTTCATTAGTTGTGCCCTTGATACCCTGTTCATCTTTCCGCTACTTTCATAACCCACATTTACCTTTGAATACAAGGTTGTTCCAATATTGGATGTCATAATTATTGTTGCATGGTCAAAGTAAGCGGTTTTCCCTCTCCCATCTGTTAGCCTGCCCGCATCAAAGACCTGAAGGAAAATATTTAAAAGTTGAGGATCTGCCTTTTCAATCTCATCTATAAGAATCACGCAGTATGGTTTCTGTCTTACAAGGTCTGTCAACTGATTTTGGTCGTAATAACCTACATATCCAGGAGGTGAACCAATTAGTCTTGAATATGTAAATTTCTCCATATACTCAGACATATCCAATCTTATAAGCTTATCTTCATCTCCAAAAAGAGCATCTGCAAGAGCCTTTGCAAGCTCTGTTTTTCCAACTCCCGTAGGACCAATAAAAAGAAAGACACCATCAGGTCTCTTTGTGTGGGTGTCAAGATTTAGCTTTGCAGTTTTTATTGCCTTTGAAAGATTCTTAATCGCTTCATCCTGCCCAACCACTCTATTCCGCAATGTCTCCTCAAGATTTGAAAGTCTTTCTTTCATTGATGTGGAAATCTTCGCAATGGGTATCCCACTCAGTTCAGAAATAACTTCTGCAAAATCCATTTCCTTTACAGTATTGTCTTCTTTTTCGTTCCTTGAAAACTTCAGCGCCACTTTAGATGATGCTCTGTCGAGAACATCCAGGGCTTTATCGGGAAGGAATCTATCTCTGAGATAAATCTTTACATTCTCTACTAACTTTGGTATGTCATTTGCCCATATTCTCACATTGTGATGTTCCTCTATAGAGTCCTTCCTGCTAAAAATAATCTTTATTGTATCTTCTACAGAAAGTTCCTCAAGTTTTATTGTCTGGAAATTCCTTATGAAAGAAGGTTCTTTTTCAAGGGAATTTCGATATTCCTCAAAATTAGAAGTTGCAATTATCTGGACTTCTCCCTTTTCCATAGCTGGTTTCAAAAGGGAGATCACATCAAGTCCACTTGTCCTGACAGCCATATTTGAAGAAATTGTATGGATGTCATCAATAAAGGAGATGCAATCTTCCTCCTTTATTCTTTTTAAAAGTTTAATAACCCTCTCTTCAAATTGCCCTCTAAGTTTTGCACCTGCAATAAGAGGTGAAAAGTAAATTTGAATTATTCTTTTCCCTTTGAGTCTTTCAGGAACATCGCCACTTTTAATTTTTTGTGCAAGTCCATAGACAAGGGAGGATTTGCCAACACCTGAGTCACCAAGGATAAGAATGTTGTTCTTTGATTTGCAAAGCAAAATCTCTATGATCTGCTCTATCTCACTGTCCCTTCCTATTATCGGGAAATATTGCTCCCCAATTGATGATGTTAAATCAACAAGACATTCTTCAAGGACACTACTATCTTCATCCTTCTGGGAATCCTTTGCACGGAGCTCTTCCTGAATCTTTCTCATCTTTTCCTGAGCTTTTCCATAAGGATTTATTTTTAAAGATAACTGATAAAAGCGAGCAGCCTCACTTAAGTTACCATCCTTTTTATGAGCATCTCCGAGAACCTCAAAGGCAGAACTAAATCCAGTATCTCTGTTTGTGAGGGATAATAAAATTCTTAAAGCATTTTTTGTTGCTCCAATGTTCAGATAAGTCCTCGAAAGAATTAATTCAAGATAAGGAAAGGAACCTGAAAGAGTTATAAAGGTCTCAATTTCTGATATGGCTTCTGAAAATCTATTTTCTTCAATTAGTTTAATGCCATTTAAAAGTATGGGATAGTTATAGGATTCCCTTTCCCCTTCGTGAAACTTTTGAGCCTTAGAAACATCCAGCTGAAAAAGGAAGAACTTGCCGAGGGAAAATTTTCCTTGGTCACTCTCAATTTCCTTTCCTTTCCTCCAGTCAAAATAAAAACCACTTTTACCATCAACTATTGACCTAAGCAAATAAAGGTTTCTTTCCCTCCCCTTTGATTTTTCAATTATAAAGGGATGAAGAGGGATAAATATATCTCTTTCCCTTAGCCAGTAATAAAGATTCTGCTTAACCAGGTTTTCCCTTGTTTTTGCTATCTCCTCTGAAAAAGTTGAAAAATTGAAAAGGGTTGAAAAGGATTCTCTCACTTCGACGGGAGAAACAATTTCACCTTTAAGATGAATGGAGAGAAATCCAAGATAATTGATAAATGTCCTTATAAAATCTCCTGTAAGTCTTTTCTCTTTCCCCCCACCTTCTGATAAAAAATAATATGAAGAGATGAGTTCCCTCAGGAATTTCAAATATGTATTTTTAACTTCATCTCCCCTAATTTTCTGGGAATCTATAAACAGGGATGTGCTAAACTCTTTGAAGTAAATCTCTTGAAGATGAAGGGATTTCTCTATCGTCAAATTTTCAAAATCCTTGAAAAATTTTGAGAGGGAATCAGAACTCCTTTCCTTATGGTATATTTCTGAAAGGCATAAATTACCAAGAAAAGATGTAAATGATTTAAAAAGATTTTCAATGTAGCCAAAGGGATCTTTCTCTATTATAGATGAATCGGAGACCAGAAAAGGGTATCTTTTTATAAGTTCCTGCAAAGGACGAAATTCAAATGTTATCATAGAAGAAATAATACCAGTTTGAGTTAAAAATGTAAATATTTCCCTTCGTTCGAGTTATTCTTTTTCCGGGCTTCTTTCGAGATAAACCGTCCTTATCGGGTAAGGAATTTTTATGTTTTCCTTTCTAAATCGATTAAGCAATTTTTTAATAAATTCATGTTTAATCAAAAATTGATCTGCAAATTCTTCTGCCCTTAGTATTACTGTAAAGTCAATACTGGAGTCGGAAAAGGTATGGTAACGAATTAATGGTTTAAAATTCCTATCTGCTCCTGGAACTGAATTTAAGGTTTCCTTTGCAACTTCCATTACAACCTTTTCCACTTCATCTAAGTCGCTATCATAACAAACTCTTACTTGCACAAGCACGCTCAGACTCTTTTCAGGCATATAGTAATTTTTGACTATACTCTGCGAAAGTTTTGAATTGGGAATAATTATCAAGTTGTCAGCAAGTTCCCTTATGGTTGTATTTCTCCAGGTAATATCAACCACATAACCTTCTTCACCACTATTCAACTGAACATAATCACCTGGTTTCAACTGCCTTGAAAGGATAATCTGCAATCCTGCAATTAAATTGGAAAGGGTATCCTGCAAAGCAAGGGCTACAGCAAGACCACCGATGCCAAGGCCTGCAAGGATTGGGGAAATGGAAATGCCCAAAGCATTGAGGATAATAAGAACTCCAATTAGCAGAACAAAGAATCTGGTGATAATTGTCAGTATTGATGTTTTTGGGATAGTCTCCTTTGCACCTGCTAAAAATATATCTACAAATCCTACCGAAATCTTTGCGATGGAAATAGTTACAGAAAAAATTACTCCAATAAGGAGTATCTTATTTATAACAGACAGAATTTGAGGATTACTTATAAAATATGGTAAAGCAATAGAAATTCCAGCTATTATAATCCAAAGGATAATCCAACCCCTTATAGAATGGACAATTATCTCACCACCACGCCATTTGCTCTTTTTTACTAAGTGTCTGAGCCAACTTAATAAAATTGTCTGAACAATGAATCCAAGAATAATTGAACCGAGAACAAGTCCGATTGGTAAAGTATATTTTATAATAATCTCTTTCATAAAAACCTGTATTAACTTTCAGATTAGAAAAATATTATATCATTTTACTTTCTAAGAACAAAAGAAGTTCTCTCTGAGATGCCCAAAATACAAATTTTATCCATATTCTAATTAAAAGGATGAGTTGAAAAAAAATAAAACTTACAATCATAGAGAATAAAGATGATGAATGAAGGAAAAATGCCGATATTAGAATATAAAGACCCAGAGGAACAATATTCAGGAATGATGTCAAAATGTAAAGGGAAATTGTGGGGAAAAGATTCCTCCATATGTAGATTATTGTATAAAAAAGTTCAGCAATGACACTTCTGGAATCCTTTGCAACAATTCTAATTTTGGTCACATCAAAAATAAGATTAACCAATGAGAAAAGAAGGAAGGAGAATGTGTATGTCAGTGAAAGGGAAAAAATCAATTTAAGCTCTTCTACTTTGTATGTTTCTTTAAAATGGGGGATGATATAAAATTTAGTTGCCAAATAAGGAATTAAATAGAAAGGGATGGAGATAATGAAGAGCCTGAGAAATCTGAAGAAGAAATAATAGCAACCTGATATAAAATAATTAAAATCATAAGAACGCCAATCTCTCGAAATCAATTTTATTGCGCCTCCAGAAAAAAAAATATAGATGAGTATGAGAAGGGGCGAAAAAGCGATTAACAGGTCTTTTGTAGTAGATAGGAAATCATTATTGAAAACCTCCAAAAACCTAAAAGAAGAAGGGTCAAAACTTTCAAGAAATTTTTCTCCCTCCAGAGAACCTGTAAGAAAGGGTTCCATCTTCCAAGTAATAAAAAAGGAGAGGAAGGAAGAGAGAAAAAAATTAGGGATATAATACCAAAAAATTCCCTTTTTTGTAATCGATGTTCTTTCAATTCCATAAAAGAAAAATCTAAAAATCATTAATTTATCTTAATTATAAAAGGCATAATAGCTAAAATTTCCCTTCTTGAATTAGATATTGAATTTAAAAGAGATAAAATAGCCCTTATCTCTAATGATTCAATGTCTGCAAGAGAGAAAAGTTTTTCAAACAAAGTTCTTCTTTTTGGATAGAAAACTATTTCCACTTCTTCCTTTTCTGGAATCCCTGATAGTTCTTTTAATTTTGATATTGCTTCATCCAGTCCTCCCAGTTGGTCAACAAGCTTTAAATTCTTTGCCTGTTCTCCAGTCCAAACTCTTCCTTTCCCAATCCTATCAACTTCCTCAACTGAGATTTTTCTGCATTTACTAACTCTTTTTTTGAACTCTTCATAAATCCAGCCAATTTCCCTTCTCACCTTTTCTCTCTCCTCAGGTGTGAATTCCCTCCAATCAGAGTAAATGTCTGAAAACTTCCCCCTCTTTACAATCTCAATGTTAACCCCAATTTTTTCATAAAATCCTCTCATACTGAACTTACCACCTATAACACCTATGGATGCTGTTAAAGTTGATGGCTGAGCTACAATCCAGTTGGACTCCATTGCAATCCAGTAACCGCCAGAGCCAGCAACATCAGACATTGAAATTACAAGGGGTTTTTTCTCTTTAATATTTTTTGCAGATCTTAAAATTATATCCGAAGCTGTTGCAGAACCACCTGGAGAATCTATTCTCATTACAACCCCTTTTATTGAACTATCCTCCTCTATCTCTTTCATAACCCTTCTCATTGTTTCAGAACCCATAACATATCCACCAAATATTGGATCAATACCACTTTCTCCGAGATTAATTGAGCCGATGGCATACAAAACAGCAATTTTCTTTTTACCCATCAATTTTGCCATTTTTAAATAGGGCTTTATCTTAATAAGATTCTTCTCCTTAACTTCTTTCAAAACCTCATCCTCATAGAGAAGTTTGTCAACAAGCCCCTCCTTCAATGCATCGAGTGCATTGAAAGGACCTCTATCTATTAAAACTCTTGTCTCATCAATATTCTTTTTCCTTCCCTCTGAAATTGTCTTTATAAAGGAATCAAACATGGAATCCATTAAGGAATTCATCATTTCCCTGTGGGCAGGGGTGAATTTTTCTTCAGTAAATGTATTGGAAGCAGTCTTATACTCTTCTATATGCTCCAGCTCCGCTTTTATTCCTAATTTGTCAAGGGTTCCTTTCAAAAAGATTGATTCAGAGGCAAGCCCATTGAGCATCAAAAAACCTGAAGGATTGAGATAAATCTTATCTGCTGAGCTTGCAATCATATACTCTAAATTTCCCATCGTCTCACTGTATACAATTACTTTTTTCCCATAGCTTCTGAATTTTTTTATCAATTCAACCATTTCCTGAGCCTTTGCAGGTCCTATTGAAAGAGGTCCTATTTTGAGATAAACTCCCTCAATTCTTCTATCCTTACTTGCTGATTTTAGGGCAATCCAAAAATCCCTCATTGTTAGGGATGGTGGTCTCATAAATGGAATTTCAGGAGTTTCCTCTTCTAACACACCTGAAAGATTTATAGAAAGAAACCCCTTATCAGGTAATTTTTCCTCCTGAACAAAGGGGATTAAGAATAGAGAAAGAATGAATAAAACTATAAAAAAAGCAAATACTAAAACGACTATTAATATAGCTGTATTTCTCTTCATCTTTCACCTCGCAGTTTTGATTATATAACTTAAGAAAAATTTTCACAATATAATCTTTGACAATAATTGTGAACATTTGTAGAATAAATTCTTGCAAAGTTTGATGAAATTTTTATCCCCCAAAAAGCCCTTAAGAGAAAAATCAAGATTCTTTTCTTTAAGGATTCTTTTCTTTTTAATTATTTTTTCAGCAATATTTCTGCAAAATTGCAATAAAGAAAAAATTTACTTTGAAGGGAACCCTGTAATAATTATCTCTATCGACACCTTAAGGGCAGATCACCTGAAATGTTATGGTTATAAAAATATTGAGACTCCCAATATAGATTCTCTTGCCAGAGATGGTGTTTTATTTGAGAAGGTTTACTCTCCTGCCCCTCTCACCCTTCCATCCCATACTTCAATACTTTCAGGGCTTTACCCTTTTGAACATGGTGTTAGGGATAATATCGGCTTTGAGGTTCCAAAGTCTTTGAAGACACTCCAGGTAATTTTTAAGGAGAAAGGGTTCAAAACCGCTGGAATTGTTTCTGCCTTTGTCCTCAGAGAGGAAACAGGGATATCTCATGGATTTGATCTTTTTGATGATAAGACAGAGGGAAAATTAGGGAAACTCTCTATGGGAGAGGTTCAGAGAAACGGGGAAAAAACTTTAAAAATTGCAAAAGAATGGCTATCTTCTTTATCTGATGATAGATTTTTTCTATTTTTTCATATCTACGAGCCTCATACACCCTACGAGCCTCCTGAGCCATACAGGAGCGAATACAGGAATAATCTTTATGATGGAGAGGTTGCCTACTCAGATTTTATAATTGGCGAGTTGATAAAATTTCTTAAAAAGAAGGAACTTTACAAAAAATCTCTTATAGTATTTACTTCTGATCATGGGGAGGGACTTGGAGATCATGGAGAGAAGGAACATGGTATGTTTGTATATAACAGTACAATTCATGTTCCACTAATTATAAAG
>CAZFCI010000189.1:0-32375 GCA_964517525.1 uncultured Clostridia bacterium | reverse complement strand
GCATTTCTCACCTTTCTCGCTTTTCTCTTTCCTCTGACCTTTCTCGCTTTTCTCGCCCTTCTATCGAAAAAGGTCCAAGTGAAGGAAATGACTCCTCATCTGAACTAAATGAACCCATCAACTCATTAACTCCTGATTTCTCCCCCGACCCAATTTATCAAACAACCTCCTCTTTGCCAGCCAATGAGATTATTCTCTACTATCATCACGACCATCTTGGAAATGTTCGAGCAGTTGCAGACCAGAGCGGAAATGTTGTTGAAAGACATGATTTCTACCCCTTTGGAGAAGAGATAACCCAGTCTCAGAGCAAAGACCAATACTTGTTCACAGGTAAACTCCGAGACTCTGAAAGCGAGCTTGACTACTTTGGAGTATTGATTATATTTTAAGATTGAATTTTATCTCCTTGAGCTCTTTTTTGAGTGCTTCTTCCGCTTCTAAAAATTCTGAGAAATCTTTTTCGAAAATTTCTCTTTCTTCCATTATCCTCATTCCATATCTTGTTCGGCAAAATTTTATTTTAGCTGAGACTTTGAAGATTTTTCCTTCCAACAAAAGATATGGGAATGGCTTCCTTTCAAGTTCAATTTTATTCCATCTATTCCTTTCAAGGGGGAACCACCAAACAATTTCTGAGGGAGGGTTCATTGAATCTGAGATTCTCACTTGAAGTCCAATATCCTCTGCCCTCTCTTCAGCAGTTAAAAATATTTTACCTTCAATCCCTCCAAATTCCTCAATATTCAAGGTCAAATTGGATTGAAGAAGTCTGAGGGGTAGAACACCGCTCTTCTCAATTTTATCAGAGAAAAAACCAAGGGGAAAACTTCCATCACTACTCTTTAAAAAAACACCAAGCATAACATCCGAATAGGGAAGGGAAATTGAGGGGATTCTACCTTTTCCATTTTCTACTGGCTCAGAATTCTTTGATACTTCCTGAATATAGGTTCCGAGAAAGCTCTTTCTCTGGGCAAGCCAGACAACTTCAATCTGAGCATCCTGGATTTCTTTCCCTGATAGATTATTTATTGAAATTTCGCAGGATTCGAATTCAAAACGCTGGGATGAACAGGAAAAAAGAAGAATGGAAAAAAGAAGGAGGAAATATAGAATTTTTCTTTCTATTCTCAAAATTAATTCACTCTCCTATTACTTTAACAAGAACCCTTTTCTTCCTCTGACCGTCAAATTCTCCATAGAAAATCTGTTCCCAGGGTCCAAGGTCAAGTTTCCCATTTGTTATTGCAACAACCACTTCCCTACCCATTATTGTCCTTTTCAAATGGGCATCTGCATTTGTCTCGCCAGTTAGATTGTGTCTATATTTCGAAATATCTGATGGAGCAAGTTTTTCAAGCCACTGCTCAAAATCGTAAAGCAAGCCTGACTCATCATCGTTTATGAAAACTGATGCTGTTATATGCATTGTATTCACAAGACAGAGTCCTTCCTTAACTCCACTTTTCTTTACAATCTCCTCAACTTTATCAGTTATGTTAATAAATTCTTTCTTATTTTTTGTATTGAACCATATATACTCTGTGAAAGACTTCATTTACTTCCGATAAGCTCATCCACAAGAGCCTTTGCATTGTAAACTTTAAGAAGAGCCTCTATTATTCCCTGAGAATGAACCATAACAGAGCGAGCAATCTCTTCTGTGTAAACAAAGTTGTTGGGAAGGGACTGAATGTTTCCGTCAAAAAGAACTCCAACAAGTTCTCCTTTTCTATTAACAACTGGTGAGCCTGAGTTTCCGCCGATTGAGTCGCATGTAGCAACAAAATTCAATGGAGTGTTAAGATTTAGAGGAGATTTTTTCTGGATGAAGCTTGGAGGAAGCTCATAGGGTGGCTTGTTTCCAAATTTCTCTGCTCTCTCATAAAGTCCTTTAAAGGTTGTGTAATATGGTATCTTCTTCCCATTTTCCACATATCCTTTTACAACTCCAAAACTCAATCTCAATGTTCCAGTGGCATCTGGAGGAATTGATGTCCCCTTTAATTTGAATAAAGCCTGGGCTATAAGAGAACCATTTTTAACTACAACAGCGTCAACCTCATTTTCATATATTGACCTTAAACCTCTTGAAATTGGCTCCAAGAAAAGAGCAAGTTTTATCATTGGATCTTTTGAATTGTAAATATCATCAAGTGTTCCATCGATGTATTTTTTCCTCTCCTCAAGATCCTTAAGCTTTGTTCCCTTAACAAGTTCCTCTGCAACCTCTTCTGGACTTCTATTCCCAATAAGAAGTTTAACCTCCCAGAAATCTCCCATCTCCTCTTTTAGCTGGGAAAGGGAGTCAGTCAATTTTAAAATTTCAAATTCATCGTAAATAGGAGCGGGAGAAAGGAGAGATCTTTTTACTGATGGAAGATTGGCATCAGTGAATTCTCTCAATCTTTTCTCATTGGGCTTTTCTCTTTCAACGGCAAGTCTTACAAGACTCCTTGCAATATTAAAATAAACTGTGTTGAATCCATACCCTCTTTCAAAATAAAGGAGGGGTTTGAAAATGGAGGCATATCTTTTCTGGGCTTCAGCAATTTCATCCCATGCTTTCCCATACTCTTTTTCCATTTCAGGATCTTTCTTTATGAGCTCTCTTATGGCTTCCTCTTCCCTTGCCTTTTTTTCCATTAGTTTTTTGTTTAAAAGTCCTGAGTGATAACCTGTGATTGCCTTAAGGCTATTCTCAATTCCGAAAAGAGTCCTCAAAGCAATTCTTGCCTCCTCTTCACCTCTTTTGCTGTATTCCTGAAGAAGAGCTCTCCTCCTCTGATAATTTGCAATTGTTGTTGGATAACTCACATCCCTTAAGAATTCAAGCTGTGAAAGGGTCAGAAGTCTTCCTGTTGAACCTGGATTTCCAGAAGCAAAAACAAGCTCTCCTTCCTTAACTCCCTTTGTGTTCCATTTTAGATAGTGGGGAGTCTTCAAAGGTTTTCCATTTTCATAAACCCTGAAAAAGCATATGTCAAGGTCATATCTTGGATATGTGAAATTGTCAGGGTCTCCACCGAAAAAGGCTATAGCATACTCTGGAGCAAAAACAAGGCGTATATCGTTGTAAGCTTTGTATTTGTAGAGATGATACATTCCACCAGAGTAAAGAGTGACAACAGAGCACCTTAATCCTGTCTTTTCTGAACATTCCTTTTCAAGATTTGCAATAAATTTCTTTCTTGCCTCTGCCTGCTCTGAAGCAGTCTTACCTTCCTTTTCAGCGGATTTAACCATTGAAGTTACATCCTCTATCTCCTGAAGAACCCATACTTCAACTCCTGGACAGCGAAGCTCCTCTTCCCTTGTCTTGGCATAAAAACCTGTTTTCATTAAATCCCTATCCTTTGTGCTCAGATTCTGGATTGCACCAGCTCCAACATGGTGGTTTGTTAGAACAAGGCCATCGGGAGAAACAAAAGAAGCAGATGCACCAAGTCTTACTGAGGAGAGCATAATGTGATTCAGCCAATCCTGAGTCACTTCAAAATTGTACTTCTTTTTTAGATAATCCTTAGGAACTAAATTGAAGGGCCATAAACCCTCATCAGGATAAAGAGGGATAATGAAAATTAATAAGAGAATTACCAATAAGCCAGCAAAAAATCTTTTTTTCATAAAAACCTCCTATTCTTCAATGGCATATTTTATCACAGGAAGAGGAAATTATAAATTAGAGGGATAGCTTTTTTACTTTATCTTTTCAAGCTTCTCCTTGGCTTCTTTCTTCAGTTCTTTGGTTTCGGGAATCCATCTTGGGTCTGGCTCCATTTCTATTACTTCTTTAAGTTCTTTCTTTGCCTCTTCCTTCATTTTCTTAGAGAGATAAGTATCCGCAAGATAGATTTTCGTAAGGGCATTGGTTGGGCAAATCTCCTTTGCCTTTAAAAGATACTCAAGGCTTTTATCCTTAGAACCTCCTGCAATTCCTGGAAGTTTATAATACATTCTTCCAAGAAGTCTGTGAGGTCCTCCACCTTCGATGTTGGGATCCATTTTCAGGACAATGTTCATTTCCTCCTTTATGTCATCAACAAGGAAAAGGCTCTTCATTACACCCCTTGCCTCACCATAAACTCCATAAAGAACACCAAGCCAGAAATGACCTTCAGGTTTTTTGGGTTCAAGGGCTACAGCCTTTTTTGCAATTTCAACACCCTTTTCAAATATTGAAACTTTCTTATCCTCAGGAGATCTCTGTCCAATAAAATAAATTGTCTTAGCAAGCTTCCAGTGGGCTTCATAATTCTTTGGATCAAGCTTTATAGCTTCTTCATAAGCCTTCTGAGCCTCCTTTGCCTTTTCAAGATTCTCCCTTTCTGCATAGAGCTCATCACCCTTTGAGATTAACTCCTTTACATCTGCAGAAAAAAGAAAAGCTGAAAGAGTGAGGAAAAGAATTATAAAAATCACTTTTTTCATTTGACCCTCCTGTTTAAAACATGTAATTCAAAAAAATAGTTTATATTTTTTAAAATCAAAAATCAAAGCTTTCTTGAAAGAGCTTCTACAAGGGTTTTTGCAAGATTTATAACTAAAAGTGCATCATCTTTGCTAAAAATTTCATTGGGTTTATATCTTGCTTTGTTCCTCAGTTCCAGTGCAATATTTAGTTTTCTTCCAATTTCTTTTTCAATTTCTCCTTTTTTTATATACAAATTTCCAAAGAGGCTAACTATACCTCCATGGCTACCTGGCAAATCATCTTCTCTTAGTAAAATAAATGCTTTTGCGCAAAGCTCAGCAGAGTTATAGGCTGAATCAATGGCAATTCTTAAACGTCCCCTTTCCAATATCTCTTCTGCAGATTCAAGATATTCTTCTGCAAGCCTGAGGAGAGATTTTGTCATTTCCATTTTAATCTTTGATTTCTCCATAGAATATACCTCCAAGCCGTTTTTTGTAGCATTATAGATGAAATAGTCCCTTAAAGGATAGAGGGAGTCAATGTTGTCAATCAAAACTTCAAAGGGAAGGTTTTTTTCAACCATAAAATCATGAATTTTTTCAAGAATTTTCCTTTCTAAATCTCTCCCATTTGTGGTAAAGATCAAAATATCTATGTCTGAACCCTTCCTCTGAACTCCTTTAGCATAACTACCAAAAAGGATTATCTTTGCGATTTTTTCCTTTAATGGTGTCTGGAATAAATATTCTTTTAGTTCATCTATCACTTTTAATATATCCATTCTAAAACCTTTGTTATAAGTATAAATTTTAAAAAAAAGAATTGCAAGAATTTATTTAATAATGAGAAGAAGGGGGCGATATTTAAAGGATTATCGCCCCCATTAGAGAAATCTTTAAACTCTATGGAGAAATTCTGAAATCAAAGAGTTCCAGGAACCTGGAGAAAGAGTCTTGTGGAGGGTTGGTGCTATTTCTCCTCCATCGGTTATTGTCACACCAAGCTCCTTTTCAAACCTTGCATGGAGACTCTCTGCATCCTCCTTGAAAAGGATCTTTGCTCTATTGTCCCGAACCATTTTCTCTCTTATTTCCTGCGGATTGTAAGGCTCAAGGTCAAGAATCCATCCCTTCCTGTAAGGATCAAGGTATGCAATAGGTGGATTGTCAAGAATGTCAGTGTTAACATCGAGAACTCTTAGATCAAAGGGAGCAAGCATTGTAGCTTTCTTATCTCCAATTTTCAACTCCCAGAGTTCATTTCCTGCATTCACTCTGTCATTTTTTCCATGGGATTTAAGATCTGAGATTTTACCAACAAGTTTTCTCGCAAAGTCATCAAAGCCAACTCTTATCCTTCCATTAATTTTCCTTGCCCATATGTGTCCTCTTGAGTAAAGATATTCAGGGAAAAGGATGAACTCGTAAATCTGAACGGGTTCTTCCTCTTCCTTTTTTCTGAAGACAAGAGCGGGATGGGTTCCAAAAAGTTCCTCCATTCTCTGGTCAACCTCACAATGCCAGCACTGATAGTTGTTTGGACAGAGCTTGTAGTCGACAACTCCCATCATCATATATCTGCATTCTCTGTACTCTGCCCTGAATTTCCTGAATCTCTGAAGAGTCTTTGCCTCCATCTGAATTGCTCCTGTTGGACAGACATAAGTGCAGGCTCCACAACCTACACAATCCTCTGAAAACTCTTTTCCAAAAGGAATACCAACCTCTCTATCAACTCCTCTTTTCTGAAATCCTATTGCAGATCTTCCAACTCTTTCACTGCAAACTCGAACACATAAACCGCAAAGAATGCAATCCTTGTCTTTCAGAGAAAATCGAGGTTTTTCAATACCATGATAGGATGCAAGTTCCTGGAGCTTTTTTGAATCTGGAACTCGAGCGAGAAGAAGCTCAATTATCATCTTTCTAATCTTCCAGATTCTTTCGGAGTTTGTAAGGATTTTCATTCCATCCTTCACTGGAGTTGTGCAGGATGCAACAATATCCTTCCTACCGTTATTCTCCACCTCAACAACACAGAGTCTACACGCTCCATAAGGCTTCAATGCATCGTGGTGGCAAAGGGTTGGGATATAAATTCCTTTCTCCTTTGCCACCTCAAGGATTGTCTTACCCTCCTGCACTTTCATTCCAAGATCATTGACTCTTATATTTGCCATTTTTCACCTCCTTTCTAACTGATTTCTTTTCTTCCATTCCTGAACAGGAATTGGTTTTTCAGGAGTGACAATTTTCTCACCGGAAACTTTCAAAACAGCAGATACCTTCGGTGGACAAACTTCCAAACATGTTCCGCATTTTGTGCACTTATCCTGTAAGATAACATGAATCTTTTTATTCTCACCAAGAATTGCTTCTGAAGGACAATTCTTAAGGCATAGAAGACATCCGACACATTTATCCGGGTCAATGTAGTAGCTCACAAGTTCTTTACATACAAGAGCTGGACACTTTTTATTTTTTATGTGAGCCTCGTATTCATTTCTGAAGTAACGAAGGGTTGTGAGAACTGGATTGGCTGAAGTCTTGCCAAGACCGCAAAGGGAAGAATCCTTTACAACTGATGCAAGTTCTTCAAGAAGTTGGATGTCTTCTCTTTCCCCTTTACCTTCGGTTATGTTTGTCAGGATTTCGTGCATTCTCTCAATTCCTTCTCTACATGGTGTGCACTTCCCACAAGACTCTTCCTTTAAGAATTTCAAAAAATACCTTGCCACATCAACCATGCAAGTCCTTTCATCCATTACTATGAGACCTCCTGAACCCATCATAGCACCTGCCTCTGTAAGGGATTCAAAATCGATAGGTAGATTGAAAAGCTCTGACGGTATACAACCTCCGGAAGGTCCTCCAATTTGAACAGCCTTTATTTCATTTCCATTTTTAGGTCCCCCGCCTACTTTGTATACAAGGTCTCCTATGCTCATTCCCATTGGAACCTCGACAAGTCCTGTGTTCTTAACTTTCCCAACAAGGGAGAAGATTTTTGTTCCTTTTGAACCATCAGTTCCATAGGAGGCAAACCAATCGGCTCCCTTTTCAATTATTTTCGGAACATTAGCCCATGTCTCAACATTGTTTATAACAGTTGGATATTCCCAGAGCCCCTTTTCAGCAGGATAAGGAGGTCTCGGTCTTGG
Organism: uncultured Clostridia bacterium; assembly: GCA_964517525.1. Taxonomy (GTDB): domain Bacteria; phylum Acidobacteriota; class Aminicenantia; order JBFLYD01; family JBBIMS01; genus JBBIMS01. The sequence continues at coordinate 24,795 of CAZFCI010000189.1, read as the reverse complement.
ATCCCCGGGTCTTCCTTCAACTGATTGCATCAATGCTGTTTCCTCTCCACAAACAAATGCTCCACCACCTCTGTTTATCTTTATCACAAAGTTAAAATCAGAACCAAGAATGTTCTTTCCAAGGAATCCATATTCATGAGCCTGACGAATTGCTTCAGTAAGATTTTTTACTGCAAGGGGATACTCATTTCTAACATAAACATAACCCATACTTGCTCCTATTGCATAAGCACCAATTAACATTCCTTCTATGACAAGATGAGGATTACCTTCAAGAACACTCCTGTCCATATATGCACCGGGGTCCCCTTCATCCGCATTGCAAATTATAAATTTCAGCTCCTCCTTCTGCTTCCTCGCAATTTCCCATTTTTCTCCTGTACGAAACCCTGCACCACCTCTTCCTCTCAGCCCTGATTTTTTAATCTCTCTAATTACATCTTCAGGAGTTAAACCACTTAGAACTTTTGCCAGAGAGGAATAACCTCCAATCGAAATGTAGTCGAGAATGTCTGTAGGATTCAAATCACTATTGCAACTCAACAAAATCCTACCCTGGTTTTTATAAAAGGGTATCTCGGCCTCATGCACTATCTTCTTTCCAGTTAATGGATCAACATAAAGGAGTTCTTCTACAATTTTATTCTCCATAATAGTTTTTGTAACAATCCTTTTAACATCTTCAGGTTTTACCATCCTGTAAAAGACTCCTTCAGGACGAACAATAACAATTGGTCCCTGTTCGCAGAAACCATGACATCCGGTTGTTTTCACCTCAAACTCAAGCCCAAGTTTGGAAAAGATTTCATTAAAAGCAGAGACTACCACTCTCGAACCTGCAGATGTGCATCCTGTTCCGCAACATGTGGCTATGTATCTCTTCTGCAACTTCCGCCTTTCCATTGCTAATCTTTTCATTTCCTCAAATTCTGAAAGTGACGAAACTCTTTGCATTGTCATTGCTTTTCCTCCTTTTCAGAATACTTTTTTATTAGTTCCCGTGCAGAAGTAGGCGTCACATGGCCATGATATTCATCGTCAACAACCACAACTGGACCAATAGCACAACATCCAAGACAATTGACTGTTTCAAGAGTAAACTGCCTATCCTTAGTTGTGCCACCAGCCTTGATTTTTAAATCTCTCTCAAAATTATCCACAATGTTTTGGGCTCCTCTTACATGGCATGCAGTTCCAAGACAGACTGTAATATTGTGTTTTCCACGGGGAACAAGGCTGAAAGCTTTAAAGAAGGTAGCTATGTGATAGATTTGGCTTTTTGGAATATCGAGCTTCTCACAGACATATTTAAGAGCATCTTCTGGAAGATATCTTTCCCTAACCTGAATCTCATGCAGGATTCCTACTATCCCCGACTCATCATACCTGTACTTCTCAATGATTTCATCAAGTTTTGATACTTCCATAAATACCTCCTTTCTATAGAGGCTTGAGCCTCTAAAAAATAAATTCCCTTTTCATTTGACTGCAATTCTAAGACCAGGTGGATAATTTTCAAAACCAGAAATCTCATCAAGATCCTCAAACTTCAATCCTTCAGCCCTGTCAAGGATCATCTGGTCAAATTCGCAGGTTTTGCAGTCAAAATTCTTGGTGCAAACTCTATAGGACACAACTCCTCTTATCGCCCAGACGCATTCCTTTTTTCCATTCTTTGTAATTGTTACCGCCTCCTGAAATGTTGGACACTGGAAGAACTCAGAAACACAGGAACTTTCTGGAGAAAGGGAGGTAGAAGGTATTAGCTTTTTTACTGGGAAAGCTTTACAATACCTTACCTTTACTTCCTCAAGGAATGGGCATGTCATCTTACACCTCCACAATTTTTATATCAAGATGCGTGCCAGAATTTAGGAGAGGGGAATACATTATCTATAAAGGAATTTTAAAGAGGGGGATTTTAAAAAGTGTTAAAAAATGCGATTTTTATGTTGCACTTTTCAACATTTTTATATTATACTTTTTTATCTTTCTGTATAATGTTGCTCTATCAATCCCAAGGACTTCCGAACTTTTTTGAATATTGAACTTGTATTTTGTAAGAATCTTCTCAATGTGTATCTTTTCAAGCTCTTCCAGAGTCATATCCTCTTTATAGGAAGGGGAAACTGGGACTCTTATATAATCAGGAAGGTCTGAGGGTTTTATAAGATTCCCTTTGCATATCACTACAGCCCTTTCTATACAATTCTCAAGTTCCCTGACATTTCCAGGCCAGTGATAGGAAAGGATAAGCTCCATGGCATCCTCTGAAACTCTCTCTATAGATTTTTTATTCTCAATATTATATTTTTCAAGAAAATGGCTAACAAGAATAGGAATGTCTTCTTTTCTTTCTCTTAAGGGTGGGACATCTATGGTTATTACATTAAGTCTGTAAAAGAGATCTTCTCTGAATTTACCCTGTTCTACGAGAATTTTTAGATTTTTGTTCGTTGCTGCAACAACCCTAACATCAACCTTGATACTCTCCTCACCACCAAGTCTTCTGAAATCTCTCTCCTGCAAGAATCTTAAAAGATCGACCTGAGTCTTTGGAGAGATATCACCTATTTCATCAAGGAATAAAGTCCCTCCATGGGCAAGTTCAAGCTTCCCTCGCTTTGTTGTCTTGGCATCAGTGAATGCTCCCTTTTCATATCCAAAAAGTTCAGCTTCAAGAAGGGATGCAGGCAATGCAGCACAGGAAAGAGTTACAAATGGACCTTTCCTTCTTGAGGAATTATTGTGGATTGCTCTTGCAATTAGCTCCTTTCCTGTCCCTGTCTCTCCCTGAATAAGAATTGTTGATTTCGAATCTGCAACTGTTTTTATCAGCTCAAAAATATCCTGCATTTTCTTATTCTTACCAACAAGGTCCTCAAACTGATATGCTCTCATAAGCTGTTTTCTCAAATAAATGTTTTCGAGAAGAAGGCTCTGCCTTTCAACAAGTTTCCCAAGCATCATACTGATCTCTTCTGGGTTGAAGGGTTTTACAATATAATCGTAAGCTCCTTCCTTCATTGCAGTGACCGCTGTATCAACTGTTGCATAAGCAGTAATAATGATTATGGGAAGATCCTTATCCAGTTTCTTAATCTCTCTCATTGTTTCGATTCCATCCATACCTGGCATCTTCAAATCTACAAGGGCAGTAGTCCATTTGGATTTTTTCACCTTTTCAATCGCTTCCTCTCCACTTTCGACACTTTCAACTTCATAGCCATCCTCCCTCAGCCACTCTGAGAGGGAGTCCCTCATAGATTCTTCATCGTCAACTACCAAAATTCTTATTTTTCTTTTCATTTCCTCTCTCTCAATTTAGATTTTAATTTATCTAAGCATGCTTCACAAAATTGTTCTCCCTTTAAATCTATCTGTTTGACATTGGCTGAGAAGTGCATGACACAGTTTTTTAAAGAACAATGGGTAAGACCAAAAAGATGTCCAAGTTCATGAAGGAGTTCTTTATAAAACCTTTTAAAAACAATTTCGGGTTCTCCATAACTTCCCTCTCTAAGTCTGAATAAAGAAACAACACCAGATTTTCCATCCAGTTGAGCTTCCCCAAAGACATATGTCAGAACAGGAGTGCAGAGGTCAAGATCAACTATACCAAGAACTTTTTGAGAATTTCTCTTAATGTTTATCCTCTTTATAATCTCTCCCGAAAGATACTGTCCCCTTACTTTGTTATAAGCATAATCAGGGTTTTCCTTACTAAAGTCAATTTTCACTTTTATTTCCAATAAATTCTCCATCTTTTTCACTGCTCTCTCAACAATCTCTGAATCAACATCTCCTATAATTAAAATTTCAATCTCTTCCAATTTATCCCTGAACTGAAAATACTGGAAGTCTTATCGTGAATGTTGTTCCAACACCAAGAACTGATGAAACCTTTATCTCTCCCTTATGCCTTGTAACAATTCCATAGACAACAGATAGACCAAGACCTGTTCCCTTTTCCTTGGTAGTAAAGAACGGCTCAAAAATCTTTGGAATATTTTCTTCTGGAATCCCAACACCAGTGTCTGTAAATTTGATCTCTATTATCTTATCGGATGGAACAAATGAAGTTTCTATCCTCAAAACACCTCCTTCTTTCATTGCTTCCAGTGCATTAATAACTAAATTAATAAATGCCTGTTGAAGCTGGGAAAAATCTGCAAAGGTAAGGGGGAGAGGCTTGAGGCTCTTTTCAACCCTTATCCTCCTTAAAAATATCTGCTTTGAGACAATTGTCAAAGCTTCATTTATAACAGAATTTATATCAATCTCCCTGAAAGCAGGCTCTCTCTGCCTTGCAAAATCAAGTAAATTTGATACTATATTTGCACATCTTGAAATCTCCCTTTCTACAACATCCAAATAATGGTCAAATTTTTCAATCTCCTTTTTCCCAAGAGTCTTCTTCTCAATCTTTCTCTGCATCAATTTTATATAGTTCATTACTCCTGCGAGGGGATTGTTTATTTCGTGGGCAACAGATGCGGCGAGTCTTCCCATTGAAGCAAGCTTCTCAGACTGAATTAGCTGTTTCTGAGTCTGCTCAAGTTCGGAAATCACTCTCTGAAGTTGCAAGTTTGAACTTTCCAGTTCCTTGTAGAGTTTTATAATTCTATCGGGAGATTCACCAAATTCTGTATAAATCTTTTCCAGCTGCTGAAGGAGATAGGGAAGGCACATCTCGATTTCAGCAAGCCCCTGATGAACTGCAATAGCCTTTTCCCTGCAACTTTCATAACCACATGCTCCACAATTGAGCTCATCTTCTGGCTTTGTCTTATTTATCTGGGCAAGGATGCTTCTTATCTCTTCCTCTGTGGGCAAAGAAAGAATTTTACTTCTGTCAGTAAATTCCCTCCTCAGATTTACATCACTATAAAACTCAAGATCTCTCCTGTTTTTTTCTCTTGTCTTCTCATTGTCCCTCTCCTTTATATAATTTATTATTCTATCCTTTCTCACAAAAACCGATTCTTTTTGCTCAAGAAATGGTCCGTTTATGCAACCTTCGCAGAAAAGAATATCAACAAATTTCCTTGAAAGGAGTCCTTTTTTTAGCTGGGAGAGTATATCAAGGCATCTGTCCTTCCCCTCTGTTACAATTATATCCTTCTCCATTATGTCAGCATTTAAAGTTGCTGTTTTTAGAAGACCACCTGATATTGGAAAACTCCTTCCAATGTTTGGCGTTGGACCATCAAAGTCTGATTCTTTTTCCTTTTTAGGATCTATTCCTTTTTTCGAAAACATTTGAAGAAGCTCAGGAAAGGTTAAAGCTGCATCCATAAATCCTGCAACTTTTGGATCATCAACCTCATGCTTCTTTGCAAGGCATGGACCAATGAAAACTGCTTTAGCATTCGGGTAATACTTTTTTATAGCTCTTCCAAGGGCAATCATAGGTGAGACAATTGGAGCAAGAAATTGTAAAAGGGATGGCTCATGAATTTCAATATAAGAGACTATTGCAGGGCAGGGAGTTGAAATTATTGTGTCAGAGTTCATATTCAAAAAAAGTTTGTGATACTCTTTTGATATAAGCTCTGCTCCAAAGGCTATTTCCCAAACCTCAGAAAAACCGAGCTTCCTCAGGGATGTAACAATTTGACCAGGTTTTATATCCTCAAAGGCTGAAGCAAAGGATGGAGCAAGACAGGCTATAACTTTCCCACCTTCAGAAAGAAGTTTTTCAACCCTTGGAATATGAGACTGGATTTCCTTAGCATTCTGGGCACATACCTTTATACAGCTTCCACATTGAATACATCTCTCAGAAATAACATAAGCCTGCCCCTGCTTTACCATTATTGCCTTAGCAGGGCAATTCCTAACACAGGAGTAGCACCTTTTGCATTTTCCCTCTATTGTAGAAACAATTGCCATCTCAGATCAATTGAGATTTAAAGGGCTCAAGGGCTCTCTCTAAAATCCCAGAGTCCATAGCAAAAATCATCCCATAATTTGTCACTGGTATTCCCTTCTCTTTTGCCTTTCCAATCCTTGAGAAAACCTCTCTTCTTGTGATCATACATCCTCCACAATGGATTATAACTTTAAACTTTGCAATATCTTCAGGGAAGTCCCTTCCATGGGAATATTCAATCTTAATATTTTCAGAAATCCTCTTAAGAATCCTTGGAATTTTCACTGTAGCAACATCATCCTCAATGGGATGATGGGTGCAACTTTCAGCTATTAAAACTCTATCCCCATCTTTAAGTTTTTTTACAGCATCAATCCCTTCAACAAATATCCTCAAATCTCCCTTATATCTTGCGTAAAGTATTGAAAAAGATGTAAGCATTACATCCTCTGGAACCAGGGTCTTAACCTTTTCGAAGAGTTGAGAATCAGTAACAACTATTGCAGGTTTCCTTGAAAGGGAAGATAGGGCTTTTTCGAGTTCGGAGTCTCTCACTACAAGGGTATAGGCATGGGTGTCAAGACATTCCCTTATAGCCTGAACCTGAGGGAGTTTAATTCTTCCAACAGGAGTTTCAGGATCAATTGAGACAACAAGAATTACAAGGTCATCCTCTTTAACTATACCTTCAAGAAGTTTTGTAACTGAACGAATCTCTTTTGCCTTTTTGGAAATTTTTTCCCTCAGCTCATCTATACCAGTTTTTCTTAATGCTGAAACCTCTGAAAAATCAATATTTTTGGATGCCAGAACTTCTCTTAAATAAGTGTTACTTCCATTCAGGTCAATTTTATTGATAACTGTTATGAATGGAATTTTCCTCTTTTCTAACTCTTTTATTATTTCATCCTCATACCTATCCCAACCATGCTCAAAATCAAGGACTAAAAGAGCTATATCTGTTCTTTCAATTACTTTTTCAGTTTTTCTTTTCACAATTTCTCCGAGCTCAGTTGGATCATCAAGACCTGCGGTATCCCAGATCACGCATGGACCCAAAGAATGAATCTCCATACTCTTTTGAACAGGGTCCCTTGTGGTTCCAGGAATTGGAGAGACAATGGCGATATCCTGAAGGGTAAGAGCATTTATTAAAGATGATTTCCCTACATTTCTCCTTCCAAAAATACCAATGTTCAATCTTTCAAGATTATTGCTCCCCATGGAGCACCTCCTTTAAACTAAATCTTTCAATATTGATTTTCTCTTTTTTTCTCTTACTATGCCCAAAATCATTGCTTACAGAAAGTCCCATTGAACTGACTTTCATCTCTATGCATTCTTTACAGTATTTAATCTCTTCCCTTAAACATTTCTTATTGGGATAAATTTCGTAATGAACCTTGTAATGAAATGGAGTTATATTAGGCATTATAACATTTGCTCCTGCAAGAATTCCTTTTTCTCTCCCCATTGGGTCAATAGTAGCAAGGGCTGTTGTTGCAGGTAAAAGTATTGTTTTCATTATTAATCTTATAACTGCCAGACTCTTCAGAACTATTTCAGCATTTCCATGATTTTTAACATGGGAGAGGGGGGTATTGGGATGGGGAATGAAAGGACCTATTCCAGCCATATCAACTTCAATTTCTTTCATAAATAAAATGTCATCAGCTATACTCTCAAGGGTTTGACCCGGAAGCCCAATCATATTACCGGCACCAATCTGATAACCAAGCCTCTTTAAAATTTTTAGACATTCTATTCTCTCTCCAAGGGTCATATCAAAATCAGGATGAAGCTTTCTATAAAGAAGGGAATCCATTGTTTCGTGTTTTAGGAGGTATCTATCTGCTCCATATTCTTTCCACAGAGAATAGTCCTTATAATCTCTCTCACCAACACAAAGAGTTACAGCAACATTAAATTTCTTGACTCTTCTCACAATCTCTGCAATCCTCTCTCCAGTAAACCACGGATCTTCTCCTGACTGAAGGACAACAGTCTTAAAACCTAAATCCACAGCCTCAGCTGCTACATCTACTATCTCCTCAATGGACATCCTGTATCTTCTTAAATTCTTATTGTCCCTTCTCAAGCCACAATAATAACAATTCCTTCTGCAATAGTTGGAAAATTCTAAGAGCGCCCTTAAGTGAACCTCCTTTCCATCATTCCTATCCCTCACCTCCCTTGCCCTTTCGAAAAGAATAGGAGTTTTATCTTCATTAAGTCGAAGCAGCTTTAAAACATCCTCTTTAAGGATAATCCCTTCATCAATCCTCTGAAAGATTTCATTGATTTCAGAGGTAAAGATCCCTTTCCCCATTCTCAACCCTCCTGAGAAGTTTAAAAAATTTTTTCTTAATTGAGTCGGATGAGCCATTCATGAAAGATTCCATAAGACTCTCACCAAGATTTCTTGTTTCTTCCTTTGCATAATCAATGAGATACTCTTTCAATGTTAACAAAGCATTGGGAGTGCAAAGGTTGTTTATTTCTCCAGGTTTTGCAAGACTCATAAATCTCTCCCCTGTTCTTCCTGATCTGTAGCATGCGGTGCAGAAGGAAGGGATAAAACCAGATTTTAGAAGGTCATGAACAACCTCATTAAGACTTCTTCTATCCTCAATACTGAACTGCCCTTCTCCATCTTCCTTTTTGTAACCACCAACTTCAGTTGAAGATGCTGCAGAAATCTGGGATATACCAAGATTGAAAAGCTCGTCCCTGAGTTTAGGACTTTCTCTTGTGGAAAGAATCATCCCGGTGTAGGGAAGAGAAAGTCTCACTATTGCAACAGCCTTTTTAAAATCAAAATCATTAACTGGATATGGAGGACTGTAGGAAAGCTCTGCTCCCTTTGCAGGTTTTATCCTTGGAAAAGATATTGTGTGAGGTCCGACATTATATTCCCTATCAAGATAGTTGGCATGCTGAAGTAATGCAAGAAGATCAAACTTCCAGTCATAAAGTCCAAAAAGGAATCCAAGACCAACATCATCAATCCCTGCTTTCATAGCTCTGTCAAAGGAGGTTATCCTCCAGTCATAGTCAGCTTTTGGACCTGATGGATGGAAATATTTGTAACTTTTTCTGTGATATGTCTCCTGAAAAAGCTGATATGTTCCAATCCCCGCAGATTTTAAGATTTTAAAACCTTCCTCATCCAGAGGAGCGCAATTCACATTCACTCTTCTAATCTCTCCCCTTCCATTTCTTGTTTCGTAAACTTTTCTTATCATTCCATACATCTTCTCAGGTGTAATGGAAGGATCCTCTCCAAAAACAAGGAGTAGCCTTTTATGCCCCATACCTTCAAGAATCTCAACCTGCTCCTCTATCTCTTCCAGAGAAAGGGTTTTTCTCTTTGTCTCTCTGTTATCTCTTCTAAAACCGCAATAAAGACAATTGTTTACACATCTATTTGTAATATAAAGAGGTGCAAAAAGGACAATTCTATCCCCGTAAATTCCTTTTTTCACTTCCTTTGAAGTATGAAAGATCTCTTCAACAAGTTCTGGATCATAGGTATTGGCAAGGAATGAAGCCTCCTCAAGGTCAAGACCCTTTTTGAGCCTTGCCTTTTCTAAGATTTCCCTTACCCTTTGAGAAGATGGCTCTTTTGTCCTTTCGAGGATCTGGAAAATTTCATCCTCATTGACAATTGGAGGTTTTTTTTCAAAATTCATAATCCCCCCTTAATTCTACTCCTCTAACCACTCCCTTAAAATCTCCTCAGTCCTTTTTACATAGTCTGGAAAAGAAAGGGAAACCTTTTCTGTAAGCCCTTCCTCAAGGGTATAAGGGTCTTCTACCTCCATTGCAAGAATTCTTATCTTTTCTGGAAGGAGGAATCCAAGTCTTTTCCCTATCTGAAGGGACATAGGGAGCCCCACATAGTGAGGTGAGGGAGAAGAATTAACCTCAAGTTCCTCAACCTTCATCTCCACAATTCTTCCCGGTTCTCTATCCTCCCTTTTTATTGAGTCAAGGATTAAAACTTTTTTGTAACCTATTAAATAATCGAGGAGGGCAAGTCCTGACTCAGCACTTTCAACAAAATCTATTTTCCCATCAAATTTTTTCTTTACCTCTCTTCCTGCAAAGAGTCCTACTCCATCATCCTTTAAAATATCATTTCCAAGACAAAGGAGTAGGATCTCATTTTTCATAAAATTCAAAAACCTCTAATTAAATTTTACTACAAAATTCAGTTTTTAATCTCCCTTATCTTTTCTCCTTTGTGATTGTAAATGTTAACAATTATTGGGACATTGCCTGGAAGAGAATGGGTTCCACAGGCATGGCATGGATCGTAAGCTCTGTATGTCATCTCAATCATATTTAGAATTCCTTCCTCCACATTTCCATTCTTTATCAAAGCTTTTGCAGCCTTCTGGATTCCAAGATTCATGGCAGCTGAGTTGTGCTGGGTTGCAACAATAATATTTGCCTTCTCAATTATTCCATTCTTATCTGTTTTGTAGTGGTGAATCAAAACTCCTCTTGGAGCCTCAACTACTCCAACCCCTTCATCGGGAGTGGCTGTTGGGATTGTCCTCACCTTTGGGTCAATTATGTCAGGGTCATTGGCAAGATTATGCATGTTTTCAGCAGCATATAGAGCTTCAATAAGTCTTGCCCAGTGATATGCCAGTGTAAAGTGGGCTGGTTTGCCTCCAAGGGTCTCATACATTCTCTCGTATTCTTTCTGAGCCAAAGGAGTTGCCATTCCTTCAGCTGCATTTAGACGAGCAAGGGGAGCTACTCTATAAACACCGCTATCCTCCCCATCAACAAATCCTTTCCATCCAACATTTTTTAGGAAAGGAAACTTTATATAGCTCCATGGCTCAACATGCTCTCCAATATGATTTAAATAATCCTGAATCTTAAATCTCGCATACTCTTTACCACTGGGTGTTACAAATCTTAGCCATCCATCATAGAAATTCACTTTGTTATTATCATCTACAAGTCCGCCATAATAGGTTGTATTGTAATAAACATCACCTGTTATAAGATCTACATATTCCTTGTTCTTTAAAACAACCTCATTTAAAATTGAAAGAGAGAATTGGGCAAACTCAACACCCGCTTTTGAAACCTCTTTTATCCTTTCAGCCTCCTCCTTCTTTATTGGCTTTGCTACTCCTCCTGGAAGACCAAGAACGGGATGGATTGCCTTCCCTCCAATCATTGTCATTATTTCCCTCAACTCTCTTCTGATTTTTATGACCTTTCCTCCGATCTCAAGACCAACTTTTGCAAGAACACCAAGGATATTTCTCTCAGCCTTTGGTGCTTTGGGACCAACAACAAAATCAGGTCCCCCAAGATAGTAGAAGTGAAGGGTGTGGTCTTCAAGCATGAAAATTGAATAGAAGAGCTCCCTTATCTTTTTAGCAGAAACCGGTGGGTCAACCTTCCAGAGATCATCCAGAGCTTTTGTGGATGCCATGTGGTGAGCGGTAGGGCAGACACCACATATCCTCTGGGTTATTCTTGGCATCTCCTCTGCAGGTCTTCCAACACAGAATCTCTCAAATCCTCTCAGCTCTGGAATCTGAAGATATGCATTTTTTACATTCCCTGATTCATCAAGGAATATCTCTATTTTCCCATGTCCTTCAAGCCTTGTTATTGGATCTATTGTTATTCTTTTTTCCATATTTTACCTCCTATTCTTTCCTAAGAGTTTTCTCCTTTAAAGCAGCCTTTGAAAGGGAGAATCTATAAAATGTTCCTGCAGGGTCAGCAATTGTATTAACTATCCTTTCTATTTCATTTTCATCATAGGAATCAATTATAGAGGCAATAGCAGAAACAAACTTCGCACCCTGGTCGTATACCTGGTCAACAGGACCCATACACCCCCTGCAGGGCATATTCCCTTTAATACATCTCTCGTCGCATCCACCCCTTGTAACAGGTCCAAGACATATAACTCCCTGAGCGAGGAAACACTTTTCGGGGTCAAGCTCAATCTCGTAGGGTCTGTAGAATCTATCTATCTTAAGCTTTTCAGGCTTAGTCTTGTTCCTTTCACATGTATCGCAATTTGTCTTGTTAGGAGCAAGAACAGAACCCTTTGGAGGAAGATTTCCTGTAAGTATTGCGGTTACAGCATCCAGAAGAAGTTTTGTGGGGACAGAGCAGCCAGGGAGATAGTAGTCAACATCAATTACTTGATCTAAAGCATAAACATGATCAAAGAATTCGGGAAGTGTAAGAGTTCCTTCTGGAACTTCTGTTTTCACCTTAGGAATTACCTTTTCAGGGTTAACTGTTGAAAATGTTTCTATGTATGCAGTCTTTAGAATTTCATCCTTTGTTGAGAAATTTGCAAGGGCAGGAATTCCTCCCAGGTGAGCACAGCTTCCAAAGGCAACAATCAGCTGGGACTTTTTCCTTAGAAGTTTGACCATCTCCTCCTGTTCAGAAAGTCTTATAGCTCCATTTATAAAGGTGACTGCAATTGAGCCATCCTCCATATCTTCTACATCCTTTTTCTTTATGTCGAGGGCTACTGGCCAGAAAGCAATATCTACAGCCTCAACAACCTTCAAAATGTCCTCTGCAAGGTCAACCACTGCTTCCTCACATCCTCCACAGGATGCACACCAATAGAATGCAACCTTTGGCTTACTCATTTGAAACCTCCTTCTTTAAATTTAGAGGACCAAGTTTTCTTATCTGTTCAGTAAATTCATTGCAAACATGCTGGAACTTGTCACCCTCTGCAGCTGAAATCCATTCTAATCTGAATCTCTCAGGTTCAATTCCAAGTTGCGGGAGTAATCTCTTTAAAAGTTTAGCTCTTCTTAGAGCTTTAAAATTACCTTCCTGATAGTGGCAGTCAGAGGGAATATGGCAACCAGATATTAATACTCCATCAGCTCCCTCTGCAAAAGCCTTTATTACAAATTGACTATCTACTCTTCCAGAGCACATAACCCTTATAGGTCTAACATTCGGTAAGTATTTCATCCTTGAAGTTCCAGCAAGGTCAGCTCCTGTGTATGAACACCAGTTACAAAGGAATGCCACTATCCTTGGTTCAAAATTATCTTTATTTTCACTCATTATAAGACCTCCTATTTATCATTTTAAATTAAAAGAATCCCTTCAATCTCAGCAAATATTTGCTGATCTGTGAAGTGTTTCTGGTAAGAAGCTCCAGATGGACAGGCTGCAACGCAAGTTCCACATCCCTTGCAGAGAGCCTCATTTATCTCTGCTCGATTCTCTTCCTTTATATAACTAATTGCATTGTAGGGACAGAGAGGAATGCAGATCTGACAACCAGAGCAAAGCTCCTGAACAACTGTTGCAGTCACAGCCTCTGTTTCAACTTCACCCTTCTGAATTAAACTCAATGCCTGGGATGCAGCTGCCCCTGCCTGTGCAACGGTATCAGGAATATCCTTTGGTCCCTGACATGCACCAGCAATGAATATTCCATCAGCAGCAGTTGAAACTGGTGCAAGTTTTGGATGCTTCTCAATGAAGAATCCATCCCTTCCAAGACTGCATGTAAAGAGTCTTGAAAGTTCCTTTGCATCAGGCTGAGACTCAATTGCAAGGCAGAGGATTACCATATCAACAGGAATTCTCCTCACCACACCAATCATTGTATCTTCTGCTCTCATGATCAGTTTACCTTCTTCTGATGGATCAAGGGCTGCATCGGTTATCTCAGCAACCTTTCCTCTTACAAAGTTTACACCTTCCTTCAAAAGTCTGTTGTAAAATTCTTCATATCCCTTTCCGAAACATCTCATATCAATGTAGAAATTGTAAACTTCGCAATCGTGGATCTTCTCCTTTATCAAATGGGCAAATTTCAATGCATACATACAGCACACCCTTGAGCAGTATTCATGATATTTCTTGTCCCTGCTTCCAACACAATGGATGATTCCAATACTCTTGGGAACCTTCCCATCCCTTGTGAGAATCTTGCCTCCTGTGGGACCTGATGCATTGTTGAGAATCTCAAACTCAAGGGATGTGAAAACATTGGGATATTTTCCATAACCGTATTCCCTTAATTCAAGAGGGTTCATCAACTTGAATCCTGTTGCAAGAATTATTGAACCAACTTCAATTTCAACAATTTCATCCTTCATATCATGATTTATTGCCTTTCTCTGGCATGCTTTTACACATTCAAGACACTCTGAGCAAATTCCGCATTCAAGGCATCTTAGGGCTTCCTGAAGGGCGAGCTCCTGGGTGTATCCTAAGTTAACCTCATCAAAACTCTTTATCCTCTCTTTTGGATCCCTTTGAATAATTTTTGTTCTTTTCTTTTTCTCAACTCTATCAAGATTGTCGGGCTGAGCTATCTTTTTCTCAGTTCCTGCCAATGTCCTTCCTTCTTCCATATCAAGTCCTCTCAAAAATCTGTGAATTGACTCGGAAGCCCTGTGCCCAGCAGCGATAGCCTCTACTACTGAGGCAGGACCTGAAACAATATCACCTCCTGCAAAAATTCCAGGAGATGAGGTCTCCAAAGTTATTGGATTAACTTTTATTGTTCCCCAGGAAGTAAGTTCAAGTTTTCCCCTTATAAAATCAGTGGCTGGAACCTGACCAATTGCAGCTATTACATTGTCACATTCAAGCTTAAATTCAGAACCCTGAATTGGTATTGGTCTCCTTCTTCCAGTGTCATCAGGTGGTCCAAGCTCCATTTTGATGCACTCAATAGCACCAACTGTTTTGCCATCCTTTGGAAGAATTTTTGTGGGAGCAGCAAGATACATAAATTTTATACCTTCTGCTTCAGCCTCTTCAATCTCCTCAGCACTTGCAGGCATTTCAGCTCTTGATCTTCTATAAAGAACTATAACTTCCTTTGCTCCAAGCCTTATTGCAGTCCTTGCTGAATCCATTGCAACATTACCACCTCCAACAACAACCACTCTGTTTCCAAGTCTTGGAGGATTACCCTTTGAGGAATCTATCAAGAATTCAAGACCTGATAGAACTCCTGCAAGGTCTTCTCCTGGAACATTCATCTTCTGGGTTTTCCAGCAACCTATTCCGAGAAAGATAGCCTTATACCCTTTTTTCTTTAGTTCCTCGAAATCTGTTATAGGCGAGTTGGTAACTATTTCAACTCCTGCTTTCTTAATAAGCTCAATCTCTTTTTCTACAACATCCTTTGGCAATCTGTGATCAGGAACTCCGTAGGTTAAAATCCCGCCTGGTTTTTCCTCTTTCTCAAAAACTGTTACCTTGTACCCCATCCTTGCAAGGTCATAGGCAACTGTTAAACCAGCAGGACCTGCTCCAACCACCGCAACCTTTTCCTCTTTTGGTTCACCAAGTTTTTCAATTTCAATCTCCTCTGGATGGAGAAGTTCATACTCTGCAGCAAATCTTTTCAAATATTGAATTGCAATAGGTTCATCAACCTCTCCTCTTTTACACTGACCTTCGCAAGGATGGACACATATTCTCCCACATATCGCAGGGAAAGGATTTGTCTTTCTTATAAGTTGAATTGCTTCCTTTATCTTCCCTTTAGCAATTAATGCGATATAACCCTGAACATCCTGAGATATAGGACATGCATTTTTACAGGCAGCAATTCCTCTTTTTTCAATAAGATATGCATTGGGAACTGCCTGTGGGAATGGTTTATAAATTGCCTTCCTTTCGGTCATCCCTTCAAAGAATGTATTCTTTCTCACAACAGGGCAAACTTTTTCACAATCCCCGCAGGCTGTGCAATTGTCAAGGTCAACATACCTTGCCTTCTTTTCAATTTTAACCTTGAAATTCCCGACATAACCGTCAACTTCTTTTATTGTTGAAAGGGTCATAAGCTCAATATTTTCGTTCTGGGAAATAGAGACAGTTTTTGGAGTTAAAATACATGCAGCGCAGTCAAGAGTTGGAAAAGTCTTGTCAAACTTTGACATGTGTCCACCAATGTAAGCTTCCTTTTCAATAAGATAAACCTTGTTCCCTGCTTCAGCTATATCCAGAGCTGCTTGAATCCCAGCAATCCCGGCACCAACAATTAGAACATTGGGATTTATCTTAACAGTCTTCTTCTCAAGAGGTTGGTGATTGGCAACTCTTCTTATTGCTGCAAGAACAAGTGCTTTAGCCTTTTCAGTTGCGTCATCTTCATCCTCTGTCACCCATGAACACTGCTCACGGATGTTTGCCATCTGAAAATAGAAGGGATTTAAACCACCCTCCTCTGTTGCTCTTCTGAATGTTTTTTCATGCATCAAAGGAGAGCAGGAAGCAACAACAATTCTGTTAAGATTTAACTCCTTTATGTCTTTTTTAATAAGCTCCTGCCCAGGATCTGAGCACATATACTTATAATCTCTTGCAACAACAACATTAAATCCATGCTTCTTCGCAAAGTCTGCAACTTCCTCAACCCTTACCTTTCCCGCAATATTTGAACCACAATGACAAACATAAACACCTATTCTAATATTTCCATTGGATTTTACATCCATATGAATCCTCCTATGCTCTTAATATTTTTGATGTTGAAACCATTAAACTATCAAAACCCAATTTTTTCTTATCAATTCCAAAAGCATAGCCCATGACCTGAGTGAAATGCAGAATGGGGATATCCAATTTTTCACCAAATTTTGAAGAGATCTTTTTCTGATAGACATCAAGATTGAAATGACATAGTGGACATGCAGTTACAATTGCATTGGCTCCCCTTTTCTTTATCTCCTTCAAAAGAATATAAACAAGGCGAAGCCCAACATCTTCAACTGTTCCTGTCAAAGAACCGCCACAGCATCTTGTTTTGCATGGATGATCAATTGCTTCAGCTTGAAGGGCATTCATAATCAAGTCAAGACTTTGAGGATCATAAGGGTCATCAAAATCTTTGTAGGGGCGAACAATCTGACATCCATAGTAACTTGCAATCTTCCAACCTTTAAGGGGAATTTTTACATTCTTTGCAACCTCAGTAAGATCAATGTCCCTGAAAAACAATTGCAGGGGGTGGAGAACCTCAACATTTCCATTGTAATTGAGTCCTACTTTTCCCATTGCATTCTTTATTTTTTCTGAAGGGTTTTCCTTGAGAAACTGATTGCTCTTTTTTAGGGTTAGATAACAACCAGCACAGGGAGCAACTATTTCCTTGAAACCGCTCTTTTCAGCAATTGCAAGATTTCTACCCGATACAGCAATTGCCATATCCTTGTCAACACCAAAATAGGCAGTTGCTCCACAACAGTTCCAGTCATCGAGTTCTTTGAGTTTAACATTTAGAACTTTAAAAACCTCAAGGAGGGAATCTTCATAAGCCTTTGAACTCCCTTTAAGGGAGCAACCAGGATAATAACCATATTCTTTCATGATGCCTCCTTCATTGCTTTATAAAGGGACTTCAGTTCATTCTTCTTCTCAATCGATTCTTTTTTAAGTCCCATTCTTCCCTTCATAAAAAGGGAGAGTCCAATAGAAGCCATGGAAAGAAGTTTAAAAGGATTGGTCTTTAGAAGCATTTTGAGAATGACCCATAACTCTGAGTTTCTTCCCTCATTTGTTATAATGTTTGTCATCTCCTTTGCAAGAACAGGAGTTGGAAATCTCTTCGGGAAAACACCTTCCTGAATAGCCATTCTCTTCAATGAATACATAACATCTGTAATTTTAATTTCTGCAGGACACATAACTGTGCAGGAATAACAGGAGGAGCATATCCATATTGTCACACTCCTTAAGGCATCCTCTTTGAAACCAGCCTTTATCATTGCCATGAGCTTTCGAGGGGTGTAGTCCATGTAGAGGGAAACTGGACAGGTAGAAGAGCATGTTCCGCACTGAATACACTCAAATATTTTTTCACATCCTGAAAGTTCTGCGACCGCCTGGGAAAACCCTTTTTCCAATTCTCTTTCATACTTAACTGCTCTTTTTATCTCCATAATTCCTCCATAAATATTTTTTAAAGGATTTAAAAGGAATGCGGGAGGGTTAGAGCTTTCTCAGTCTAAATTTCCCATGATCCTTAAAATCTGGAGGTAAAAAACTCAAAGGAAAATCAAATGGGGATAGGGGAAAGATAATTGCATTTTTTAAATTTAATATACTCTCGACCCCCTGCCCTATCATTCCTTTAAATCCTTTATTTAAATCCATTTTAAAAATTCAGAATTAAATATATGCAAAAAAAATATACTTGTCAAGTAGTCTGATAAATTTTGCGAAATTGATGCGAATTGCAACATTTTAAAAGGATTTTTCATTGATTTTCGTAAAAAAATTAAACAATTGCAAATTTCATCACTACTAAAGAGAAATAATTTGATTATAAAACAATTCCATAGTTTCTCTTGACTTTCACGATTTCATGTTTAATTTTATTATCTTGGAGGTTTTCATGAAAGCAAAAATTATAATCTTCATTCTTTTAATAATTCTCTCAATTTTATTCATATTTGCTCAGGATAAACCCCAGAAAAAAATAATGACCCATGAAGACATGATAGCGATGAAAAGGATTGGAACTCCATCTGTAAGCCCTGACGGAAAATTTATAGTTTTCCCCTTAGAGAAAGTTGATTATGACGAAAAAAAGAATGAATCTGATCTCTGGATAGTTGAAATTGATGGGAAGAATCTTCGCCAGCTAACAACCCACAAGGGAGCTGAAAGAGGTGCATCATGGAGTCCATGCGGTAAAAAGATTGCATTCTCAGCAAAAAGGGGAGATGATGAGTCCAACCAGATCTATATTCTTGATTTGGAAAGGGGTGGAGAATCTTTCAGAATAACAAATATATATACGGGTGCAGGTTCACCAAAATTCAGCCCTGATGGAAAATGGATTGCCTTTATATCCTCTGTCTATCCAGACTGCCAAGACCAGAACTGTAATAGAGAAAGAGACAAAAAGTTAAAGGAGAAAAAGTCATCAGAAAAAGTTTACGAAACTTACCCATTTAGGACATGGATGGAATGGGATACAGGTAAAAGAAACCACATTTTTATTGTTTCTTCAGAAGGAGGAGAGGAAAAAGACCTACTTATCAACTCATCAATAGTCAAACTCCCTGGCTGGGGAGGAGTCAATCAGTGGGAATGGACTCCTGATAGTAAAGGAATTGTTTTTTCTGCAACAGTGGAAAGGGATAAGTCAGTAAACAAGTATCCTTCAACAGATCTTTACTTTATAGGTATTGAGGGGGGAGAGGCAAAAAAGCTTACAACAAACCCTTACAACGACTTTTCACCGAAATTCTCTCCTGACGGGAAATTCCTACTTTATCTATCAACAGAAACTGATAGGTTTACATACAGTACGTCAAGATTAACCCTTATGGAATGGGAAACAGGAAAGATCCAGAAACTATGTGCCACCTGGGATGCATCCCCCTTCAATCCAGTATGGTCTTTAGACGGGAAAACAATTTATTTCAATGCTGAGGATGGAGGTGCAAACAAAATCTGGAAAATCACTCTTTCTGATGCAATTTCCGGAAAAAATCCAGTTGAAATTGCTGGAAAACCAGGAACATGGGAAGGAGTTTATCCTGCATTAAATGGAGTTGTCTCCCTCAGAGAAAGAACAACAATGCCACCTGAAATCTTTTTTGTAAAAGAAGGTGGAGAGATAACCCAGATAACAGATTTTAACAGAGAAATAAGGGAAAAGATTTTATGGAATGAAGCTGAAGAGATTTATTTCAACTATGGAGGGAGGAAAATTCAGGCATGGATGGTAAAACCTCCTGAGTTTGACCCAAAAAAGAAATACCCTCTCCTTTACATAATCCATGGAGGCCCATACTCACCATGGCACGATGGTTTCCATTACAGATGGAATATGCAACTTTTTGCTTCAAAAGGGTATGTAGTTGTAGCTCCAAATCCAACAGGTTCGCCGGGATTTGGAGAAAAATTTGCAAGGGACATACAGGGAGATTGGGGAGGAAGGGTTTACCGAGAATTAATGGCAGGAGTTGATTATCTCCTTAAAAATTTTCCCTTCATCGACAAAGATAAAATTGCCTGCGCTGGAGCAAGTTATGGAGGATACATGGCTAACTGGATCTTGGGACAAACTGATAGGTTCAAATGCATAATAACCCATGCAAGTCTTTTCAACCTCACCTCAATGATGGGAGCTTCTGATGTTGGATATTTCATTCAAACCGATGCAGGTGGTTATCTTCCTTGGAAGGAACCTGAAAAATTTGAAAAATTTAGCCCCCACAGATATGTTGAAAATTTCAAAACCCCAACCCTTGTAATTCATGGAGAACTCGATTACAGAGTCCCTGTTACTCAAGCCTTTGAACTCTTTTATGCTTTAAAGAAAAAAGGAGTTCCTGCAAGGCTACTATATTTCCCAGATGAGGGGCACTGGATTTTGAAGCCTGAAAATAGCAGAAAATGGTATGAGGAAATATTTAACTGGCTTGATAGATGGTTGAAGGGAAATGAATAAAAGTCATGAGAATACAAGATTTAAATTACATAACCGAAGTTTTAAATCTCCTTATTGAAGCGGAATTAGAAATGGCAGAATTCTATAAAACTTGCAAAGAAGTTTATGTTGTCCCAGAAGATTTTTGGGAAGAATTGGTTAAAGCAGAATTAAGACATGGTAAAAATATTGAAAAAATGAAAGAAATTGTAAATATCAAACATGAACTTTTTACTCTTAACCGTCCAATTAAAAAAGAAGGGGTAAACACATTCATTAAATATATCGAGGAACAAAAAAACAGAGTTATAAGAGGTGAATTGGATGAATTGAAACTATTGTATATTGCAAGAGATATTGAACAGTCAATAATTGAAAACAAATTTTATGAAATTGTTTCAACTAATGATGTAGAGTTCAACAATCTAACAAGGTTTGTTCTTCAAGATACAAACTATCACAAAGAAAGAATCACTCAGAGGATTAAGATTTTAGAAGGATTACATAAAGAATAATATTAGGTCTTAATTTTTGGATTTTAATGACTCTATGAAAGGGAAAAATTTCTGTTTCCAATTTGCGATTTTAAGTTGTGTCTTTCTTACAAAAGCCCTATTCTCAGAAGAAATCACTTTAGGTGCCTTCTACTACCCATGGTGGAGGCCAAATTTCTTTACCCACACTGTTGCTAAACCAGCTCTGTGGACATACTGGGAAAAGGAGAGAATTATCGATTTTAGAAGATCTCCTGTTGAAATAGAAAAATTTATTTTAATCTTCCACAAATACAACACATCAATTCCTCAGGTTGCAAAAGCCCACATAGAGCAAGCCCAAAAAGGTGGGATTGACCTATTTGCCCTTGAATGGACAGGACCATATCCCACAACTGTTCCAGGTTTAACCTTCACTGAATTTGACATTGAAAAGGGTTTTCTTCCAGCTCTTAAAGAATTCCCATTTTTCAAGTTCTGCATATTCTATGATCAGACCATAAGAATGTTCTGGAAACATTGGCTTCAAGAGAATGAAGCTTATGATTTTGACAATCCAAAGGTAAGAAATACTTTTATAGATGATATTCTTTACATCTCAAAAAAATATTTTAGCCATCCCAATTATTTCAGAATAAATGACAAACCTGTCCTATGGCTATATTTGACAAGACTTTACAGGGGAGATTACAAAGGAGCCTTTGAAGAGCTAAAAAATAAATTGAATGGTAAGATATATCTTATTGCAGATGAACTTTTCAGTACTATAGAAATAGATGAAGAAAAAATAAAAATTTTTAATGCGGTTGGATGCTATGGAACAGGGATGGATGGTCTATCCTATAAAGATGGAGCTAATTCAAAAGAAGTTATAGATATTGCCATTCCCTTTTATGAAAAATGGAGAAATATTATAGAAAAATCCAAGAATGCAGAGGGTGAGCAGATCAAGTTCATTTACCCTATTGAACCTCAATTTGACGATGACCATCTTTTGGGAAGACCTTCCTACGGAGAATTCTACTGCGACTCACCTGAGGATTTCGAATATGTGTGCAGAAAAATAAAAAGCATAATTCCTTCGAAAGATGGAATTGTTTTTGTAACAAGTTTCAACGAATGGTATGAAACAACTGCAGTGGAGGAATGTTCAAATTCATCAATGCCATTTAGATATAACTGGGGAGATAATTTTCTTTCGATTTTGAAAAAAGTCTTTAAAGTGGAATAGAATTTCAAAGAGCATGAATATTGCTTTTATAAAATTCGTGAAAAATCTTAACTAAAATTTTCCTGTTAATGATTAAAACGAAAATACTTAAAACCAGCCCTCAAAGGAAATCTAATACTTAAATTAATAAGCGTATCTCAGGATAAAATTTTCTCCCCTGGACAGTATTCCTGTTGAGTTTCTTTCTATTGTAAATGGAACAACAACTTCAGGGGCTCCTTTTCCAAAATCCAGTTGAGCAACTGGAAGCCTCGAAAGATTTGTGACGAGACATCCTCTTTCCGGTTCAAAAGGTTTAAACTTTTCAATCTCACCATGAGATATAATTCTCTCAAGAGTTTCCAAATAATTTATGTATTTCTCCTTCGATAAAAAAGGCAGTGATCTCCTTATTTGAATCGAAAGTTCCTCCAGAGAAGAATCAATTATTTCATCCTTTTTGAACTTTATAGTGTGAAGCATTATCCCATTCCCAAAGAATCTTGGACCATATTCCTTAATCTGCTGTCTGACATCAATTGGGATTGTTAAATCTAACTCATCTTTCAAAACCTTTTCCTGAATTCCCACCAATTTTTTAATTGCGATAGCACTCAGAACATCATTGGAAGAAATTCGAACGCCACTGAAATTTGCTACTCCCCTTATAACTTCTCTCACCCTTTCTCTTGAGATTTCTTCAAATTCTACTGAAAACCCCTTCTTATGAACAAAGGGTTTTAACTCAATACCTTTGAAATCAAAATCTCTGAGAATTGTTCTGTTATGATGAGGTTTTAGGAATGAATTCATAAAAATTAACCTTAAAGGAACGAAATTTGCCTGTGACCACATAGCCAGAAAAGATAAAAAATAAAAATAGCTATACCCATCACCAGCTATATGATTCATCTTTGCTATTAGAGCCATCCCCTTTTTAAATAGAAGAACTTTTAAGAAGAATAGTTTCTTTAAATCTGGAAGGTGAAATCTCTCATAAACTTCCGTTGCATTTTCTTCCAAATCATAAATACTAAACTCCTCTCCTAAAGAAACCTCATCATAATGATCTTCTTCGCAATATTTCTTAAAAAATATAACCCCATCTTTGTATTCACCAAAAACTGGCCAAAAGATATTTGATAGTGCCTTCAAAGCTTTCCTTATTCTTTTTGCATCGAAGTTATCTTTATAATAAAAAAGAAATTCTATGGGATAACTTCCATTGGAAAAAAGAGCATCAACCTGAGAAATTTTTATCTCTTTCATTTTTAATATTTAACATTTTCCTGCCTGAAAGAAAAGTCTTTGAATCGCAATTTATAAAAATAGACTTTATATTGTAATATGAATATGATTTAATCTTAGTGAGGAGGAAAGGATGAAAAGAAAAATCACAATCTTTTCTCTCGCAATATTTCTTCTATCTTTGAATTTCTTATTTCCTACTGAAGAAGGGAAAGAAATCACAATTGGAAATTTAAGGGCTCTTCCTGGTGAAACTGTCTCTGGCTTTCTTTATGTTTCTGGCGGTGATGCTCCTGACACAAAAATACCAATTTCCGTTGTGAATGGCTCGAAATCAGGACCTGTCCTTGCTCTTATTGCAGGAATTCATGCTTATGAGTATCCACCAATAGAAGCTCTTCTCAGGCTGAAAGCCCAGATAAACCCAAAAGACATAAAAGGAACTCTTCTATTAGTTCATATAGCTAATCTTCAGGCTTTTCAAAAAAGGACAATTTATTATAATCCATACGACTGGTTAAACTTAAATAGGGTTTTTCCTGGTAATCCAAATGGAACAATTTCAAGAAGAATTGCACATGTTATTACTCAAGAAATAATAAGGCGATCTGACTATCTCATTGACCTTCACTGTGGAGACGGAAATGAATCCCTAATCCCCTACTCCTACTGGTCAAAAGGTAGAAATCCACATGTTGATCAAATTTCAAAAAAGCTTGTTGAAGTCTTCGGTATATACCCGATAATTGAGACTGAGCGTCCCAATGATCCTGATGCAACTGTTTATGTAGACAACACAGCAATTCAGATGGGAAAACCTGCTTTCACAACAGAGTCGGGTCAGTTAGGAATCCTTGACGAGGAATCAGTTCACTTGCTTCTTCGAGGAATTAAAAATGTTATGAGATATTTAAAAATGATCGATGGGGAGGTAAAAGATTTCGGCAAACCAATATATATAAAGAGATTTGAAGTTATAAGGTCAAACCATGATGGGATTTTCTATCCACTTACAAAGAGAGGTTATCACATAAATAAAGGTGAACCCCTCGGATATGTAACTGATTATTTTGGGAATAAACTTGAAACAATCTATTCTCCCTTAACAGGACAGGTTCTCTACATCGTTGGAACCCCTCCAGCGAATAAAGGAGAACCTCTCGCTGAAGTCGGAGAATACTAACTTAAAAGATTTTAATACAAAACTTGCTTGGAAGTCTGATTCTCGCACCGAAGATATTTTGGAATGCACGGATTAAGTCCATAATCAACTTTAAGGTATGTGGATGTTGACTATTAATTTTGTGATTGTTATCATTTTATTTAGATGCCCGGATGGCGGAATTGGTAGACGCAAGGGACTTAAAATCCCTCGGGGTGAAAGCTCCGTGCCGGTTCGAGTCCGGCCCTCGGCACTTTTTCCCAGGCTTGATACCAGGTTAAATCTTCAAAAAATTCTGTTCTTTTAGGCAGTTTTTATAATTAGAATCTTTACCAGTACAGAATCCTCTGAATCATCAATCCT
>CAZFCI010000188.1:0-3183 GCA_964517525.1 uncultured Clostridia bacterium | reverse complement strand
ACCTATTGCTTTCAGAATGAAATAAAGGGCTTGTTTTGGGAATATTCCAAGATGCAATGCTCCGAGAGCAAATATGAACAGGGCTAGGATTGTTAAGACGCCAGGAATTCCGATTCCTTCCCCTTCCTCTTCTCTCATGTACATAAAAACAATTGGTCTAAGATAATAATAAACTGAGATTAGAGTTGTTATTATTGCAATGAATGTTAGCCAGAAGTGACCATTCTGTATTGCATTGGAGAATATATAGAATTTTGCAAGGAAGCCAGCTGTTGGAGGAAAACCTGCGAGGGAAACAAGAAAGAGGGAAAGGAAGGCAGAAAGCCATGGACTTCTCTTTGAAAGTCCTGAAAGATTTTCAAGCTCAACATATTCCTTCCCATCTTTTATTAAGGCAGTTAGGGAGGCAAAAGCTCCACCATTTATGAAGAGATAACTTAGGAGATAAAAAAGAACCCATTTCTCTCCACCTTTACCAATAGATAAGAACCCCATTAAAATGTATCCACTGTGGGCAATGGAAGAGTAGGCAAGCATTCTTTTAATGTTTCTCTGTCTGAGAGCGGCAAAGTTTCCTAAAATCATTGAAAAGGCTGAGATTAACCATAATGAATTTGTAATGAAAGATGGGAATTTCCCTGAGAAGTAAAGATCAAAAATTCTTAGAAGAACAGCAAATCCAGCAATTTTTGGTCCTAAAGAAAAGAAGGTTGTTGATGGGACTGGAGAACCTTCGTAAACATCTGGAGTCCAGGCATGGAAGGGGACAAGGGAGAGTTTGAAGGAGAATCCAACGAGGATAAGAGCCATCCCAAGAATTGATGAAGAAGTTGAAAGAGTAAATCCCTTTGAGGTTGATAGAACAAGGGCAATTCCAAAAATCAAAAAGGCTGATGATAAAGCTCCAAGGAGGAAGTATTTAGTCCCTGCCTCTGCGGAAAAGATATTTTTCTTATCTATTGCAGAAAGAGCATAAGAAGAGATTGAAAGAATCTCGAGTCCGAGGAAAACAATTAGAAGATTTAAAGATGAGACCATAATTATCATTCCTGAAAGAGCAAAGAGTAACAAGGGATAGAAACCATCAAAGGAAGAGGAATGATTTGAGGTATAATTTATGGAAATTAAAAGAATTAGAAATAATATGAAAAAGCTAAGAATAATTAGATAATTGGAAAAATTGTCAAGGAAAATGCCACCTTCATAGATAATTTTTCTGTCACCCACCAGATAAATGCACAGAAAAACTGAGAATATAACGAGAAGAATTGAGATATAGCCGAGAATTTCTTTTCTTTTTACTAAGGGGTCAAGAATTAAAACAATCAAAATGGAAATAGTAACAGAGGCAATTGGAACAAATACAATTGGATTCACTTCAAAAGCTCCTTAAAATCGAATGATTTTTTGCTTTTTATAACTTCAATTGTTCCTTTCACATCCTTTTCCATTCTTACAAAAAATGTTTTTGGATAAAGACCTATCCAGAAAATCAAAAGAATTATTGGTATAAAGTATAAAATTTCCCTTATTCTGAAATCTTTTATCTCGTCCCCTTCTTTCGCCTTACCTTGCATTACCCTCTGAAAAGCCCAAAGGAGATAGGCTGCAGATAAAACAATTCCAAAGGCTGAAATTGCTGAATAGGTTATGTTTATTTTGAATGTTCCAGCAATAATTAAAAATTCTCCAACAAAGCCATTCAGACCAGGTAGACCTATTGAAGAGAGCATAATTATTACAAAGAATGCGGAAAGAATTGGAAGTTTCTTTGAAAGTCCGCCCATCTCGCTCATTATCCTTGTATGGGTTCTCTCATAAATTGCACCAACTATTAAGAATAATCCACCTGTGCTCAATCCATGATTTACCATCTGAATAACAGCTCCCTGAACTCCTATCTCATTCAGAGTTAAAAGTCCAAGAGTTATAAATCCCATATGACTTATTGATGAATACGCCACAAGTCTTTTAAGATCTTTCTGGGCAAGAGCCATCAATCCACCGTAAATAATAGCTGAGATACTGAGATAGATCATTGGAGTTTTCATTTGCTCAAGGGCTGAAGGAAAGAGGGGGAAAGCAAATCTTATAAGTCCGTAAGCTCCCATTTTTAGAAGGACTCCAGCAAGAATAACAGAACCTGCTGTTGGAGCTTCTGTGTGGGCATCAGGAAGCCATGTATGGAAGGGAATCATTGGAACCTTTATTGCAAATGAGAGGAAAAATCCAAGGAAAAGCCAGAGCTGAATTTTTGGAGCAAGGGAAAGGGAGAGGAGTTCAGTAAATTCGAAGGAATAGATTCCAGAAGCCTTGAAATAGTAAGAGTAAAGGACAAAGAAGGAAAGGAGCATCATCAAGCTTCCAACCATTGTAAAGAGGACAAATTTTATTGTTGCATAGATTCTCTCTGAACTCCCCCAAACTCCAATTATAAAATACATGGGAATTAGCATCCCTTCCCAGAAGACATAGAAGAGAAAGAGGTTCAGGGATGCAAAAACACCGAGAATTGCAGTTTCAGTAAGGAGGAGGAAGATGTGGAATTCCTTGACTTTATTTTCAATTTGAGACCATGAGGCAAGGATACATATTGGGAAAATCAAAGAAGTGAGAAGGAAAAGGGGTAGGCTTATTCCGTCAAGTCCAACACTCCAGTTTATTCCCATACCAAGCCAATCCTTCTTCTCTAAAAACTGGAAACCTGATTTTCCCCTTTCAAAGGAAATAAAGATGGCAATAGAAAAAATTAAGGTTAAGAGAGAAACTAAAAGGGAAAAGCCTCTTATTAAATTTTTCCTTTCACCTCTTAAAAATAGAAGAATTATTGCTCCTGCTAAAGGAGTAAAAATAGTTAATGAAATTACTGGTAGTTCCCTTATAATTTCCATAGCCAGTAACCAAGAATTATAATTGTTCCTAAGAGGAAAAGGAATCCATAATCCTTTATTAATCCCGTCTGAATCCTTGCAAGAATTCCTCCTCCAGTATTTGCACCTTTTGCTGATGCATGGGCAATTCCATCAATTGTAGATAGGTCAATCCCTTTCCATAATCCTTCGGAACCCTTTAATGTGGGTTTGACAAAAAGAAAATCGTATATCTCATCCACATAATACTTCCTGTATAGAAGAGTATAGAGGGCTTTGAATTTCTCTGCGAGTTTATCTGGCAATCCTGGAT
>CAZFCI010000187.1:0-1791 GCA_964517525.1 uncultured Clostridia bacterium | reverse complement strand
CTGGAGAACTGTAAAAGGGAAAAAATATGAATCACACGAAATTGTAAAAAGCTATCGCCCACCTAAAAGTAAAACTCCAAGACATAAAGTGCTGGCAAATATTTCATTTTTGCCAATAGAAATAATAAAAAAAATAGCACTACTACTAAAGCATCCAAAAGCAGCAGTAATAAAAGACTTAGATTCATTTTTCAAGAAGACATATAACTTTGGGGCAACAATGTTTTTCTATCTATTAATGGAGAGGATGGGGATAATAAAAGCGATGGCAAGGGTAGGGAAGATAAGTAAAAAGATGATGATAGCGGTAATAATAAATAGAATAATAGATGCAAAAAGTAAATTAAGCTCTGTTGATTGGATAAAGGGAACAGCATTTTGTGAATTATTTGGGATAGATAGGGAAGAATTGAATGTAAATCAAATTTACAAAAGCATGGATGTATTTTATAAAAAGATGGATGAAGTAATGAATAAATTTTTTGAAGGGAATAAGAAAGGGACAAAATTTTTATTATATGATGTTACATCATCATTTTTTGAAGGGGAAGGGCCGGAGGAGATAGCAAAGAATGGATACAGTAGAGACAAGAGAGGGGACAGGCCACAAATATTAGTAGCATTATGTTTAAATGAAAATAGGTTGCCAGTATATTTTGACATATTTGCAGGTAATATAGTGGATAAAAAGACAGTTATTCCAATGATAGAGAAGATGAAAAAAGACTTTGATATAAGGGAATGTATATTTGTAGGAGACAGAGGGATGGTAAGCATAGAAAATATAGAGAAGATAAAAGAAGAGGGATTAGAATATATAGTAGCATTAAGGCATAAAGAAGCGAGGAAGCTGTTATGGGAAAAGAAAGTAGAGAAGGAATTATTTGACAAAGAGCTACCGATAAAGATAATAGAAGAAGGGGATGAGAAGAAATATGTGCTATGCGGTTCAGAATACAGGAAGGAACATGATTTAAAAACATTAAATAAGTTAATGGATAAGGGGAGGAAAAGCTTAGAAGTGGTAAAGAAGATGGTCGATAAAGGATATATAAAAGATTACACAAAGACGATACGCAGAGCACAAAAAAAGTTGAGTGAATCAGACGGAGAAAAATTTTATGATTTTTCATATGAAGGAGGGGAATTTGAGATAATAGAAAATGGAAAATATATAGAGATAGCGAGGGGTCTTTGTGGATATTATGTATTAGAAACGAGCAAAGTAGAAATGCCAGATAAAGAAGTAGAGGAAAATTACAAGAGTTTAAAGACAGTTGAGAGGGCATTCAGGGAGCTAAAAGAAATAGTTGAGATAAGGCCAATATTTCATTGGAAGGAAAGGAGAGTAAGAGTGCATGTATTTTTGTGTATTTTAGCGCAGGCATTGGTGAGTAGGTGCATACAGATATTAAAAGAGAATAAGTGGCTTTCTTCTGAAAAAGATTATACATTTGGACATTTCATAAATATACTCTCACAGATAGAGCTTGGGATATTTGAAATTGAAGATATGAAAGAAGAAATTATAAGTGAGTTAGAAGAAGAACAAAAGGAAATTCTAAAAATATTCGACATGCCTTTAAAATGGTTCAAAAACCCATGCAAAAAGATTGTAGTCTAAAATTTTTTTGTAAATCCCTTTATTCATGCCCTTTTTAGAAATTTTATGGTGGAACTTTGGTGATATACATGCTATGTATGACATTGTTTCTACAGGATTTCCCAATGCTTATCCATACTTTATAAAATCCGATAAGTTTCCCAATATTGGTTTACCACATAATATAC
>CAZFCI010000186.1:0-1736 GCA_964517525.1 uncultured Clostridia bacterium | reverse complement strand
TCTTTCAATAAGATTCAAAACGAGAGGGAATTCCTTTACCTCTCCAAGAAGAGGTTTTTCTGATAGAGCTGAGTCAACAAGATGAAGAAACTTCTCAAACTCTGTGTATTCTTTGAAGGGCTTTGGGTTGTAATAGCCTGATGGTGCATGAACCTTTACCCCCTTCCTTCTAACCTTAACCTCAATTTTGTGAAACTTTCCATCTATCTCCTCTTTCACTGGAATTCCGAGGACATAGTAAAAGGATGTCCTCTTTGCAATATCCTCAACCGCAGGTCTGAGGTCTTCTGTGTTTGGATAGTATTTCCCTCCTGTAATTTTGGATAATCTTTTTAAAGCTTCCTCTCCTTTTTCATAGTCTCCTGATACCAAAATATTTCCTGGCAACATCCCTTCTGTATTAACAGAATAAATATAACAATTAGCAGTGCTAAATTCGTTTGCCATCCGATCCCATAAAAAACTAAGATTTTTATCTATTTGCTGTTGTTGCCAATATGGAGTGAGACGCCATGGGGAATCAAAAAATGAGAAACCTTTCCCATAAAGGAGCTCACTTAAAGGACCTGTTGAAAACAAAATGATATGTTTAACTCCTTCTATAAAACGAAGACTCTGGGCAAATTTTATCATGGTAGAACTGAATGTTATTAACTGTAGCCTGGAGCTTATTTTTGAGATTGAATCTATCTTATCTGAGTAAGAAATAGGAGGTCCTTCTGATGTAAGTTCCCCTTCTCTTTTGGTAAGAATCTCAAACATTTCTCCTGCACCCATTAAATCTCTTACATCTATTTTATTTACAAATTTCTTTATTATTTCAGGATCATCACTGAATTCATGAAATTTCAATCCTTTCATAAGGGAATAAGATACAATAGCAACCTTATCTCCATGAGTAATATGAGTATCGATAAAATGAAGGCTGGCATCTTTCATCCTTTTGACTCCCTGAGGCAGATTATTTGAAAAATCATAGAAAAGTATGAAATTCCTTCCCTTTATAATGGGTTGTTGACTCAGACTTTGCTTTTGATTTGATTCTGAGATTGTCGAAGAAATTTCTTTTCTTTCAAAGTAAATAATAGGTTGAGATTTGCCATTTACACTAACAAAGAACTCTTTCTCATCAAGATCAGTTACAGGAATTCCTTTTTTATCTAAAACATAAACTTCTACTAATCTAACTGAGACTGATACTTTTTCATGTATTTTTAAATTTTTACTCTCTGAGACTTCAGAAGATTGAAAGAAAAGTAAACATAGAGAAAGCAAAAATATCACTTTTTATTCTATTCTAAATTATTTTGGCTGTGTTGCACATGCCCACAAATCGTCATTAAAGCATGTATACCTTCCCCAATTTCCATTGATACAAACCATATACCATAAAGAACAGCACCAACCACTACAACACCACCGAGATATTAACATCACTCCTTCACACTCATTTTTGCAAAATGCATTACATTGATATTCGGCTGAACTCTCGCAAAAATCTGAGACATAACATGAATATGCAACCTTAACATTGAAAAAGGTCAGATAAAGAAGGAATAACATAATGCTGAATAATACTAAATACTTAACCACTCTTCTCATCTTTTAAACCTCCTTTTCTTTTATTTTAAAATAATTCTTTACCAATTTATAAATCCCTATTTTCATCCCTTTATCATTTAGAGTATAAATAAACCCTGTTTCACTAAAACAACTTTGGGTTATGTAAGGTTCTC
>CAZFCI010000185.1:0-7132 GCA_964517525.1 uncultured Clostridia bacterium | reverse complement strand
GTTATAAACTTGCTGTGGAGGAAATATGAAGAAATTTATAATTCTCCTTGGCATTTTAATTTTTGCCAGTAAAGTCTATTCAATTGACATAACTGGTTTTGGAGGGATTAAAACTGATGACTGGAAAAAGCTTTATGGAGTAGCTGTTGCTTGGGATTTCTTCCCCTTTATACAGCTTGAGCTCGAAGGATTCCGTCTTACATCAAATTCTCAAAATCACATTTCCGCAAATCCTCTTCTATCAATAGACCTTGCAAGTATTACTCCTTACATAATTGTTGGCTATGGATTCTCAGGAGAGAAAGGAGACATTTCCGAATACAAAGGTTTTAAAAATTATGGTGCAGGAATAAAGCTTTTTATGGGAATAATTGGGATAAGAATAGATTACAGGGTGATAAAAAATAGTTCCTTTAACTGGAAAAGAATTTACGGAGGGCTTGACATTTCAATTTGAAATATTCTTATTCAATCAGACACTCGCCATTATTTTAAGAAATTTCCCGTTTAAGAAATCAGGACTTTTTTGTTAGTTTCTTAATAAATTCCTCGGTTTTCTCCCTCGCCTCAGTATCAGTTATCTGGACAGGGGGAGACTTCATAAGATAGGCTGAAGGCTCTATGAGAACCCCGCCAATTCCATTATCCATAGCAAGTTTTACAATTCTTATTGCATCAATGACTACTCCTGCTGAGTTAGGAGAATCTTCAACAGACAATCTGCATTCCAGAGTCATTGGAACATCTCCAAAATGCCTCCCTTCTATCCTTAGGTAGCAAACCTTGTTATCTTTTAACCACTCAACATAGTCACTGGGACCTACATGAATATTCTCCTCCTTCATCATAACTCCTCTATTGTGGAGCTGGGAGAGAACCGCCATTGTCTTTGATTTCTTTTTTGAATCAAGCCTTTCCCTTTCAAGCATGTTAAGGAAATCAGTATTTCCACCAATATTCAACTGATAGGTTCTGTCGATAATCATTCCCCTGTCAAGGAAAAGATTTACAATTGTTCTGTGAAGTATTGTGGCACCAACCTGAGATTTAACATCATCTCCTATTATTGGAAGATTAGCCTCCTTAAACTTTTTCTGCCATTCTGGATCAGAAGCTATAAATACTGGAATCGCATTAACAACCCCACATCCAGCTTCCAATGCTTGCTGGATATACCATCTTGTCGCTTCTTCCGAGCCAACTGGTAGGAAATTAATCACTACTTCTGCTCCTGATTCTTTCAAAATCTTTTTCACATCAACGGGTTTTTCCCCAGATTCCTTTATGTAACCTCGAAGGTATTTCCCGAGACCATCTTTTGAAGGACCTCTATGAACTATCACTCCTAATTTTGGAACATCAGAGAATTTATAAGTATTGTTTGGAAATGAGAAGATCGCCTCTGAAAGATCCTTTCCTACTTTTGTTTCATTTATGTCAAAGGCAGCAACAAATTCAATATCCTTTATATGGTAGCCTCCGAGGTTTACATGCATAAGTCCTGGGACAAAATCCTTTTCCTTTGCATCTTTATAATAAGAAACTCCCTGTATTAAGGATGAAGCACAATTACCTACTCCTATTATTGCTGTTTTTACTTTTCCCATTCAGTCCTCCTTCACATATATCTTAGCCATAACAATTCTCTGTATGGCTGTTATATGTGAGACTAATGCAATAATATACATAAAAATCTTGAGAATTTCAACACCAAGTATACCACCTGAACTTATGAAAAAAAATCTTTCAGCCCTCTGGAAAAATCCGCTCCTCAAAGGGATTCCAGCCCCTTCTGCTCTTGCCTTGACATAACTGACAAGCATTGAACCAATAAGAGCAAGGATTGTCACAAAGGATGTTAATTCATCCCCCCTTTTGAAAAATAAAAAAGAAATCCCTATGTAAATGAAAATCTCTGAATACCTGTCAAGACTTGAATCGAGAACTCCGCCAAATCTTGTTTCCTTTCCAGAGAGTTTTGCCACCTGCCCATCAATTATGTCCATAAATCCAGAAAGGATTACAGAAAGTCCAGCAAGGAGAGTATGCCCAAGATAGAAAAGAAAACCTGCAAAAAGAGAAATCAAAGTTCCAAGAAATGTTATTATATTTGGATTAACCCTTTTTTTAGAAAGGAACCCTGAAACAGGGATAAATAGATTTAGAAATTTTTCTTTAAAACTCTTAGGAGTTATAGAATCTGTGATTCCCAATCTAACTCCTTAAGATCAAAAAGATTCTTATGGGGAGCCATTAAAACCGAGAGAGTTATTATAGCTCTCTTCCAGTTGTTTTAAGAATTTTATATAAAGTTTATTTTTCTTATCCCTTAGCCATTTCTTTATTGTTAAATTTCCATAAAGTCGGAAAATCGCCTCTGTAAAAAGGGTCTTAGAAGGCTTTGTTGTCAAAAAGGTTCTGATGAGAGAAAAAATTGAATAGAACTTTTTCATTCCTTTAATCACTTCTTTCTGAAGCTCGTAGGCGCTAAGTTTTAAGGGTTTGTAAACCACAAAATGCCCGTCGAACTTGCTCCATTGATCAGTAATTAGCCTTGCTGATGATTTTATCTTCTCATAAAGTTTAGAACCAGGTATTGGAGTGAGAACAAGAAACTGGATTGTGGAAATTTTTGCCTTTATCGCAAAATTAACAGTTTTCCTGAGAATTGATTTATCATCATTGTCAAATCCAAAAACAAACATCCCGTGAACCTTTATCCCATTTTTTCTGAATCTGGCTACTGCCTTCTTATAAATTGATACCATCTGGTTTTTGTTAACCTCTGCAAGGGAAGCAGGATTTATCGACTCAAAACCTATGTAAACAGTATGGCATCCTGACTTTCTCATCAGTTTCAAAAGTTCATCGTCAAGGGCACTCTCAACCCTTACCTGAGCAGACCATTTTATCTTCAATTTCTCATCTATAATCCTTTTTAAAAGCTCCTTTGTCCTTTTAGGGTCTGCTGAAAAATTATCATCGATAAAGAAGACATATTTTTTCTTAGGGTAATACCTTTTCAACTCTTCAATTACACTATCAGCGCTCCTTACCCTGTATTTTCTTCCGAATAGAGTTGTTACAGAGCAGAACTCGCAGGAAAATGGGCAACCCCTTGAAGTTGAAATTGGCAAAACAGATACTCTCTCAAAACCTTTAACAACTGAAAAATCAGGATCAGGAATTTTATCAATATCACTGATATGGGGTCTGAATGGATTGTGAAAAACCCTCCCATCCTTATCTTTGAAAGATATACCTTTTATATTGTTTAGTGGCATATCTTCCCTTAGAGCATCTATCAATTCTGAGATTGTCTCCTCCCCCTCTCCTCTAACAACAACATCACAGTATTTCAAACATTCATCAGGTTCAAAAGTTGGATGAGCTCCACCCATAACGATGAATTTTCCCATTCTTTTAATTTTCTCAGCTATGGAAAATGCTCCAAGAACAGTGGATGTAGTCGATGAAATCCCAATGAGGTCAGCATCTTCAACTTCTTTCCAATCAATCTCTGCAATGTCTTCAACATAGACTTTGGTCTCGATCCCTTTTTCTCTTAATACAGCCGAAATAATCGGGAGTCCAAGCCTGAGGATCTTAAATTTAGAATAAACATTAATTCCAGCAGGTCTGGGCTCAATTAGCACTACTTTATTTATTTTCATAATGTCTTTAGTGTAAACCCCCAGAAAAGAAAAGTCAAGGACAGTCATCTAAGAGTTTGAGAATATGCTGAAACTTTCTTTTGGAGCTGATTAGCTCTCCTCCATCTGTTTAATTTTAGTAGACCCCCTGATATAAAATTTTGTAAATCCTTATCAATCCTTTTACCTTCTACCATTCTTTACCTGCTTTTTATTACAGAGCCTTTTTAAATACGAAAATTTTTGAAACTGAAACCCTTATCTTCTAAAATATAAATATGATTCCAGAATTCAAATTTTGAAAAGATATTTAAATGGGAAGTTCTAAAAGGTCTTTGCCTTTTTTAATTTGTTTTTTCTTCTCTCTTTCTTCCATAATATTTTGCTCTCAAAAGGATATCCTAAATTTTTTCAGTTACAGTAGTGAAAATATCTTCTTTAGACTTAAATCCCTTTCCGAGGAGAAAAATTTAAAGGTATACGAGCTCGAATTTCCAAGCTTTGTTATAAGTGGATACCCTGAAAATGACATTGTTCACTGTTTCTATTTTAAGCCTGAAGCTGATTTCAAGATTCCCGCAGTAATAATTATCCACGGATACAAAGCAAGAAAACTTAAAATAGAAAAGGAAATAGCTAAAAAGCTTGCTGAAAGAAAAATTGCTGGGGTTGTTTTCATCCTGCCATATCATTCTTTAAGGAGACCCAAAAATTTGAGCTCTGGAAAATACTTTATTTCCGATGATCTTCAAAGGGTTAGGGAAACTTTCAGACAGACAATTGTAGACATAAGATGTCTAATTGACTGGCTTGAGAGAAGAGATGAGATTAACAGAGAAAGAATTGGAATAATTGGGATAAGTCTTGGTGCGATAATTGCAAATCTTGCAATGGGAATTGATGATAGAATAAAGGTTGGAGTCTCTGTCCTCGGTGGAGGGAATTATCCAAAACTTTTATGGAGAAGCTTCCTTACAATTCCGCTTAAAATAAAAATGATACTCCATGGTATTAATCCAAAAATGATAAGTCAAAATCTTGATATAATAGACCCTATTACATTCTCTTACAGAAATAGACCAAGGAATGTTTTTATGATAAATGGAAGATTGGATTTAATAATTCCACCATCCTGTTCAAAGGATTTATGGGAGGCTCTTGGGAAACCAAGAATTAAATGGTTATGGAGTGGTCATTACTCAGCTTTACTAATAAAGGACAGGATAATAAAAGAGTCCCTCGACTATCTTGAGGAGCAATTGAAGGGTGAATATAAGAAATAGAATTTCCAGAGTGATTGAAATTTTGAAAAAGAATTCTCGAAATTTTAAAAGTCCGGTTGTTACAGAAGTTGCTGTTCAGACAAGGGATCCTTTTAAAGTCCTTATCTCATGTCTTCTTTCCCTGAGAACAAAGGATGCGGTAACCTGGAAAGCATCAGAAAGATTGTTCAGGATTGCTGATACTCCCGAAAAGCTTTCCTTTCTTTCTACTGTTGAGATTGAAAAAGCTATATACCCGGTTGGTTTTTACAAAACGAAAGCAAGAAGAATAAAGGAAATATCAAAAGTATTAATTGAGAAATATGGTTCAAGTGTTCCGGATGATTTTGATGAGCTTTTAAAATTAAAGGGGGTGGGAAGGAAGACGGCAAACATTGTAATGGTTTATGGATTTGGAAAGGAGGGTTTACCAATTGATACCCATTGCCACAGAATTCCAAATAGATTGGGATGGATAAAAACAAAGAATCCAGAAGAAACAGAGAAGGCTTTAAGGGATTTGATCCCCAAAAAACACTGGTTTGAGTTTAACGATCTTTTTGTTCAGTTTGGCCAAAATATATGTAAACCTGTAAAGCCCCTTTGTAATATTTGCCCGATTAAAAAATACTGTAATTATTACAAAAAAAGTAAAAAGAAATAGTTATTTTTTCAACTCCGAGAAAATATTCTTTAGCTCCTCAACTGTTGGAATTTTCCCTGAAACAACCACCTTGCCATCTACAACAATTGCGGGAGTAATTTTTACGCCGAGTTTTGCAAATTCTTTAACATCGTAAACATGGGAAATATCAGCATCAATGCCAAGCTCTGCACAGGCATTAAATACATTTTTCTCAGTAGCCTGGCATCTTGGACACCCTGGTCCTACAACTTGAATCTTCATAATTACACCTCCTTGTAAATTAAAGATTCAATATATTTCTAAAAAATAAAATTTCCAAAGAACCAGCCAACAATGGTTCCAAGAATTACAATTGTGGGAACATAGACAAGAGCTTTTTTAATTCCGAAAACCCTTGCAATGGCGAGCCAATTGGGCAAGCTCAAACCAGGACCTGTTAGAAGGAGTGCCAGGGCAGGACCCTTCCCCATTCCAAGTTTTATAAGGGTATCAACAAATGGAGCTTCTGTCATTGTAGCAAAGTAACTTATAGCTCCTATCATTGTAGCAAGAAAAGATGCTAAAATTCCGTTTCCTCCAAGCCAGCTCCTTACCAAGTTTTCTGGTAAAAGTTTCCCAATTATCCCAACAACAAAAACACCAAGCAAAAGAAGGGGGAAGATTATTTTTACAAAGAACCATGTTTCCCTTAGCCAATCTTTTATTTTGTTTTTCGGTATCATTTTCAGAGAATAAATTATCACTATTAATGTGAAAAACAGCCAGACTAAAACCTTGTAAATATAAGAACCACTTCTTACTATATAATTTGGCATAAGAAGGGAAAGAAGAATTAAAAATATGAGAATGAGCTCAATCCTTGAAATTATTCTCCCTCTCTCCCTTTTCTCTGATGTTTGAAAGACCTCTCCCCTTTCTCTTCCAAAAAATATTGTCATCACATAGCCAACAACAAAAGCCATAAGAAGGGCGGAGACAATCCTTGAAATTACTATTTTGGGTCCAAGAATGTTTCCAGTGTAAATAAGAGCAAGGATATTAGATGCTGGAGCAACCCATAAAATTATAAATGCAACTCCTACTCCAGCTCCTGCGTAATAGAGTCCACTGGAGACAGGAATAACAGTGCACGAGCAAGCAGCAAGAAAAAAGCTTGAAAGACTTGCCAGGGCAAAGGATTTTATCTTCTTTGCTTTCTCCCCAAGGATTTCAAGAATCTCCTCCCTGTTTATGAATGTTACAATTGCTCCTGCAAGAAGAAATGCAGGAACAAGGCATGTGAGAACATGAGTTGCGATGTAATCTTTAAGAGCAATCAGACCTGCCAAAATCAATTCTTTAATCATCAATTCCTCCCTTTAATTTTCTTTCCAAAATATTCTTTAATTTCTTGCTTTCCATTCCAATAACACATTTTCCATTCTTCCTTAGTGATAGTCTTGCTTTGAGTCTTAAATAATCCTTTTGGAAAATTCCTTCATTAATTTGAGAAATTCCTTCCAAAATCTTACTTAAAAAATTGCTTTTCTCTTTAGAAATAAAATACATAATCCATTTACCTTCTCTTTTAC
>CAZFCI010000184.1:0-3063 GCA_964517525.1 uncultured Clostridia bacterium | reverse complement strand
CTACAAAAAATTTCCATTCCTTCCCCTTGTTAAATCTCCAATTGATAAATGTAACCTCATTAGTCTCTCCTACATTTGCTATTATCGGGTAAACTCCATACCCACTATTATACCCTCGATTATTTATACTATTTTTAACATTCTTTTCTGCTTCCGCTATTATATTTTCTGTCATTGGTGCCACAATTGCTACATGCCCCTCCTGTGCTGCTATTACGAGACCTCCTAAATTGGCAATCACTTGAGCCATCATCTCATCCACTTCCTCGAATAAATCATCCTTATCTTCTGATAACGCATTGTAAATAGAAGTTGCCCTCTTCCCCTTTAGATAGTTTTCAAAAGTTTCTCGCTGGTCCTTATGCATTTCAAAAAGCCTCACTGCAAAATCTTGGACAGCAATATTACAAGAGGTTGAACCATTTTTTGGTTTGTGTTTATCAAGCATTTCAAATATTATTCTTTCAAAATCAGAAAGTGAAACAAGCTTACTTAATCCTGATGGATCAATATATTTAAGGGGGTTATTCCCAACATAGATATAGAGATTCCATTCCTGAGGTTCTACAAGTTTTTCCAAGGAAACAGATTTTCGGTCTGGAGAGAGAAATCTACTCAGCGAGCTTAAGTAATACCTTGCTCCAAAATAATCCAGCCCTGTCTCTGAATCCCTTGGTTTTCCTGTGAATAAGTATTGGTCTTTGCTCTGAGTCTGGCTTATTTCTTCTCCAAAGGGATAGAAATCATGTCTTTCAACTACATTTCCGCTCTGGTCTGTAACTGCTCGAACATTTCCAAGATGGTCGTGATGGTAGTAGAGAACAAGTTCAGAGGATGGTAGAGCTGTATTTGTCTGATAATATTCAAAGTTTGATATCTTTAAAAATCTCATCATTTGAACCAGTTGCTCTCTTGTTCTCGGTTATTATTCTTGTCCAACTGTCCGATTCTTCCTTTTCTGAAACACCCCTTTCCCTATCAGTTATTAGCCTCCTTATTTTTAAATTTTCTTCAAATTCATCTGGAATACCAAATTCAATTGGTGGTTTTCTGAAAAGAGCTATCTTCCCCATCTTTATATCTTTGTCCATTGCTTCAAAAAACTTATCCCCTTCTACACTCACTTCTATCCTTTCGCCTTCTAATTTTAGCTCTACCCTTATCCACCATAGCTCTGTTTTATATTCTTTCTCTGCAAGAGTCTCCTTCCTTCCATTTACCCTCTTTTCAAGAATGACTTTGCAGGGGAAAACCTTCTTCTCACCGTATTTCTCCTCCTCACCCTCAACCCAAAGATAATATCCACTCCCTTCCCTTTCATTGAACCTGACAGCTACTCCATAAACAATGATCAGATCACTCATCGGAACCAATTTCCCAGAGGACGGATCTCTCTTATATCCTTCCCTATCACGATAAGAAGGAAACTTCTGTTCCACTGTATAATCTGTCCAATTAGAATCTCCAATGGTGACAATAAGCTCTTCCTCCTTCTGATTCTCTTGCCCAGGGAAGGAGTAATGGAAAAATTGGTGTTCATCTCCTTCATTCGGACCTTTTCCATTTCGGAAAAAAAAGCCAGAAAAGAGAGAAAGGCGAGAAAGGTGGGAAGGTTCTGGAGTAGAGTTTGAGGGGTTTGGAGAGTAGGTAGACTGAATATAATAGATTGAAGGGCTTTCAGTGAAATTTGGATTGGTAAATTGTAAATTTTGAACAATTGATTTGTTGTTATTTCCATTTTGCTTGCTGTAGAGCCCTTTCTTTGAAAGAGCTTTCACAATGGAATCATCAATAACTGTTAGGGGTAATCTCTGTTCTGAGATTATTGCAATCTTTCCTCTTTCAATCTCTGAATCCTTCGCAGCTATCATCCTCTTTCCATCCACTTCAACCTCAATCCTTTCTCCTTCAACAATCACTTCTATTATAAACCATTTTAGAGAATTTGTGTAAATTTTTTTCCTTGCAAAATTTGAGGTATGCCTTTGCCTGTAAGTTTGGGATGTAGAGGAAGTATGAATAAAGAAAAAAATTTATCTACCAATTAAAGATTGAAGAGTTAAGGCAATTACCAAATAGAGTAAAAAAGAAAAAATTGTAATTCCAGCAACATATAAAACTTTAAGGGCTACTGAGCTATGAGTCCTCATTGCCCTGAAATTCAGATATACTCCTAAAATCCCAATCAGAGCTCCAATCATCCCTCCTGAGATTAATATAAGAGGTATCCCACCTAATAAATATTCATACCAGATTAGCTTTCTTGCAAGATTTATCTCCTTCCCATCTACAATTACCTTTGGAACATAATCAAAATAAACATCCTGCACAAAAATCTTCTTCTCCTTCCCATCACCCATCCTGATTAAAAATGGCTTCCCTTTCTCATTCCGCCTCTCTGCTTCCCTCTCATTGTAGTAAACCTTTACTTTCCCAAAAAATGATTTCTCAATCTCTATCTCAGGGCTCCCTTCCTCTTGAAGTTTTATTTTAAATCTCATTTTTCCTTCCTCCTTTCTTTCTCTTCTTTGATGGTTTATTCTCAAGAAATATCTCAATATAAAGTTTTAATTCCCTTCCAAAGTCTGTGTCAGGTAGTTCCTTTATAAGAGACCTAAGATATGATTTGCTTAAATATTGAAGCATCTTATCTACCTTCTCTCTCCATTTAATGTCTTTCTCAAGTCTATCAAGAATAAATTCCCTTTTTTCATCAAAGAGTTCTTCAAAACTATCTTGCCATATAACTTCCGCAAGTTCACCCTCTGCCTTTAAAAGTAGTTGTTCGTATATTCCGTAGTATTTCTCAAGCTCTTCTTCAAGTATTCTATGAAAGGCATTCAAAAAATCTCCGAACCTAAAACTTTGAAATTTCTTGTGTTTCGCTCCTATTTTCTCCAGAAATTCAAAATAATCATACAAATTCTCTATTTCCACTATTCTCTTGAGATTCTCTAAGGAATAACGCTCAAGAGATAGAAACAGAGAAAGTGTTTCAATAGAGTGGGTCTCAAGGAATTCTGCAACCATTTCGTCTTTTCTTTTGAGTTTTCTTAGATAATT
>CAZFCI010000183.1:0-5968 GCA_964517525.1 uncultured Clostridia bacterium | reverse complement strand
AGCATATTCCTCCCTTATCCCTGAACATAAGGGATAAAGATAACAAAGCCCCCTTCAAGGAGTCAAGGGAGAGGGTGAATTCCTCACCCTCTTCTCTTTCTATAGATAGATATAA
The DNA here is from genome assembly GCA_964517525.1 of uncultured Clostridia bacterium. Lineage (GTDB taxonomy): Bacteria > Acidobacteriota > Aminicenantia > JBFLYD01 > JBBIMS01 > JBBIMS01. The sequence continues at coordinate 5,853 of CAZFCI010000183.1, read as the reverse complement.
AAACATAGATATAGCATACAAGGAGGTTAAAAAATGAAAGGTTTTCTTTTTAATCGAGGAATTATAATAACTTTAAAAAGGTCTTGGATTTTCCTTCTAATCTTCTCAACTTTATTCTTTGTTCCCACTCTAATTGATGGGAAAGAGAATTCGAAGAAAAAAGTTTTGGTTCTATTCTGCGGAGGGACAATTGTTATGGAGGAAAAAGCGGATGGTTCTTTAAATGTCCCTGATAGTAAGGAGACAGCAATTGAGATTTTGAAGAGCATTGAACCAAGACTCTCCTCCATTGCAGAATATGAAATTGAATTTATAGCAAATATCGACAGCACAAACATTACTCCTAAGGAGTGGGATAAAATTCTTTTTGCAATTAAAAACAATTATAAGAAATACGATGGCTTTGTAATAACCCACGGAACAGATACAATGGCTTACACTGCTTCTGCTCTTAGTATTGCAATTAAGAATCTTGGGAAGCCAATCGTTCTCACTGGAAGTCAGATTCCTGGATACAAAATTGAAACTGATGCTCGAAGGAATCTTGTAAATGCTTTCATACTTGCAGTCATGGATGTCTCAGGAGTTTTCATAGTTTTTGACGAGAAGATAATTCTTGGCTCAATGGCTACAAAGGCATCAGAATCAAAGCTTGACGCTTTTGAGTCTGTTGGTGGGGAAGATGCAGGAGAGATAAGAGCTGATTTGAAAATTAAAGATTGGGTAAAAAGGAGGGTCAAAGAAGAGCATGATATTGAAATAGAGCCTGGATTTGAGCCCGACATTTTCGTCTATACTCTTACCCCTGGCTGTGATCCTTATGACTTAGAATTTCTTCTTCAAAACAATAGAATAAAAGGGATAATAATAAGGGGTTATGGAACTGGAAACATTCCTTATACCTTTGAGAATTTCTTCAAGAAAGCAAAAGAAAAAGGGCTTCCTGTTATTGTAACAACCCAGTGCCTCCATGGCAAAACAATTATGAGTGTTTATGATGTTGGGAAGAGATTTGTTGAACTTGGAGCTATAGAGGGTGGAGAGCAGAGCCTTGAGATATTGTGCGTGAAGCTTATGTGGGCTCTAAAAAACTCTCCAGATGAAGTAAAGGAGATAATTAATAAAAAGTTTTAAAGAAAAGAGGACTTCCTTTAGCAATAAGAAGCAATTTCCCACCTGACTTGTTAAATTTATCCCACTTAGGTTAAAATCTTTTTATGAAGAAATTGTTCTTTGTTGTTATTTTCCTTTCTCTTTCTTTTAATAATATAAATGGGGATGAAAAGGATAAAATAAGTTCCCTTGAAAAATCAATTGTCTTCCCTGGATGGGGGCAGATTTCTGAGAAAAAATATTTGGAAGGGGTAATTTTTGCAGGCTCAGAGCTCTTCTGCCTTGCTGGAATTTTTAAAAATTTGAGGGAGGGGAATAAATACTATGAACTTTATAAAAAAGCTGAAAATACTGAGGATGCAATTAAATTCAGGGAGTTAACGATAAAATTTGATAAGAGAAGGAATAGATTCATTGCTGGAGCTATTGCAGTATGGGCTTTGAATCTAATAGACATGTCAATTGTTTCGAGGAAAAAGAATAGTTTAGTTTTAAATTTTGGAGAAGATTTTTATGAAATCGGTTTTAGAAAGGAATTTTAAAGAGATTATTTTGCTTGCAATCCTTTTAATTTCAGGTTGTAGCGAGAGGGTTTTTGACAATCCCTTTGATCCTTTTGTTTCAAAGGGAGATTTTTTCATTTTAAATTATATAAATCTTCCTTCCCTTGATATAGGTGATATTACATGGGATGGCTCAACTCTTTTATGTATAAGTAAAGGTGGGACAATATACAGCATAAACAGAGTTAATGGCTATGTTGTAAGAACAATTCAATCTCCAATTTCTTCTCCTTCAGGGCTTGTTTATGATGGGATAGGACTTTGGGTTTCAAGCCCATCCCATCCAGAGATTATGAAAATAAATATTGTTAGTGGGGAAGTTATTAAGAGAACAGGGGTTCAGAGACTGGAGATAACATCCCTTTCCTGGGATGGAGAGAATCTCTTGGGATATGACAGGGTTACAAAAAGGATATATAAAATCAACAGGGAAACAGGAGAGGTTATTTCATCAATTAAAATTCCTGGTTTTTCTCTTGGCGGGATTGTATTTTTTAATGGAAATATATGGATTTCAGATACTACTTCAGCTCTAATTTATAGAATGAATTTAGAAGGAAAGGTTCTTTCCACATACTCCTCTCCAGGGCAGAACCCAATGGGTCTTACCTATGATGGAGAATATCTTTGGAACTCTGATGGGAGCGGTAAACTTTTTCAACTGAGATTTTGATTTATTTTTAGATAAAAGGGAAGATTGAGAAAGCTTGTTTTTCTTCTATCCTTTTTCCTTCTTTTCCCTCAGGCTTATCCAAAATTGAAAATTATTGGAAAGGGGAGAGGGGATTACCTATCCTATAGCTATGACAAAAACATTTTTTACGGAGAAAAAGTTGAATTGGATATATGGGACTGGAAATTCAGAGGGGAGAGGGTTTTAATTGATTTTGACTCCAATGTTATTAATTTGATGGGAGGGGTTGAGGTTGAAAGGGGCTCTAAGAGATTGTCAGGAGATGAAATAAAATTCTCTTTGCTTTTTAAAGAATTTCTTATCATTAATTATGGAGAAAGGATCGAAATAAAATATTTTGGTGAGAATTTGGAAGAAAAGGAGACATCAAACATCCCTTTTGATATGAGGGAGATTGATGCGGATGTTGTTTCAAACTCTTTCCTTTACTATACATTCAGAAGTATGGAAATCTTAGAGAATCTAAGAATTATTGGATATGATGTTATTAGCCATCTTGAAGGGATTCGCTCAATTCCCCTTGGAAAATTTGTTGTAAAGAAAGGAACGATAAACATAGGCTCAGGAGTTAGAGTAGGGAAGGTCTGGTATTCCAACTCCCAGGGAATTGTAATGGATGCCACCGCAGTTATAAAGAAAAAAGGGAATGACATAAGCAAAACATTTTTATCTTATGAGGAAAAGTCATTTTTAAAAGATGCTTTAGAGAAAAGAATTTTGAGGGTCAGAAATGATAATAGAATCTCCCTTGGAAAGAACTGGGAGGGTTCAATTCAAGCGAATTTTGATTCAGTTTCTTCATGGAATACAAACATCTCCTTTTCAAAAAATACTCCCTCCTTTAGCACCAATTTTTCCCTCTATCATTTTAAATCCTTTTCCAATACGCCTCTGGAAACATGGCTCAGAGTTGATTCAAATTTTAGCAATGTTAAAATTGCCAATCTAAGTTTCTCCCTTGGTTATGAGAAGAAAGGGCAGTTCCTATCCTCCCTTTCCCTCTCAAGGCAAATTTTTAAGAACACCTTTATTTCTGCTAACTCTTCTTATAGCTTTATTAAAAAGATGGGAGGGTTTGAGGGTAGCAATATATTTTCAGGAACTTTGTCTTTCAGGTTTTCTCCCAAATTTTTCTCCCTTTCGAGCAGTTACTCTCTAAATAATGATTTGATTAGGGGAAATAGACTTTCAACCCCTTCTCTGAATTTGGAATTTTCTCCAATCTTTTTTTATTCAAGATTGATCCAGCTGAATCTCTCCAACTCCCTTTTCTATAATATTTGGTATGGAAATGACGGAAGAAGAACAGATTACACTGACAATTTTGTCATGAATCTATCAACTTCCTTAAGAACAATTCCCATCCTTAAAAATGTTTCCTTCAACTATAGAGTTGAGCATCTATGGAGGGAAAAGGGTGAGGAGTTTCTTACTTCTGGTGCCACTCTCAATTTCAGCAGGGCGATTTTAAAAAATATTTTAAATCTATCCTTTGTTTACAACTTCAATACAAGAAGAAGGACAAAAGGATGGTTTATTGAGGGGAATAATTTTGAGAATCTTTCCCTTTTCCTGAATTTTAAGCCCTACGAACCTTTAAGCATGAATGTTTCAATGAATGGGGAACCAAAAAGAGGACTTGTAAACTCTTTCGGGACATTTAATTATTCCCTTGGAAGAAGCTGGATTGCTGAGGTCGATTTTAACTATGATTTTTTAATTAGAAAGTTAGCAAATCTTGAAGCCTATTTAATTAGAGATACTGAAAAATTTAGCATAAGAATTGGATGGAGAATGTTAGGGAAGCAGATTTTTATTGATTTTCTTCCCAAATAATCTCAGTCCCTACCCCATGTAAACATGAAGGGTTTTAACTTCCTTGCTCTTGACTTATGTCTCAATTTTCTGAGTGCCTTTGCCTCAATCTGTCGGATTCTTTCCCTTGTTACCTTGAAATGCTGACCGACCTCTTCAAGGGTATGCTCATTACCATCGAAAAGTCCGAACCTCATTCTTAAGACAGTCGCTTCCCTCGGAGTAAGGGTTTTCAAAACCTCCTCAATCTGCTCTTTCAGACTCTTTCTTACTACTGTCTCTGCGGGAGAAGGAATTTTTTGATCTTCTATAAAATCTCCGAGATGACTATCTTCCTCCTCTCCAATAGGAGTTTCGAGGGAGACTGGTTCCTGAGCAATCTTGAGGATTTTCCTCACTTTGCTTACAGGCATTTCCATCTTCTGGGCAATTTCTTCAGTTGTGGGTTCTCTTTTCAATTCATGGTGGAGCTGGCGAGAGATCTTTATCAGCTTGTTAATTGTTTCAATCATATGAACTGGAATCCTTATTGTTCTTGCCTGATCAGCAATTGCCCTTGTTATTGCCTGCCTTATCCACCAGGTGGCATATGTAGAAAATTTAAAACCTCTCTTATACTCAAACTTTTCAACAGCTTTCATTAATCCAAGATTCCCTTCCTGAAGAAGGTCAAGAAAGTGTAATCCTCTGTTTGTATATTTTTTTGCAATGGAGACTACAAGCCTAAGATTAGCTTCAACAAGCTGTTTCTTTGCCTCGTCCATCTCTTCCCGTGCTTTGTCAATGTCTCTAATTATCTTCCTTAGCTCGTCAGCTTTAACTCCATACTCCTTCTCCTTCTCCTTTAAAACCTTAGTGAGTCTATTTATCTCCTCCGTTAACTTTTCCTTTGACTCCTTCTTCTTGCTGTGCTCTTTTTTTTCTGTTAATCTATGGATTTTTTTCTCTATTTTTGAGAGTTCCTTTTCTTTATCTTTAATGCTGTCAATAAAGGATTTTCTATATTCAGGGCTGAAATCAATATCCCTGATTATTTCACTTATTTTAACGAGGATTCTTCCTTTTGTCATTGGGCTCTTCTTTTTCGCTTTTTCCAGTTCTTTCTTAAGATTTTCAAGGGTAGTGAACTTCTTTTTCAAATCATCCTTTATTTCGAGGATTTTTGCCTCATTATGCTCCTCTTCAAGATCAAGAACCTTTTCCATTTCAATCTCGCCAGCAATAAGTTTCCTCAAGATATTAAGAATTTCCTCAAGAACAATAGGGGGGCGAGATAAGGCTTTTATAATATCCCTTGCTCCCTTCTCTATTCTCATGGCTATCTCTATTTCTCCTTCCCTTGAAAGAAGAGGAATCCCTCCCATTTCTTTTAAATAAAGTCGAACTGGATCCCCTATCCTTTCAACCTCTTCTTCCTTTTTTCTCTCTTCAACACCTTCCTGGATAAGCTCCTCTTCAAGCATCTCTTCCTCTTTTGGCTCGTAAATTCTTAATCCGTAGGTATCAACTGCTGATATCATGTCAAGCTCATCCGCTGGCTCAAAATCTGAAGAAAATGAAGCGGGTAAATCTTCGTCCAAATTAAATTCCTTTGTAGCTACAGGTCTTTTAGTATCTATTGAATTCTTCTTTCTCATTTTCCTCCTCATTTATGTTAAAGTTATTATA
>CAZFCI010000182.1:0-2014 GCA_964517525.1 uncultured Clostridia bacterium | reverse complement strand
TTAATCTCTTCCTCTTCTAAAAGATATTTTTCGAAAATTTTAATATTTTTTACAAAAAAGTTTTTAGTATCCCCCCAGTCAATTGGAAGGAGAGCATCTATCTCTGGTTCATTATCCGCATCTTCAAAATAAACTAAACTTTTCAGAATATGATAATAATTAACTCCAGCTCCTTTGAACCTTCTTTTAAGGAACCCGACTCCTTCCTGAATACTAATTTTTTTTAGATTAAAACAAAAATAGATATCATAGAAATCCTTCTTGCTCCCTCGCTGGGATAGAGTTTTGAATTTTTCTGCCATAATATCACGCCAATCAGCAACATAGATTTTTTTGAATTTGAGCTTTGGGTATATGAGGGGAACATTGTAATGAAGAAAGGAGATTTTGACATTATTCAACTCACAATAAAGTGTTCCTTTGCTAATCAAGATATCCTTGTATTTATAGTTCTCTTCTAAATGTTTTGATAGTATCATCGATTGAAAATCTTCTGCAGTAAAAAAATCTAAATCAAGGGAACGCCTGTGACCTAACTGGAGAGCGAGTCCACTGCCTCCGCCCAAATAGAATTTTTGTTTTTCTATTTCACCATTCAAGATTTCAAGTAATATCAAGGCATCTTTTGATAGAGAATTTTCAAACATTCTGTTCATTCTGCTCGTAGTATGTATTCCAATAGATAAAAGTTTTCTTCTCCAATCCTCTCCTATTTTTGACAACTTCCTTTATAAGAGAATCAGGGTACACCTTGCGTAACCAATTGACTGCTCGATGATCGCCAAAATTTAGAACACGGCGTATTATATATCGGGAGTGCTGATGCAAATCTACCTCCGCTTTCTTTACATCCCAGAAAAGGTGTTTTACATATTCTGGTATTGCTTCATTCACGATTATATTATAGTTAAAAATGCTCAGCTGTCAATTGCAACTTTTATATAAAAGGTTCTTTTCATGTCTCCCACAGATATATAGTGGTAACGGTAGGCTAAATACTTGAACTCTTTCTTCTCTATATGAACAGCCTCACTTATTTCTAATAGGGAATGGTCAATAAGTCTTATTCTGATTCTGAGATTACCTCTTTCCTTTGAAAGCACCTGCTCTTCGTATCTTTCAACTTGCACACCAGGAAGAAATTCTATAAGATTTCTGATCCTTTCAAAATATTCAATTATGCTTTTCAAAGAGAAACCTTTAACTTCTCCTCTAATTCCCTTTTCAAATCAAGATAGTGTTGATAATCCCCACCCATTCGACAAAATCCTTAGTGTCTTCAAACTTTCCCTCGAGGTATCCCCTGTAAAACTCGTCTGAGGGAATGTGGAACTTTTGCTCGTAGTTATACAATGACCTTAATATAGCATCTAATGCATCCACAATTGAGTTGTGAGTCACTCTTTTAATTGACACTTCTACCTCCTCTTTATCTTTATCCTCTAAAATATTTATATCCTTTCTCATCTCCTTAGACAAGTTTTCTCTTTTGGATTAAGAGATACATAGATTAAAGTCTTTGGAAGAAGCATTTGTAGTTTTTCTTTCTTAAGCAGTTTATGAGGGATTCAAGAGGTAAAAAAATATTCATAATGGGATTTAAAGAGATTGGGAAATTCACTGGTTCTCTTTTGTTTTCTCCCTTTGTATCGACTTTTCTTTTGGCTCCTTTTGAGAAGGAGAGGTAAAGAGGTTAAATCTTTCGTTGATTGGAGAATAGGAGATATTTACCTGGAAGGTGGTTTGAGACGAAATTCTGAACTTCATTATTCGAGAATTGCCTGAATCAGCAACATAAACATTTCCAGAACTATCTACCGCTACTCCAAAAGGATAGATGAATTGGTAATCTCCGCTTCCATAACTTCCCCATTTTGTGATAAAAGAACCATTAGATGTAAACTTCATTATTCGATTATTCCATGTATCAGCAACATAAACATTTCCAGAACTATCTACCGCTACTCCCAAAGGAAGGTAGAATTGGTAATCTCCGCTTCCATAACTTCCCCAT
>CAZFCI010000181.1:0-2877 GCA_964517525.1 uncultured Clostridia bacterium | reverse complement strand
ATAATGTGGGACCAACCCGCCAGAGAAGAATATAATGCATATTTTCCCCTTTTGCAAGAGGTAAGGATGGCTATCCAACCTCCCATCAGTTCCAACTTTTCAGCCAATCTTCTACTTGACATTTATTATTGCATCTCCTTACCCTGTGAGGACGGGTAGATGAAGGAATCAAGGCCTCAAGCCTTCCTCCGCCATCCCTAAGCCTCTTTCTCCATCTGCTTATAACCTTTCTATCAGCTCCAAATGCCTCCTTTGTTGCCTTCTCACCATATTCTTCATAAAACTTAATTATCTTCATCCTTTGCTCTGCAACCTCATCCCTTGAGAACCTCATTCTGACTTGCAAGCATATCCTGAAACTTCCTACTATAGAATCCTTTAATTCTACCAAAAATTGGATACGCTCGCATCATATTCTCTCACCCCCTAATGTCGCATATCTTTCTTAACTTTTCCAGCCCCTCAAAAGTCTTAGATACAGGTTTTCTTGAGAATTTACCATATTTTCAACTCTATATTCCTCCAATTTCATTCTTCCTTCCATCACAAATCTAATTTTTAATTCATAATTGTCAAGAAGCATTTCTGCTCCCTTTGTAGCTCTTTCGAGGTCGTAGGGTTTAAAGGTGAATCCATTTACTCCATTTTCTACAAATTCTCTATTCCCATCAACATCAGTAACAACCATTGGAACTCCAGAGGCGTATGCCTGAGGGATCACTTGTGGCAGACCTTCCCATAAAGAGGTTAAAACAAATACATCAACTATTTTGAATATCTCCTCCACATCCTTCCTCCATCCTAAAAGGGAAAAATTCTTTTCTAAGCCAAGTCCAATAATTTCTTCCTCTATTCTCTCTCTCAATTCTCCGTCTCCAATCATTACAAAATGAAGGTCATCCCTTTTCTCTTTTAAAATCCTTGCAATTCTAACAAAATCAAGGGGAGCTTTCTGAGGTTTGAAGCAGGAAACCATCCCTATTATTTTCTTATCAAGAGGAATCCCAAGTTCTTTCTTTTTCTTCTCAACTTCTACCTTTGCATTCATAAATTTTTCAATCTCAACCCCACTCCTGATAATCTTTGTTTTCCCTTCTTTTATTATTCCCAATCTAATCCCTTCCTTTAAATTATTTTCTGAAACACAAATGAAATGGGTTGTAACTAAGGATGTGATTCTTTCAAGAAAAATGAAAAGCCATCTAACTGGGAGAGAATGGAAAGGACTGAAGCCAAATCCATGAATTGTGTGAATTCTGACCTTTACTCCTGCAAAGAATCCTGCCCATCTCCCAAGAATCCCTGCCTTTGAACTGTGAGTGTGAATTATTTGAGGCTTTATTTTTTTAAGAACAATTGTAAGCTTTATAAGGGCAATTAAATCAAAAAAGGGATTTATGCTCCTCTTCATCTCCCTAACAAATATTGCCCTTTCTCCAAGCTTTTCCGAAGCTTCATTATCAAGCATCCCTTCCTCTCCAGAAATCAAAAAAGTCTCAAACTTTGAAGGGTCAAGATGGGAGACAGTGTATAATGTGTTTTTCTGAGCTCCTCCCAACTCAAGCTTTGTGATAATATGGCATGCTCGGATCTTCATAAATTTCTTACTTTAAATCAGAATTGTAAAAGTCTCACTTCTAAAGAATCTGTGCCTAAATAATCTTGCTTTCGCCAAATATATACTGCTTGGCGGATGGCATTAATCAAGTAGGCTTTACTTGGTTGTCTTTGATTCGGATGCAAAATTTCAGTTGGTCTCATAATATCACCACACACAATTACATCTAATTTTGCGATAATCCATTTTAAGAGCTTCCCACATTGCCACTGTTTCTTTGCACAATGCTATGTTTGTAAAGTTAAATCTTCTTCTAAGATTGTTTATGAGTAATGAATACATTTCATAGCGGGTCTTGAAATCTATTTTTCTCCCCCAATTTGAAGATTCTTTCAAATATTTAACCCAACTCCTATCATTGCACCCATTGATGGTGCTCTGAAGTCCTCGTAACGAACCCAAAGTAATTCTTTCAGGAATAAAATTATCAAAGATCATATTCAAAAGCTCTAAATAATATTTTTGCCAGTTTTCTATTGGAACCATAGGATCAATTCTAAGCCTTATTTGATAGCCAGCATCAAAAACTTTTTTAGCTGATGCAATCCTTTTCAATACATGAGGTGCTTTTTCCCATCTTTCAGCAACAGGTATAGCATTGAGAGAGAAACTAATTATCACTTGGTTATGCGGATTGATTTCCAACAGATTCTTTATATTGGAAGATTTTGTTAAAAATAAAACTTTGTGTATCCGTTGTGTTTCAAAAATAGGAATAATAAATTTTGAAAACGGATTTTTATTATTCTCATACAACAATGAATCTGCAATTTCTCCTGTATTCAATATCTCTGGTATGTTAACTTCTTCAATAAATTTTTTGACATGCAGTTCTATTTTTTCAAAAGGCTTAACAACCGGAGAAATCCCTTCAGGTCGGAATCTAAATGTTCCTTTCAGATAACACCAAGCACAATCATAGGGACAACCATAAGCCCATTTGAGCTCAAGAAAATGAGGACATATTATATCTGTTGCTTTTTTGGGTAAAGGCGTTTTATCAAACCTTGAAATAATCGAGCCATCGTCAACACGCTCAACTAAAATTCTTTTTATCCCATTAAGAAGTTGATACTCTTTATAATGGATTTTGATCCTATCTTCTTTAGAAGCTGCCTTTTTAGGTTCTAATAAACTAATTTGTATAGGATTATTTTTTGGAAAGATTATACGCGTCGATTTATTAATCCCTCCTTTTGGTCCTTTATTTTCTATCTTAACTTTATTCTCATTCTCAAGTTCTCGTAATGCTTCTGTAT
>CAZFCI010000180.1:0-7410 GCA_964517525.1 uncultured Clostridia bacterium | reverse complement strand
GATATAATTATATCATAACTTTCGGGGAAAATTTCCTTATTTTTTCTGAAAAGCTCTCTGTATATCCTCTTTATCCGGTTCCTTACAACTGCCTTTCCCACCTTACCTGACACATTCACGACAATTCTTTTTAAATCTCTTTGATTTGGAAAGGCAAAAATTGAAATGTTTTCACTCCTCACTTTCTTTCCTTTTTTTATAATCTCAAAAATTTCTTTTTTTTTAAAGTTCTCTCTTCTTTTTTAAGAGTTTCTCTCATGAAGGTGTGAGAACCTTTCTCCCTTTTCTTCTCCTCCTTTTAAGAACCTCTCTCCCCCCTTTTGTCTTCATTCTTACCATAAAACCGTGGGTCTTTCTCCTTCTTCTCCTATTTGGCTGAAATGTCCTTTTCATAATTTAACCTCTCAACTCTGAGTTAGATAAAATTAAATCATAAATTCCGAAGAATTTCAATTTATCCAAGAGACTTTTTGGTAAAGTTCTTGACCCTTAGAAGCTACCTCCTTAAAATATGGCTTCAATAGCTGATTTAAAAGAGATTAAAAAATGTTGACAAATCCTGAAATTTCTGAAAGAATATTATTCTTTGAAAGGAGGCAATTATGGCTATTGATGTTGGAAAGGGCGCCAAAAGCCTCAAGTCAGACCCAAATGTGGTCCCTCTTTGCGATGTTCTTCTTGTCCTTCTAATAATATTCTTTGTGATCACACCTGCAATCCAGAAAGGAATTGATGTCAAACTTCCTGAGCCAGGAGGAAGCAAAGCCGGTATAGACATAGGAAACGTTGTAGTCCTAACTATAAAAAGTGACCTCTCTGTAATGATTAATAAAGAACCTGTTGATAGGAATCTTATCCAGCAGAGACTCAGAGAGATATATGCCACCAGAACTGACAAGACGATATTCGTAAGAGCTGCGATGAGGGTTCCTTATAAGGAGGTTGTGAAGTTGATAGACTTAGCTAAAGGGGCTGGCGTGGAAGTTGTTGGTATTATGCCAGAGGAGTATAACGAATAAGAAGGGCAAGTTTAAAAAAATAATCTGAGGATTGCAATTTTTTTTCCTTTTTAATATCATTAATAAGGTGTGAAAAAATATTTATTTTTTATCTTCTCAATATTAATAGCGCTGGTAATTTTATTTTTATTTCTTTCTTATCCTAAAATTACTTTTGTCATAAAGAGTCCTGCAAATTTCACAATTACTGATTTCCTTGGCGATATAAATTTGACAAGAGATGGGAAGGAAATTTCCTTAAAAGAAATCCCATTTATCCTCGAACCAAAGGATGAAATAAATATCAATCCATTTTCAGGTTTAACAATTTTGTGCAAAAACTCAACACTTTTACTCTTTCATCCATCCACAAACTTTTCTATTGGGGATAATTTTATAAATTTGAATAGAGGGTATCTTGAATGGAAAAAGGGCAAGGTCGGAACTGAGATACACTTTAAGAATGGGTTTATACTCTATCCATCAGAAGCTGGGTCAGTTAATGTCGATAGTAAAATCACAATAATTTCCTTAAAAGGAATTTCTAAACTAAAAACGAACGAAAAAGAAGAATCAATTGAAGAATTAAAAAAATTAACAATAGACAGCGGGAAACTAACATTAGAAAGTGTTGAAAAACCTCCTGTCATTTTATCTCCTAAAAATGGTGAAGTTTACGGAGATTGGAAAAAGGATTTTGGAACTTTCAATTTTTCAATAGATTATTCGGGATACGAGCAATTTCAACTGGAAGTTTCTCCTGACCCTTATTTTTTGAGCACAATTTTTTCAGTCTTTTTTAAAGAAAAGGATTCCAAAATATCCCTTGAAAGGATAGGGACTGGAAGAAGGTTTGCAAGGGTAATTCCTTACAAGGGAAAAGTATCAGGTCTTCCCAGTGAATCAGTTGAATTTTTTGTGAGAGCTTTCCCTCTTTCCAATATTTCTGCAAAAGGAACTCCGCCCAGAATAGATATATATTCAGTAATCCTGAGTGGAAACATTGTAATAGTTAAAGGGAAGGTGGACAGAGGCTGTAAATTATTTGTTAACAAAGAGGAGGTAAGTCCTGAGCCGAATGGAGAGTTTAATGTTCCCATCACCTTCAATGACATCGGAGAAAAATGGATTGAAATAGAGGCAATCTCTTCAAGTGGTATCCGTTCCTCAAAGAGGCAAAGAGTTTTTCTTGTGGGGTATTGATTCATGCAATATAAGTAAGATGCTTAATAATGGAAGAAAGAGCAAAATCTTAATGGAGGCTCAAGATGGGTTTTTTATCATGGCTAACTGATAAAATCTCCTGCGACCTCGCTATAGATCTTGGCACTTCAAACTCTCTAATTTATTTAAAGGGGAAGGGAATTGTTCTAAATGAGCCATCCATTGTTGCAATTAATCCGAATAATGGAAAGATACAGGCTGTGGGGAATGTCGCAAAGGAGATGTTAGGGAAAACTCCTTCAAACATTGTAGCTGTTAAACCTATGCGGGATGGAGTAATTGCAGATTTCGAATGCGCTGAAAAGATGCTCGAATATTTCATTTTGAAAGGCGGAGGAAGAAATTCAATACTGAGGCCAAGGATTGTTATTGCAATTCCTACAGAGATTACCCAGGTCGAGAGCAAAGCTGTAAAGGAGGCGGCTATTAAAACCAAAGCTTCTGAAGTTCGCCTCATTTATCAACCCATGGCTGCTGCCATCGGCGCGGATCTTCCAATTCATGAACCTGCAGGGAACATAATTGTTGATATAGGTGGAGGAACAACAGATGTGGCGGTTATATCCCTTTATGGAATTGTCCTATCCCAATCAATAAGGGTTGCTGGTAATGAAATGGATGATGCTATCATTCAGTATATAAAAAAGAAATACAACCTTCTTATAGGAGAGAAGACAGCTGAAATGGTAAAGATTGAAATTGGCTCTGCCTACCCCCTCGAGGAGCCAAAAACAATGGAAATAAAGGGAAGGGACCTTAAGGATGGAATCCCAAAGACAATTGTTGTTACAGACTCAGAAATAAGGGAGGCATTAAGGGATGTTGTCGACACAATAATAGAATGCATAAGGAGCGTCCTTGAAAAAACTCCACCAGAACTTGCAGCTGACATAGTAGATAGAGGTATTGTCCTTACTGGGGGTGGTTCCCTCCTAAAAAACCTTGACAAGAAAATAAGAGAGGAGACATCCCTTCCAGTTTTTATCACTGAAGATCCTTTGAAAACTGTTGTTCTTGGAACGGGCAAGGTTCTTGAAAACAGAGAACTGTTAGAGAAAATTGCTATTGGTTAGTCTAATTTATGGAAGCAAATGGTAAATTTTCCAATTTCCTTTTATTATCCCTTTGTTTATTCTTCTTCATTGCCATATTTTTGCAAACCCATAAAGAATTAACCTTTATAAAATCCGCTTTTTCCTCTTTCAACAACCTCCTTTCAAGTTTCTTCCACTTCTTCAAAGAAAATACAAGAAGTATAGGCGAAAATTTTAGAGGGGTAAAAGAACTAAAAAAGGAAAAAGAGGAGCTCGAAAAGACAAATCTTTCTTTGAAATTAAAAATATTCAATCTTGAGAATGAACTTCAGAAATATAAGAAGGTCTCTAATTTATTAGAGAATCCAGAATTTGAATTTTTAGTTGCCGAGACAATAGGTTGGGATATAACAAACCCATACAATGGAATTGTCATAAATAAAGGGGAAAGGGACGGAGTAAAAACTTATTTTCCTGTTATTGACAGAGACTTTAACTTAGTAGGAAGGGTTTCAAAAACCTCTTCGAATTTCAGTGAGGTTATTCTTATTACAAGCGCGGATTTCTCGGCAAGTGTTAAAATAAAAGAGGGTGTTTTTGCAATTATTTCAGGAGAGAACTCTTCCCTTTGCATTCTTAACTATATTACAGAAGAATCTGCAGTTGAGAAAGGAATGGAAATATTTACTTCTGGATTTGACAGAGTCTTTCCTAAGGGGTTAAAGGTTGGGAAAATTGAAAAAGTTATTAATTACAGTGGTAATATAAGAAGTGTAATGGTGAAACCATATGCCAACTTAAAATCTCTTGATACTGTCCTGATTTTAAAAAAATGAGTTTAACTTCTCTTGGAATTTCAGGAATATTGGTTGCTTTTATCTTGAATCATTTAATCTCCCAGATAAATCCTTTTCTTATTCAGTTTATAAATTTATACTCGATTCCTGTTATATATATTGCAATAAAGAAATTTAAACCATCTTCCATTTTAATCTCTGCAGCTGCAGGTATATTGGAAGACATTGGTTCATTTCTTCCCATTGGAGTAAATGCCCTTAAAAAGCTAATTCTTCTTTTTTTTGTTAACAGAGTTTCCAACTATATCTCAATATCATCATTCTTTGGTTATTTTATTTTGCTTGTTTTCTCTGTTTTCTTTGAACTTGGACTTCTTATCGTAATAGCAGGGTTTTTTGGTCTGAAAAACCCATTGGGAGCTTTCAATGAAATACCGATTCTTCAACCACTTATAACTTCTATTATTGGAGCTCCCCTTTTCGCACTCTTTAACATAATATCTAAGAAAGGGTAAAATGGAAAGAATCCTCCTAAAAATCAGGTTCATTGAGAAACTGATTATAATAATTTTTATTTTGATTCTCCTTTCTTTTTTTAGAATTCAAGTCCTTCATCACTCCTATTACAAAGAGCTTTCTCTGAAAAACATAACCAAAAAAATTGAAATTTTTGCTCCAAGAGGGCTTATCCTGGATAGGAATGGGAAAATAATTGTTGACAATAGAAATATCTTAAGTCTTTCTCTAAAAAGAGAGTTTATTGAAAAAAAAGAAGAGGTATATGGAAGAGCATCTAAAATCATTAATCTTGACCGGCACTATATTGATAAAGAAATCGAAAGAAAGAAGTATCTACCACACTTTATACCTATTCTTCTTAAAAAAGGAATAAACTTTGAGGAACTTTCTTTGATTGAAGCAAGGAAAACAGATTTTCCAGAGATCTCCATCATAGCAGAACCTTTAAGATATTACCCCTTTGAGGGAATTGCATCCCATGTCATTGGATATGTTGGCTCTATTTCAAGAGATGATGCTTTTATTTACGGAGATTTGAATCCCGCTTCAACAATTGGAAAGACAGGAATCGAGAGATTTTACGATTCTCTTTTAAGAGGGGAGAATGGCTGGATCGAATACATTGTTGACAGCAAAGGGAAAATAATAAAAAAGAAGGACTCTAAACTCTACAAAGCTGGCAACTCTTTAAAATTGACCCTTGATATATCCCTCCAGAAGTTTGTAGAGGAACAGTTAGAAGGAACAAAGGGATCTGTAGTCGTTATGGATGCAAGGGATGGAGGTATTCTTGCCCTTGCTTCTTCTCCAAGTTTCAGCCTTGCTCAATTCACACCGTCCATTATGCCTGAAGACTGGGCTCTCCTCTCACAGAATCCAGACAAGCCATTAATGAATAGAGCACTTCAGGGCCTATATTCACCAGGCTCTGTTTTCAAAATTGTTCTCGCTCTTGCAGGAATGCAGGAAGGGATTATAAAACCAGAGGATACAATTTTCTGTCCTGGATATATAAATGTCGGCAGTGAAATTTATAGATGCTGGAAGGGTGGAGGCCATGGTCATACAAATCTTTATCGTGCAATTGTTGAATCCTGTAATGTCTATTTCTACACCCTTGGCAGAAAATTGAGACCTGAAAAAATTAGAGAATATGCAAATCTTTTAGGGCTTGGTGAATTAACAGGGATAGATATATCTGAAGAAATGAGAGGAATTATTCCTGATCCTCAATGGAAGGAAGAAATAAGAAAAGAAACATGGTATCAGGGAGACACAGTTATTCTTTCCATTGGTCAGGGATATATTCTCCTTACCCCTATTCAAGTTGCAAGTTTAATATCAACGGTAGCAAATGACGGAATTAGAAAGACTCCCCACTTTCTTGACGGGTTTTACGATTCTGAAAGAAGATTCCACAGAGTAGAGTGGGAGCTAAAAAATAAAGAAACAGGGATTAAAAAGGAATTCTTTGAAATTTTGAAAAAATGTATGTGGGGAGTGGTCAATGATGGTGGAACAGGTAGAGCGACTCAAATTCAAGGTCTGGATGTTTGCGGAAAAACGGGAACTGTGGAAGTTGTATCAAGAGGAAGGGTTTCCTCCTTAAAGCCCCATGCCTGGTTTGCAGGCTTCGCTCCTTTGAAGAACCCAGAAATAGTAGTTGTTGTGCTCCTTGAAAATGCAGGCAAAGGAGGCGAGAAGGCTGCTCCATTGGCGAGGAACATATTCCTCTACTACTTTGGAAAACCTGTTCCGTCAACAAAGGAAACTGATATAAGGACTGTGGAATGATTGGCAAGCTAAAGACTCTTGACTTTATTCTCCTCTTTACTGTAATAACTCTAACAATAATCGGAATCCTCCTCATTTTCAGCTCATCTCAAGGCAAAGGAGGGCTATGGCAGAAACAGCTAATATGGGCAGTATTTTCAATTTTCCTTCTTCTCTCTGTTCTTTTTATAAATATAAAATCTCTAATATTCTACTCTCCTATCTTTTTTATTCTCTCTACTCTTCCTCTTATTTATCTTCTGTTTTTTGGAAAAAGAATAGCAGGGGCAAAAAGCTGGATAGATTTTGGATATTTTTCAGTGCAACCTTCTGAGTTTGTAAAGATAACCACAGCGCTCTTTCTTGCAAAAATAATATCTGAATTTAAGAGTGATTCTTTAAAAATCAAAAATTTTCTAATAATTTCTTTTGTCATTTTCTTTCCCTTTTCTTTAATATTTTTGCAGCCCGATTATGGAACTGCCCTCACTTTTCTGGTTCTTCTTGCTTCATCCATTTTTACCGCCGGTATAAGAACTACAACCCTTGTTTTCATTGTAATTTTCCTCTTGATTGGTGGATTTTTTACTTGGGAATATGTTCTGAAGGACTATCACAAGGCAAGGATAATTGCAATGTTCTTCCCTGAATTTGATCCTGAGGGGAGCAGTTATCAGCTAATTCAATCAAAAATCGCTCTCGGCTCAGGCGGTCTATCTGGAGCAGGTTTTCTCAAGGGGACTCAAACAAAGGCTGGTTTCCTCCCTGCTCCATCAACTGATTTTATACTTTCATCAGCTGGAGAGGAGTTTGGATTCTTAGGAATTCTAATAATCCTTTCCCTTTATACAATTCTATTCCTTAGAGTTTTTAAAATAATGAAAAACATAAAAGACAGGAGTGTTTTGATCTTCATTTTCTTAATTTTTTCTATTATATTTTTTCAATTTTTGCTGAATGTATTAATGGTTCTTGGATTTTTCCCGGTAATAGGAATCCCTCTACCCTTTCTTAGCTATGGTGGTTCTTCCCTCCTATCTTTATATCTAAGTATCGGACTTATCA
>CAZFCI010000179.1:0-2549 GCA_964517525.1 uncultured Clostridia bacterium | reverse complement strand
TTCCTGCGATGATATGATATATACAACCTCCTCATTTAACCATTTAAGGTATTTCTGTGGGATTTCATTTTCCTTTGGTAGCAGGAACAAAAAGTTTCCCAAAAAGATAAAAAGAAAAAATGAAAAAATCATTTTTTTCATTTTTCAACCCTCCCTCAACCAGGTTGTTTTAAAAAAAAATTCATCATATTATATATTAGGCATGCAATGAGACAAATGTCAATTTTTTAGAAATCTTTAACTTGACGAAACTTAATTTTTAAGGTATTAAAAGAGATAGGGTTAAAATGATTGGGAATGCAATAACAAAGATTCTTGTCGTGGATGATGAGAGGGATGTGAGGGATCTTCTTTGCGATGTCCTTTCTGCAGAGGGTTTTGAAGTTACAACTGCCAATGATGGAACTGATGCTTTTGAACTTTTCCAAAAAGATAACTTCCCAATTGTTATTACTGATGTTAGAATGCCAAAGATGGATGGAATTACTCTCCTCAAGAAAATAAAAGAGGTTTCCCCCCTTACAACGGTCATTATTATAACTGCCTATCCATCTATTGAGTCTGTAAAGGAGGCAATTTTTGCAGGAGCATACGATTACATTGCCAAACCTTTTGATGTGGATGCAATAAAAATAGTTGTGAAAAGAGCTGTAGAAAGGCAGTATCTTATTGAGGAAGCTAAACAGAAGGAATTTTACAAGGATTTATCAATCAGGGATGGTCTTACAGGACTTTTTAATTTCAGATACTTCAAAGAGATGCTACAGAGGGAAATTGAAAAAAGCAAAAGGTATGGGCACCCCTTTTCTTTAATTATGCTTGACATAGACGACTTTAAAAAATTTAATGATAATTTTGGTCATCTTGAGGGAGATAGAATTCTGAAGAAATTTTCCCAGTTGATTTTAGATTCTGTAAGAAAGATTGATATGGTTTTCAGATATGGAGGAGAGGAAATATTTGTTCTTCTGCCTGAACTGCCAAAATCAAGGGCAAAGAAAGTTGCAGAAAGATTAAAATTGTTGGTAAGGGACAATCTTCCGATTACTGTAAGTGCTGGAATTTCAGGGTTCCCTGAGGATGGTGATGATGTGGAGACTCTCATTAAAAGAGCTGATATTAATATGTATGAGGATAAGAAAATTTCAAAAAACCACTAAATCTTACCCAAGATTTTTTTAAGTTTGATTTTAGTGAAGACAAAAAACATTATCGCATATCTTTTTATGTCTTCTAAAGAATCTATATTCTTTATAACATCAGGGATTTTTCTGATATAACTTACACCACCCTTTGCCTCAGCCCATCTGAATATTAGCTCTGAGATTTGTGTCCATGTAAGTTTATCTTTAAATAATGGGACATGCCCCTGAGCAGCTGGAAGGACTATTACTCTTCTGTCCCTTTTCTTTGTCCATGTGAAATCTTCTGGCAACTGTCCGTGCTCCTTTGCCCACTTTTCAAGGGGTGTTCCTGGATAGATGTGTAAAATTGAAGTAGAAATTTCACAGTCATCCTTTAAACTTTCTATTATTTCAATTGTCTCCTTTGCCTCCTCCCATGTTTCTGTTGGATGGCTGAAAATAAAAAAACAATTTGCCTTTATCTCTAATTCTTTGCACCACTGAACGGCATTTTTCAAATGCTTCAAATCAATGTTTTTACCAATTATCTCCTTTCTAACTCTCTCCGAACCAGCTTCAAGCCCAAAGGATGCATAGTAAAGTCCTGCTTCCTTCATCTTTTTTAGGAGTTCCTTTTCCAATATGTCTATTCTAATCTCACATGTCCACTTTATTTTAAGTCCTCTTTTTATAATCCCATCACAAATTGCTTCAACCCTTTTTGGATTGTAATTGAAGGTATCATCGTAGAACCATATTGCCCTTGCTCCATACTTATCCATACATAGCTCTATTTCTTCAATAACCCTTTCAGGGCTCATTCCTCTTACAGCCCTCCCCCAGTTTATTGGAGTTGCGCAGAAATTGCAATTAAAGGGGCAACCCCTTGAGGTCATCAAATTGCAAGCTGGAAGCTTTCCCTCTCCTGGAACATCCATATAGAAGTTGTATTTCTCATAGGGTATTAAATGTCGGGCTGGAAATGGAAGCTCGTCAAGGTTTTTGATGGGGGGTCTTGATGGATTATGAATTAAATTCCCATTTTCTCTAAAAGATATTCCAGAAACTTTCTTTAATAAATCTTTTCCACCTTCTTTAACTGCTTTTAAAAGCTCTACCATTGTTAACTCACCCTCCCCCCTTACAACAATATCCACATAGGGCAAATTCCTCAAGGTATCATCGGGTGCCATTGAGACATGGGGTCCACCAAGAACAGTTAAAGATTCAGGATAAACCTTCTTAACCCTTTTTGCCAGTTCAAAACTCTGAAACCTGTTTTCAGTGGTAGTTGTTATTCCAACTATTTCTGGCTTTTTTTCCAATACTATCTTTTCAATATCTTTCCATTTTAAATTTAGAACTTCTGATGGAACTATCTCTACATCAAATCCTTCCTTTTCGAGGAAAGCTCCTATGTAAAGG
>CAZFCI010000178.1:0-16512 GCA_964517525.1 uncultured Clostridia bacterium | reverse complement strand
ATTTCTAACAATTCCTGATTAGCTCTGTTCTCATGGGGAGGGGATTTAACATAAACTAAAAAAACATTCTCTCCCTTTTTTTCTATCTTTGATTCCTTTGAGTTTGGCTTTACATTTACAGATATTCTCAACTTTAACCCTCAGTATGCAGGACAGTATCTTTTAAAGGGGCAGTGGTCACAGACAAAGTAGTCAGGAGTTGGTTCAAATATTTCATTCCTAACTCCATCTTCGACCTTTTTCAATTTTTCGAGAGCTTTATCGAGCTTTATCTCTTCCCTTTTCCCTATCCCTTCAATTCCTGAATCGAGATAGGAGAGACGGACTTCTTTAACCCTCTTATTATAAAGTTTTTCAAAGGAATAACAGTAAAGAGCAAGCTGAAGATTCTCCTTTGCTTCTCTATTAGCAGATTTCTGGTCTTTGATTTTTGAAGCTTTGTAGTCAATTATTATAGTTCCATCCTCATCTATGTCAACTCTATCCCATCTTCCCATGAGTCTTACAGTATCGATCTTTATTTTAAATTCCTTTTCAACATATGTTGGTATTACTAAAGTAGACTCCTCTTTCTTCCAGAGATTTTCGAGCATTCTCTTCCCCTCTTCATACCTCATTTCTTCATGTCTTCTGTCTAAAAAACCTTCAGGAATCCAGTGGTTTTTGTAAATTTCTAATAATTTTTCAAAGGGAACTTTCTTCCCACCCATTTTTAATTTTAAGTAATCCCTTATTGTGAAATGAATAGCTCTTCCGAATGTGAGGGCGTGATGGGGAGGTGGAGGAATCTTGTCCACATGAAGAAACCTGTATTTAAGAGGGCAGTCAAGATAAGAATTCACTTGATCAAAGCTCAAAGGAAGAATTTCTGGAATTTTTCTCCTTTTTACACCTTGTGAAGGGGAAGGTTTTAAAGAGCTTATAATAGACATTGGGCTTGATTTCGCTTCAGGAAGCTCTTCCTTTGGTAAATTTAATGCTTCGATTACAAATTTGGACAATCTCTTTTGCTTACCGTTGTAATTCTTTGCCGAACAAAGATAGAGCTCATCCTTTGCCCTTGTCATACCAACAAAGAAGAGTCTTCTCTCCTCTTCATACTTATCAACTGGCTCAGGAATCTTCTCCTTCAAAATTTCATCAGGAATGGAGAGAAACTCGCCCCTCTCTCTGCACGGGAATCTGTCCATAGCAAGAGAAACCATAAAGACAATTGAAAACTCAAGCCCTTTTGCTTTGTGAACGGTCATAACATTTACTGAATCCTCCTCAGGCTCTGATTCAGCAGTTGCAGGATTGTCCCCCATTTCCTGGAGGAGATCAAGATAATCAGAAAAAGTAAAAAGGTTGGAAGAAGGCGATGAATCAGAGAAATTCCTTACTATTTTTAGAAATTTTGCTATATTTTGCATTTTCAGGATATTATCAGGATTCTCCCCTAATCTTTTAAGCCATCCTGTGATACTAAGAAATGTAAAAATTACAGATTCTGCGGTTTCCCTGGAAATTAATTTTGAAAGCTCTGTAAGATCCCTAAAAATTCTTTTTATAATCTCAACACCTTCTTCACTCAGGGGAAGAGGGCTTTTCTCCTCTGACACGCTTTTGAAAATTTTTCTTAAGGGAATATTCCTCCTCTTTGCAAAATTAAGGCAAATACCTGCATCCTCACCTGATAGTCCATAGACCTCTGAGGTTGAAAGATGAAGATGGGCAACATTGTCCATAGGATCTGTAATAGACTTAATAAAAGAAATTATTGCTTTAATTTCAGGTTTTGAATATAGACCTCTCGAACCACTGAATCTGTAAGGGATACCTTTTGAAGAGAGAGCTCTTAAATAAGGTTCTGCGTCCTGATTCCTCCTGACAAGGATTGCAATATCTGATGGCTTTACCCCTTCCTTTATTTTCATCTCTATTATCTCAGAAACAGCCTCTGCTTCCTCATCCTCATTGGCTTTATAGATGAATCTAACGGGATTTTTCCCATTTTTTCTTACAGGCTCAAGTTCCTTTGAAAAATTGTATTTTGCCTCAAGACGATTTGGATTGTTAAACTTTATCAATCTGTAGGCACACTCAAGAACTGGAGCTAATGACCTGTAATTTTTTCTCAAAACTATCTTTTTTGCTTCAGGATAATAATCTAAAAAGTTTAAAATATTTGTAATAGCAGCTCCTCTAAATTTGTAAATACTTTGGTCATCATCGCCAACAACCATTATATTCCTGTGCTTCTCTGATAGCATTCTTAAAAGCTTAAACTGAATGTAATTTGTATCCTGGAATTCATCCACAAGGATGAACCTGTATCTATTCTGAAGGGTCTTCAATATGGAAGGTTTTCTCTCAAGAAGTCTAATGAGTAACCATATCTGATCTTCAAAATCAATCTTTCCCTCCTTTTCCATAAGTTCTTTGTATTTCTTCCATGTTTCTGCAATTTCAAGATGCTTTTCTATCTCTTCCTTCGCCGATTCATCCAGAGACTCTGAGAACTTTCTTTTCGCCCACTCAAGGTACTCTTCAGGGGTTATGTCCTCCTGTTTAGCCCTTTTAATGAAATCAAGAATCTTTTCTATGTGGGATGTTGGGTTTCCCAGCGGTCTAAAGTGTTTTAATGGAAGATCAAAAAGCTTTTCCCTTAAAAATATTGCCTGTCCCATTTCATCAAGAAGTTTGAAATTTAGAGGGAATCCAAGTTCCATAAAGAATTCCTTCAAAATTGTCTCCCCGAAAGAATTGAAAGTACTTATCTGGGAGTAGGAATAGGTGTAGGGAACGAGTATATCCACCCTTTCTTCCATTTCCTTTGCTGCCTTTTCTGTGAAAGTCAAAGCAAGAATTTCCTCTGGTTTGCAAATTTTCTTTGTTATGAGATATGCTATTCTCCGAGTAATTACAAGGGTTTTACCGGTTCCAGCTCCTGCAACTACAAGACAGGGTCCCTTTCCAAATTTGACAGCTTCTTTCTGCTCTTCATTTAGTCCCTCTAAAAGTTCCTCCTCAACTGGACAGAATTCGAGAGTCCCCTGTTTCATTTTTGGAGTCTTAAATATTCTTCATCGATGATAACAATTATTTCATCAGGGTAAACAAGGCCAAGATCTTTTCTCGCCATCTCCTCAACTGAAATGATATTTTCTCTTAAAACTTTAATTTCCCACTCAAGCCTCACCTTCTTTTCCCTGAGAACCTCCACTTCCTTCTTAATCTTAGAAAGTTCTTTCCTTGAATTTAAAACATCTATTAACCCCCTTCTTTCAAAAAGAAAAGTCAGAATTAAAATATACAGGAAAGAACCAATCAAGAGAATGAAAAACTTTCTCTTTCCTTTTAATCTATCCATTGTTTAATTTTTATCATATTGAAAAATCAAAATCAATAAGGATTTGATTTAAAAAATAAAAGCAAAAATTTTAAGATTAATCTTTTCCAGAGATTTATCTATTTTCAAATACTCTCTTCTTCTTGGAAATAGGGAACCTTTCTTTTCTGGTTTTCTTTCCCCACCCAAACGCCCAAAAAGAAAGTAGATGTAAGAAGAACCAGAAGAAGAAGAGATTTTCCTATTTCTTTCATTCTCACTACCTCCAGAGTTTATTTTCCCATAAAAACAAACGAAAATCAATAAATTGTATTTCAGCTGTTATTATTTATACAAAAAATTGAATTTGGGAAATTGATGATATAAAATTTGATTTAAATTGTATTATGGAGGTTATAATGTTTCTTAAAAGGACTCTTGAATTTTTAATTTTATTTTTTCTTATTTTAGGGAGTGCCATGGTAAAGGGAGAAGAATTAAAGAAATTCATTAATGAAGATACTCAGAAAATGGTAATTGAAAAGCTTGTTTCAGTTCATGGAGAATCCCAGAGAGAAAGAATTGAAAAGGGCGTTAAAAGAGTTGCCTTTTTATGGAAGGAAGAGGATGGGAGTCAAAAGGATTTTGAAGAATTCTGCCTTCAGAATTTTGTTTCAGATCCTGTACTTTTAGATAACACCTTCAAGAGAATCGAAAGAAACTTTGAAACCATACTTGGTTTTTTCCATCAGATTCAGAGAACTCTTCTCGAACCCCTTGATCTTGACTGGGGAAAACCTCTCCCTGTTGATTATCTTTTTGCCAACTACACTCCTTATGCCCATCTTGAAGAGGATATGTTCAAGACAAAAATTGCTTTTTTGGTTGTCCTGAATTTTCCCAATTATTCCCTCGAGGATAAGATTGCTCATGGCTCAAACTGGGACAGGAGGAAATGGGCAGAAGTTAACCTTGGGGATGCATTCACTTCAAGAGTTCCAGCTGAAGTTAATCAGAAGATGAATGAGATTTTTGTTTCTGCAAATAATTACGTAAGCGAATACAATATTTTCATGGGTAACCTTCTTGATAATCAGAATAAAAGTCTTTTCCCGAAGGATTTGAAATTGATTTCCCACTGGGGATTAAGGGATGAGTTGAAAGCTCAGTATGCAAATCCTGATGGTCTTCCAAAACAGGAGATGATTTTTAAGGTTATGGAGAGAATAATTGATCAGAGCATCCCAAAAATTGTAATAAACAGAGACTCTTATTTCTGGAATCCCTTTACAAATAGCGTTTTTGAAAGAAAGAATGGGAATTTAGTACCAGTTAATTCTGAACCTGAAAATGGAGTTCGCTACAAACATTTCCTGAGCACTTTCCATGCTCAGAAACTCCTTGATCCCTATGTTCCCGATGCCCCAACTTTGATCGATAGAAGATTCACAAAGGATAGAAAAATTCCTGAAAAGGAGGTTGAAAGACTTCTGACATCAATTCTTTCATCACCATTAACAGCAAAGGTTGGAAAACTAATAGAAAAAAGGCTTGGTAGGAAATTGAGACCCTTTGACATCTGGTATAATGGATTCAAACCAAGGGGATTATTTAAAGAGGAGGAGCTTGACAAAATTGTAAAAGGAAAATATCCGAATCTTGAGGCTTTTCAGAGGGATCTTCCAAATATATTGAGAAAACTCGGTTTCTCAGAGGAAAAGGCTAAATTCCTTTCTGAAAGAATTGTTGTTGATCCTGCAAGGGGCTCTGGACATGCTATGGGAGCTCAGATGAGAGCTGACAAAGCCCATCTAAGAACAAGGGTTACGAAAGATGGGATGAACTATAAAGGATTCAATATTGCAATCCATGAACTCGGACACAATGTTGAGCAAGTTTTCTCCCTCCACGGAATAGATTATTATTTCCTTTCTGGTGTTCCAAACACTGCTTTCACAGAGTGCTTTGCTTTTCTTTTCCAGAATCGAGATCTTGAACTTTTAGGATTGAAAAAAGAGGATCCTATGGAGAAACACCTTCATGCCCTTGATACATTCTGGATGACCTATGAGATTGGTGGGGTTGCTCTTGTAGATATGAAAGTATGGAGATGGATGTATGAACATCCTGATGCCACACCTTCCCAGCTTCAAGAGGCTGTTATCTCTATAGCAAAGGATATCTGGAACAAATATTACGCTCCTGTTTTTAGAGTCAAAGATTCTCCAATTCTTGCCATTTACTCCCACATGATTGACTCTGCAATGTATCTCCCCGACTATCCGCTCGGTCATATAATTTCCTTCCAGCTCGAAAAATATATGGAGGGTAAGAATCTTGGAGAAGAAATGGAGAGGATGTGCAGGCTTGGTTCCCTAACACCAAAACTCTGGATGGAGAAAGCAATAAGATCAGAAATATCTACAGAACCCCTTCTCAAATCAGTGGAGGAAGCTCTCAGATTTGTAAAAAGATAAAGAACACCTCTAAAGTCATAAAATTGAGCTAATTGTTTTTTATTAATAAATTGTTTAAATGGATTTATATTGATAAATGCTATAACTTTTACAGTTGCCTTTTTTGTTAGATTATGTTAAGAGTAAACCCATGAGAGCAAAAATTTTTTTCCTATCTTTTATTCTACTGATTCCATTTTATGCAAAATCTGAGGATTTGGGAATAAAAGCGGGTGTTGCTATTGGAGACCTTGACCAATTTTTCTTCGGCATTTTGACTCCAATCCCCCTCGAAAGGCTACTCCTCTTTCAGCCAACCCTTGAGCTCGGATTCGGAGACCATGCAACTTCCCTATTCCTTTCCATGGATTTTCTCTACAGGTTAAGAAGAAATTTTTCGGCAGGCGGGGGGATAGGAATTCTCCATAACAGTTTCTCTGGAGGAGGTTCAAAGACCGACCCATCCCTTTCCCTTTTCTTTAATTTCAGATACCCTGTAAGGAGAACAGATATATTCTGGGAGATAAGGGCTCAAATTTCAGACTATTCCCAGTTGAGACTTTCTTTTGGTTTGTTCCTTTAAAATTGGACTTAAAAATAGGTGCCCATCTTTCCATTGAGGGAGGAGTCTACAGGGCAATAGAAAGGGGTATTGAGCTTGGATGTTCTACCATCCAGCTTTTCTTAAGGAATAACAACAGATGGATGGGTAGGGAATTGAGAGAGGATGAGATTGAAAGATTCAAATATTTAGCTAAAAGCTCAGGAATTTCTCCTCTCATAGCTCATGCAATCTATTTGGTAAATCTATGCTCTCCTGATAGGGAGCATCTTATAAAATCAATTAAGACAGTTGTTGAAGACCTGAAAAGTTGTGGGATTTTAGGTATAAAATATTTAATAATCCATCCTGGTTTCCATCTTGGCGCAGGAGAGAGGACGGGGATTAAAAGATTTTCTAATTCTTTGAAAGAAGTAATTGAGGGATCTGAAGAAGTTGAAATTTTAGTGGAGAACTCATCAGGAGGAGGAACCCAGATAGCCTGGAATATAGAGCAACTGGCTGAGATAATAGAGTTTTCAGAAGGGAAAACTGGAATCTGTATTGACACCTGTCATCTCTTCTCAGCTGGTTATCCAATTGGAGAGGAAGATGGATTTTATAAGACAATGGAAGAAATTGAAAGAAGGATTGGATTTGAAAAAATAAAAGTTATTCATGTTAATGATTCAAAGAGGGAATGCGGTTCAAGGATTGATAGACACGAACACATAGGAAAGGGAAGGATTGGAGAGAAGGGATTTAGATTGCTTTTGAATTTTGAACCCTTCAAAGAAGTTCCTTTCATAATAGAAACTCCAAAGGAGAAAACTCCAGATGGAGTTGATATGGATATTTTAAATATTGAAAAATTAAAAAGGATGCAAAGAAAGAGAGGGACTTAAGATTCCTTTTATTAATCTTATTTCCTATTTTTTCTCTATCTTCTGCCAATTAATATTTGAGCCGATGTTAGGGTTGAAATTTGGATTATCAGAAAGGATATATTCTCCAAGATTATTTGTCCATATATTTTGATAACCAGTGGGGAGTTTAACAGTTTTATTTTCGATAGGATTGTAATACTCTTCTATACCTCTTATGTATTGGCTGAAGTTTTCAGCAATTCTGTCATTGACAACCTGTCTTTGGTTATAAGCTTGCATAACCATATCACTAATTTCATTACTTGTCTGACTGATAATTCTACTTAATTGCCCAATGCTTTGAATCTCCCTCTAAATTAAATATTCAACAACTTGAGTGTATTTATTAAACCATTGGGGATTTAATTTAAATGAGAATGCTATTGTCTGGAAGATTTTACTCTGGGCATCCAGTTTTCCTCTTTCTGCTTTGAATGAGAAAATATAATCAACTATCCAATTGGTATTTGTGACCATTCCACTAAGGGTCGAAAATGAGTATGAGAATGCCTCAACTACCGCATATATTTCCTCTTCTATAGGTATTCCATTGCGATTATAAAAAATTCGTATTTTTGCCCCGTCTGCTGAGATTGATACTCCGGGCTCTTTCGGTGTGCCTGATCTAATCACTTCAACAAGCTTGGAGGGAAGATTCTGCGAATCTGCAATTTGAGCTTATCAATAAAATCTTCTCGCACAGGGTAAAAAATGTCTAACATTACAAAAAGCTCATCACCTATGCAGGTGTCGCTATGGGGAATATTTGAAGGAATGCAGTAGAAATCTCCTTTTTGGACTATGCGTTCCTCATTCCCAATACGCAGTATAGCTTTTCCAGCGTATACCATCCCAATTTGTTCATGGGGGTGAGAATGTAGTGGAACAGTATGACCTGGAAGTGTTGCATTGAGAACAATCATCATCTTTTCACCATGAAGTCCAGCAAGAATTTTGGTCTCCAATCCCTCCATATGGATTATTTTAGGGGCATCCTCTGGATTGATAAAATACAAAAATTTCTCCATTACCTTCTCCTTTAAATTAATAATAGTGTTTTATATCAAATATTACAACAAAAGAGATGAATAGAGAGATTTGCGATAACACTCAAGTAAAATTTTTTCTCTTAATTAAATTTATTCATTTTTTTAATCCTTCAAAATCCCCCTTTTTTCCATTATCCTCAAAATTCTTTCCCTTCTTCTTTTGATAAATCTACTTTTGGAATCAGGAGAGTATTTTAGAGGATTTGGAAGGATTGAGGCAAGGGAAGCTGATTCGTAAGGAGAGAGTTCTTTTGCGCTCTTCCCAAAATAGAATTGGGAAGCTGATTCTGCTCCATAGATTCCATTTCCCCATTCAGCAATATTTAAATATATCTCAAGGATTCTATTCTTGGAAAGAAACATTTCCAATTTCAAAGCTATGATTATCTCGAGGAATTTCCTGAAAATTGTTTTTCGAGGGCTCAGGTAAAGATTCTTTGCAACTTGCTGGGATATTGTTGATGCTCCCCTTACAAATCTTTTCTTTTTTATATCTTTTTTTATTGATTCTTTCAACTCTATCCAGTCAATTCCATAATGGGAGAAGAATCTGTCATCCTCACTTATAAGAACAGCATTTATTAAATAGGGTGAAATCTCTATTAAAGATTTCCATCTTTGATTTATAAAATATTTTCTTCCCTTTTTCTTAGCGGTTTCCATTCTGAATTTCATGAGAGCTGTAATCTTTGGATTTTGATTTTTTAAAGGAGAGGGATCAGGAGTGACAAACCAGAGGATAAGAAAAAAAGAAATTATAAAAAGCAAAAATATAAGGAGGAAAAGGAGAATCTTTCTCATTTAGTTTAAATACTTCTTATCTCTGCGAGGACTTCATTACCATTGACGAGTTTCCCCTCTGAGACAAATATTTTTGAAACAACTCCTTTTATTGGTGAGACTATTACATTTTCCATTTTCATAGATTCTATTACAAGGAGAGGTTGGTTCTTTTCTATCTCATCACCTTCTTTAACATTGATCTTTGATACTGTTCCAGGAAGGGGGGAGGTAACGACCCTCTCTCCCTTTTCCTCATGATAAATTTCTGCCCTCTTTCCTTCTTCCTTCTCAATTGCGTAATTTTTCCCATTTATGAAAATGTGAAGCTTGGAGCCGTCAATGGCATAATAGACTGTCAGAATTTTATCTCCAATTCTTAAAAGGAATGAGTTGGGAGTTAAATTCTCAACCGATGCTGAAGTTTCAAAGTCTGATGAAGATACAAAGAAGGAGTTATTTTTATATTCAATCTTTAACCTGTGAGTTTTTTCACCCTCTTTAATTCTAATTTCCATATTAACAGATCCTCCAGGTTCCTATTTCAAGCCATGGATTGTAAATATATTTTCTACCTTCTGCTGGCTTTTTAACTGTTAAATTGTTGAAAAAAATTATTCCCGATGAAATAATTGCCTCCCTTTCAAAATTTTCTCTCTCTTCCTTCCAATCCTTAAAATATTTCTCGACAAAGCTTGTGAAAGTATTTCCCTTAATAAATTCTGGATGCTCCATTACAGAAATTAGGAAAGGAATGGTCGTTTTAATCCCTAAAATAACATATTCCCTAAGGGCTGATAACATTCTCCTTATCGCAGAATTTCTATCTTCAGCCCAGACAATAAGCTTTGAGAGAATTGGATCATATAGAGGGGAGACCTCATAACCTGAGAAAATTCCAGAGTCACATCTTATGCCAGGACCAGATGGTTCCCTTAAATAAAGAATTTTTCCAGGGGAAGGAAGAAAATTATTTTCAGGATCTTCCGCATATATCCTTCCCTCAATTGCATGCCCCCTCTGCTTTATGTCTCCCTGTTTGTATTTCAGCTTCTCCCCATCTGCAATAAAAATTTGATTCTTAACAATATCAATTCCTGTAACCATCTCTGTTACTGGATGTTCCACTTGCACCCTTGCATTTACTTCCAAAAAGTAAAAATTCCTTTCTTTGTCGAGAAGAAATTCAACTGTACCAGCATTGTTATATCCTGCATGCTTTATTACTTTTTTGGCTGTCTCCCCCATTCTCTCTCTTAAATCTTCATCAAGGGCAGGGGAGGGACTTTCTTCAATAATTTTCTGATACCTCCTCTGAACAGAGCATTCCCTTTCACATAGATGGATAGCATTCCCATAATTGTCTGCAAGAACCTGTATTTCAACATGCCTTGGTTCCTCTATAAATTTTTCAAGATAAACTGAATCATCGCCGAAAGCTGATTTTGATTCCCTCATGGATGACTCAAGGGATGGTATTAACTCCTCTGAATTCCTTATAATCCTCATCCCCTTTCCTCCACCTCCTCCAGCAGCCTTTATAAGAACAGGATAGCCGATTTTCTTTGCTTCTTCTTTAAAGACATTAAAATCCCTTGAAGAACTTTTCATTCCAGGAATTACAGGGATCCCTGCTTTTTCCATTTCCTTTCTTGACTCCACCTTGTTCCCAAGAAGTCTCATCGCATTGGGATTTGGTCCAATAAATGTTATTCCTTCATCTTCACAAGCCTTTGCAAACTCCCAGTTTTCGGCAAGGAATCCATAGCCAGGATGAATCGCATTTGCGCCTGCTTTTTTTGCAATCTCAATTATTTTCGGGATATTGAGATAGCTCTCCGATGGAGGTGGAGGACCAATCTCGTAAGCCTCATCAGCCATCTGGATATGGAGGGATCTTCTATCAGCTTCTGAGTAAACTGCAACAGATGGTATTCCGAGCTCCCTGCAAGCCCTTATAACTCTTACTGCTATCTCCCCTCTATTCGCCACAAGAATTTTCTTTATCATAGTAAATTATATAGATTTATATTCTTCTATTCAAATGGACTTTAATAGGTTGATTAAAGAGTTTAAAATTAGATAAAGCTAAATTCCTTTGATTTTTTCCAGTAATAGAATAATTTCTGCGTTGGGGTCAAACCCTCTCTTCTTTAATTCTTTGTAAGTAAGCTCTATGTGAGGCTTTAGAATCCTTCCCTTCAAAGAATCTTCCGGGAAATCAAGGAATTGCTTATGGGAAACCATTCCCCTTATTCCTGAATTTTTAAGAGTGAAAATAAGAACATCACCAAAACAATTACCCGCCTGCCCTGAAGGAATTCCTACAAGGGTTGCCCCGAGCTTGTAGAACATAGAAGTTAGCTGGTAACCTGAGCTGTATGTCCATGGCGAACAAATTACAAAAACTTTATCAGGAAGGTAAAGTCCATCAAAATCTCCCGCCACAAATACCTTCATGAAGGTAGGGATCATTTTTATCCATTTTTCCATTTCTTTTTCTCTTTCTCTTATAAAGTTTTCTTTTCCCATGAAATTAGGGTCTTCGCTGAAATCATAGTCATCCTTTAAAAGAGGGAATGGCTTTCCTTGATTTATTTTTTCGAGGGTATCATCCTTATACAATGTGAAATAAAGATCAGAATATTTTTTAATTGAGATGGAAGTTATACTTATATCTTTTATTTTCTCCTTTCCGTAAAGAAAATATCCAAGAATATAACTCATAAGGGAGTTTCCACCACTATTTTTTCTTACATCAACTATGAGGGCTTTACTCTTTGCCTTTTTCATCTCCATTACCATATCCCTGAAAAATTCTGTGGCAGATGGTATTCCTTCCATGACCTCTTCTATTTTGTCAGGAGCTTTTTTATTGTTATACTTTTCATAAATTCTTCTCGCATATAAATTAACCCACTCCACACCCATATTTTTGAAAAACTCAAAATTTTCTCGATAACTGAACATTCCATCAATTCTAAGGAGGCATATCTTCTTGTCTTTGTCAAGAAAGGAATAATTAAAATCAATTTTTTCAACAGATGGTAAAGATATTCGTGAAGTTATCTCGAGAGGTGCTGGAAGCTTTTCCAATATGGGGAATCTAATCTCTTTATATTTCCCTGAAGGAAGTAAGAAGGTTGCTTTAATGGAATCTTTTTCTTTCCACTTAGGAAAAAGAAGTTCTAATCCAGCTATGTTTCCCAAATTAGAGCATAGTTTAGTCAAAATCTGATATTCATTGTCCCAACCAGAAATTTCTCCCTGTCTTTTGACGATTTCATTGAAAGAAACTCCCTCAATGGATAAAAGTTTTGAGCCAATCAAAAGTTTTTGCTCTTCGCTGAACACTTTGGCTACATAGAGGGATCCTTCCACAATTCCAAAAATAATGGGTATTCCTGGTTTTGATGGCTCTGAAGAAGGGGTCATAATATCTGTATGTCCATCTCCTACAGAAGCTACAAAGGGAAGAAGAGCCCTGTAAAATTCCTTATGAGTAAGACCCTCTTCTGGTATGGAAAGAATAAGTTTTTGAAGTCTTCGATTAAACTCTATTTTGCCCCCACCTTTGATGTAAGGATCAGGATGGCTGGACTCAATGATCTGAGCTAACTGCCTAATATCCTCCATAAGAAGATTCTTCTCAATCTTTTTCACCTGTCCGTTAAGGGAAAATGAGATGAAGAGAAGGGATAGAATAATAGCAATTTTGGTTTTGATAGAAATTCTCATAAAAACCTCCATATTATTAAAACGAACAAATTATCTTATAGTTTCTTTCTATGGATTATATAATAATATGGGATTTTTGATTATGCCAATTTTTGTGTAAGGGTTCCCATCAAAATATACTTTGATTTTTTCGAAAAATCTGGTATATTCATTTTTTGGCAAAATGAATCTTTTGATTGTTGGAGCACAATGGGGTGATGAAGGGAAGGGGAAAGTTGTAGACCTGCTTTCTCCAAAATTCGATATCGTTACAAGATATCAGGGAGGACATAACGCAGGGCATACAGTTGTTTACAATAGAAAAAAGATTGTCCTTCATCTCATTCCCTCTGGAGTTATGCACAAAGATAAGATAGGGGTTATCGGGAATGGAGTTGTTTTCAGCCCTTCAGCCTTTATTAAAGAGTTGAAGGAGCTTGAATCCCATGGACTAAGATTGAAAAATAGAATTTTCATAAGTAAAGATGCCCACATGATTCTTCCCTATCATGAAATTATTGATAAATTAGAAGAGGAGAGAAGAGGTTCAAAAAAAATTGGAACAACATGGAGGGGTATTGGTCCTTGCTATGAGGATAAGACAGGGAGAAGGGGGATCAAAGTTGGAGCTCTCCTCTATCCTGAAATATTAAAGGAACTGATTTTTGATAGAGTTGAGCAGAAAAATTTGATTTTAAAAAGTTTTGGACATTCTCCCCTTGAGCCTGAAAAGATTTTTGATGAATACATGGGATACAGCGAATTTCTGAGGGATATGATAATTGATACAACTTACTATTTGAATGAAAAAATAAGGGAGAGGAAATCAATCCTTTTTGAGGGAGCTCAGGGAACCCTCCTTGATGTTGACCATGGAACCTATCCCTATGTTTCTGCATCAAATCCAACAGCTGGAGGTGTTATAACAGGTCTTGGAATACCTCCTTGCTCGATTTCCAAAGTCTTAGGTGTTTCAAAGGCTTATACAACAAGGGTAGGAGCAGGACCATTCCCGACAGAGTTGAAAGAGGAAATGGGAGAAAAGATTAGGGAGGCTGGAGATGAGTATGGAGCAACAACAGGAAGACCGAGAAGATGTGGATGGCTCGATCTTTTTGCCTTGAAATATTCTGTTAGAATAAATGGTATAAATTCCCTCGCTCTGATGAAGATAGATGTTTTAGATGGGCTTGAGGAAATTTCTGCTTGCATAGGATACAAATACAGAGGCTCCCTAATGAAATCCTTCCCAACGGAATGGTGGATTCTTGAGAAAGTTGAGCCTGTTTACAGGACCTTCAAGGGATGGAGCAGATCATTAAAGGGATTGAGGAGCTTCAAAGAATTTCCTCAGGAGGCAATTGATTATCTTAATTTTATTGAGGATTACCTTGAGATTGGGATTGATTTTGTCTCAACAGGAGCTGAAAGAGATGATACTGTTTTTAAAAACGAGAGTTTTGGAGGTTAAAGATGGGAGAATGGCTAAGGGGAGATATTCTTGCAGGAGAAATTAAAGAAGAGGTTGGAAGGGAAGTTGAAAAACTTTGGGAAAAAACAGGAAGAGTACCAGGTCTTGTTGGAATTCTGATTGGAGAAAATCCATCTTCAAAAATCTATTTAAACATAAAATCAAGGGAATGCGATAAGCTAAAAATAATGTCAGAAATAAAAAAATTTCCTGCAGATGTTAAAGAGAATGAAGTAATGGAAGAGATAAAAAGGTTGAATGAGAATGACAATGTTGATGGTATCTTAGTCCAGCTTCCAATCCCTCCTCATCTTGACCCATTGAGAATTATTGAGCTGATTTCTCCAGAAAAGGATGTGGATGGATTCCACCCTGTTAATCTTGGCAATTTAATTCTCGGAAGGGAAGGGCTCAGAGCTTGCACACCTTCAGGGATAATGGAACTTCTAAAAAGGAATTCGATTCCTATTAAGGGGAAAAGAGCTGTTGTTGTAGGGAGGAGTTTTATTGTCGGTAAACCAATGGGGATAATGCTTCTAAATGAGGATGCAACTGTAACCTATTGCCATTCAAAGACTGAAAATCTTTCGGAAGTAACTTCCTCTGCAGATATTCTCATAGTTGCTATGGGGAAACCATGCTTCATAAAAGAAAAATTTGTTAAAGAAGGAGCAGTGGTTGTTGATGTAGGAGTGAATTCAATAACGAGCAAGGAGGATTTATTGTCCCTTTACGGAGAAGACTATAAAAAAATAAAGGACATTGAAGAAAAGGGTTCAACCCTTGTGGGAGATGTTCATCCTGAGGTAATAAATAAAGCAAGTTATTTAACCCCTGTTCCAGGTGGGGTGGGACCCCTCACCGTAGCATTCTTGCTGAAAAACACTCTAAAAGCCTTCAAAATGAGAAGGAGAATTTTTGATTAGAGAAAATTAAAAGGCTTTCTCTCAAATTTTATTTCCTACTCATTTTTGAAATAGAATCAACTATAACTTGACATTATTTTAAAAAATTTAATAAAATAAAGAATAAGTTTAAAAAGGAGGGGTTATGAAGGCTCCTTTTACCTTTGATGATATTATCGGTTATGAGGAGGTAAAGAAGGAGGCGAAGAAGCTCGCAAGGACTGAAGAAAATATTCTGATAATTGGAGAATCAGGTGTTGGAAAAAGACTCTTTGCATCAGCAATTCACAATGAATCGAGAAGAAAAGGGAATCCATTCATAGTAGTTGAAAGCCCTTCAGATACCCACTCTCTCTTTGAATCTGAACTTTTTGGTCATAGAAAAGGAGCATTTACTGATGCAAAGGAAGATAGAGCGGGGATAATTGAGAGTGCCAATGGAGGGACAATATTTTTCGATGAGATAGGGGATCTACCCATTGAGCTTCAACCAAAGATTTTAAGAGTTATTGAGGAGAAGAAGGTTAGAAGGATTGGAGAGAATTTTGAGAGGGGAGTAGATGTTCGATTCATATTTGCAACAAACAGGGATTTGTGGGAGGGGGCAAAAGAAAGAAGATTCAGGGATGATTTACTTCACAGGATTGAGACCTTTGTCCTTCGAATTCCTCCATTGAGGGAGAGGAAGAGGGAAGAGATTGAGGAGATTGCAAAGGGAATATGGAGGAGATTGATTGAGGAAAACTCATCAAAGCTTGAGGAGAAGGGATTGGAAAAGAGAGAACTAACTAATGAAGAGATAGAAATTCTCCTTGAATATCATTTTCCAGGAAACATCCGTGATCTTGAAAAGATACTGAAAAGAATACTCTACAACTGGATTGAAACTCCTACTATTTCCAGAGCTGAGATAGTAAAAGAGGAGATAGAGAAAGTGAAGAGGGAGTGGAGGGAGAGGGAGGAAGAATGGCATTCAAAGAGGATATACAAAGAGGTGAAAGAAGGACGGATGGATTTCTGGGATGTTCGAGACTTATATCTGAATCATGAGATCAACAAATATCAGCTTCAAGAGATAATTTCCTATGGACTTCAAGATGGTGATGGAACTCTGAAAGGTGTTCTTCCCATATTCAGGATAGAGGAGAGGGATTATAAGAGGTTTAAGGATTTTTTGAGAAATCAGGGTATAACTAAAAAGGAATTGATTAAGAGACTTGATAAAAAAGCGAGGTAGAACTCGCCTGAAGCGAGCTACAGCTCGCCCAACATAAACCCTTTATTTTCAAGGATTTTCTTGAAATTTTTGGGTCAATTTTAAAATTCAAGCGAGCCTCAGCTCGCTTTTCAAAAATCC
>CAZFCI010000177.1:0-17281 GCA_964517525.1 uncultured Clostridia bacterium | reverse complement strand
AAATATCGAGAAGCAGGGAATATTTTATGACACTGAAGAAAGGGGCTTTAAATTGATAAAGTCTGGAAGAAAATTTCTTCATTATGCTGAAAAAATAAAGTTTAACCATAAAGGTATTGGTCTTATTTATACAATAATCCTAATTGCAATTCTTATAATTGCAGTTGGGGTTCTTGGTCCATATCTTTTTGTGAGGGAAACTTATAGAAAGCAGGATGTTGAAACCCTTGATAAAATAAAGACAATAAGAAATGCAATCCTTGGTAATCCTGAAGTCATTTCAAAGGGATTAAGATCAAATTTTGGATATGTAGGAGATATGGGAGGACTTCCTCCCCTTTTGGAATATCTTGTCCTACAGCAAAATCCAACACCTAATCCATTTCCAACTGTATGGAATCAGACAGCATGGACAGTTCATTCAACAGGAATTGGGTATGGATGGAGGGGACCCTACATTGACTCAACTTATTCTGGAAACTATGAATATCAAGCCTTTAAAGATGCATGGGGAACAAAGTTTCAGTATATAGATAGTGCAGGACAGACAATAATTAATCCATCAACTGTTACCTTTCCAGTTTACATAAGATCAGCAGGACAGGATAGAATCTTTGGAACATCGGACGACATAAATGAAAACAACCAGCCTGAACTTTGCAGGATTACTGAAAACGATGTTAGGGCAATTTTGAGGGGGTACACCTATTGCGATAATGGAACACCTACCCAGAGAACAGGCATGGTTGTTTATTGGCCCTCTCTTTCAGTAACAGGAACTGTAACTATTACCTCTGGAAATTACAATTCAAATTTATCAGGTCCCTGTCCCTATCAACCAGCCCAGACATGCTACTATTTTGAGACTCCGAGGATTCCAATAGGAATAAGGAAAACTGAACTTTCCACAGCTCCATATATCAATCAATTTGTTGTAATAAATGGCGGTGGAACCCTCCACGATGGTTCTCAAGGAAGAATGCGTTGGAATTTCAGAGGAGGACCTTGTGGAGCATGTATTTCTTATACTGGAAGAAATACTTACCGTGCATTATATTGTTTTGGTGTAAGGTCAATAGTAGAAATAGGAATAAGAAATAACTGTCCAAATCCAGTGACAATTACAAGTTTCCGTCTTGAATATACTTACTTACGTCCTATTTACTTTGATGTAGTATTTTTCTCTGTTGATGGAACAGTTCCAAGAGATGGTGTTGGATGGGCTTCTGATTGTTATGGAGAATATGGCAAAAGTGGTCAGACATACTCACTAAATTTCACAGGTCAATTTCAAGGATTTGGGACTTGGAGATGGTGGACAATTACAAGTTGCACTCCGACATCCTTTACAATTGGTGGAAGTCAAACAGGTTATATATCCTTTGGTTACTTTGTTGATGATTATGATAATTGTATAGATATTCGAAGTCTCGCCTTCAAATTATACCTCAGTGATGGTTCTGTTCTTGACATTCCTCCCCAATAAATAATTTCCTATTACTCTTCTTTATAATTTTTGAATGATGCAGGAAATAAAAGAATTGACAATGTTTTTTTAAAAATTTAAAAGAGATGATAATTGGAGAATGCAGATAGAGAATTTATGAGAGGAATGTAGAAAGTTTCTATTATTCTTTAGAACCTTTACTTAAGACTCTTGATAAAGAGCCAATTCTTGTTCTTTTTGGATTTTTGATTCACCCCTCTGCATCAAAGTTAGCTAAGGAGAAGAACATCCTTCTTGTAGCTTCATATCAAAGATAAAAAATCTTCCTTTAATTAGACAAGTAAGTTTTTCCTCCTTTTAAAATCTTATCAAAATTATGATAAACTGAATTATGAATTCTCCAAGAGGAAATGAAAGATTTGATTAATAGAAAAAAAACAAGGGTCGTCAGAATTGGAAATATCTTAATCGGCGGGGATAATCCAATAAGGATTCAATCAATGACAAAGACAGACACTGAAGATGTTGAGGGAACTCTTAATCAGATTAGAAAACTCAAAGATTTAGGTTGTGAAATTGTGAGGATTGCCATTCCTGATGAGAAATCTGTTGAGGCTTTCAGGAAGATAAAGAAAAACTCGCATCTTCCAATTGTTGCTGATATCCATTTCAATTACAGACTTGCCCTAAAAGCAATTGAATTTGGAGCTGATGGAATAAGGATAAATCCAGGGAATATTGGAAGTAAAGAGAGGGTAAGGGAGATCGTAAGACTTGCAAAGGAAAGAGGAATCCCCATAAGGATTGGCGTTAACTCTGGCTCTCTTGAAAAGAACCTTTTAAAAAAATATGGCTCAGCAACAACATCAGCCCTTGTTGAATCTGTTATGAACAGTGTAAAGCTCCTCGAGGATTTCGATTTCTACGATATTAAAATTTCAGTAAAAGCCTCTGATATAGAAAGGACTGTAGAAGCATATAGGAGGATTTCTGAGCTTACCGATTATCCTTTGCACATCGGCATAACAGAGTCGGGCACTCTATTTTCAGGAACAATCAAATCTTCAGTAGGGATTGGAATACTTCTTTATGAAGGGATAGGGGATACAATAAGGGTCTCTCTTTCAGCTCCCCCTGAGGAGGAAGTAAAGGTTGGATGGGAAATTTTAAAAGCCCTTGGACTGAGAAAAAAGGGGATTGAAATTATCTCCTGCCCAACATGCGGAAGACTGGAGGTAGACCTTTTACCAATTGTATCAGAAATTGAAAGAAGAACTTTATCCATTGAAAAAAATATGAAGGTTGCAATAATGGGTTGTGTGGTGAATGGTCCTGGGGAAGCTGGGGAGTCTGACCTTGCCCTGGTCTGCGGAAAGGGAGTCGGACTTATTTACAAAAAGGGGAAGCTTTTGAAGAAAGTGAAAGAGGAGGAGATGGTTGAGGAATTTCTAAGGGAGATTCATTCTTTCTGAGTTTTTTTTTGCAAAAAAATGTGGTGGGGTTTTATCAACTCTTTAGTCGCAAAATCCAAGTCTTTTCCCCTCCTTAAGAACATTTTTAAGAAATGGGGTTTTTAAAGATTTTAATCGATAAAACTCAGACAAAGGAAATATTTTCAATGAAATAAGAGCTCCTGTGCCGATGAGAACCTCCATAACCGCATCATAAAATCTATCAACAATTTCCCTATCTTTTCTGTCAACAACAATAAAAATATCATAGTCTGAGTCTGGCTTCCAGTCATCCCGAGCTCGAGATCCAAAGAGATAAATGAACTTTATCCTATCCTTAAATGGCGATTAGGCTCAAAAATTTTGCAATTACTTCGTTTTCCATTACTTTTTAATTGTATAAAATTAAGAAAATAAATTCAAAAACTAAACTGTAAATTAAAATCTAAAATCCAAAGAAACTTTCAGGCTCCTTCCAGGATTGGGAACAGTATTAAAAGGCTCAGTATAATAACGGTTTGTCAAATTCTCAATTCCTGCATTCAATCTTAAACCTTCGAGTTCTACAACCCTTAGATCCAATTTTGAAAGGTCAATAGAGAATCTCAGATTAAAAACAGAAAATCCCTCAATTTTAATCTCCTCATAGCCAGCTCCTGGTTGTGAAGGGGCAACAACA
The DNA here is from genome assembly GCA_964517525.1 of uncultured Clostridia bacterium. Classification (GTDB taxonomy): domain Bacteria; phylum Acidobacteriota; class Aminicenantia; order JBFLYD01; family JBBIMS01; genus JBBIMS01. Next base: position 13,704 of record CAZFCI010000177.1, on the reverse strand, counting down.
TACCTATCTCCAAAAACAGTTCTACCTGAAGCCTCAATCCAGAAGAATCCTTTCTGAAATCTTAAACCATAAGAAAGAGTATAGGGAAGAATGTTGGGAAGGGATGTATTTGCAATAAGATTTTTCCCATCCTGCCATGATCCTGTGATGAATGGATTTAAAGAGCCTTTCAAGATTTTAAAATTACCTTCACCTTCTACCTCAACTCCTTGGATTCTTCCCTTTTCAATATTTGCCCAGTGATATACAGGTATTGTTCCAATCTTAGAGCTTCCATTGTAGGTTGTTGGTTCCCAAGCAAGTAGATTGGAGAGCCTGTTGTAAAAATAGGTAATGTTTCCATTAAATAACTTGCTTTTAAACCTTAGTCCAATATCCAGTCCATGGGAAATTTCTGGCTTTAGATCAGGATTTGGAACAAAATATGCGTAAGGGACAGGAGCACCAAAGTAGTATCTCTCCGAAAGACCTGGCATTCTAAAACCTCTCGTTAGCCTTCCGAAGATTTTCAAATTCTTGTTAAAATCTATTTTTAAACCTAAATTCCCACTTATACTTGATGCCCTTGACTCCTTCAATGAAGGACCTTTATAGAATTCAGTGGCAGAAGGTTTCAGATAGAACTGATCGAATCTTACTGTTGCCTTAATTTCAGCCCTTCCTGTCATTAATTCATCCTGTAAAAATAGACCAAGATTTAGAAATTTTCCATCAGGAACAGATGTTGTTTTATCTATTTTTTCTTTTGGTGTTCCAAAAAATGTTTTCTGAATTCTTTCATCGTGGCTCCTATCTTCTATGAAGTTTATACCATAAGTCAAAAGATGCTTTCCTCCTGGATATGCAGTGACTTGAAGGTCTAAGCCTCTATTTTCCATGAAATATCCAGTCTTGCTCTGAACAGGGAATGGCATTGCTGGAGGAGTCATTGTCAATAGAAATTCCCTTTCCCAATTTTGTTGGTAAATATCAAGGCTCACTCTCCTCAGAAGAGCTAAGTTGAAATCTCCCTGATAACTAAAGCTTAAACTTTCTCTTTTGTTGTATGGGAAGGATGCATCAAAACCCGGAGCTTTCTCCCTCTGGGCAAAACCAATATTTTCCGCCCTTTTTAAAAGGTATCCCAGGGACAATGAATGCCCATCTGCCAACCTAATTCCCAATTTTAAATCTCCATTGTAACTTTCTGCCTGAGAGTTTGGAACTATCCCTTTAGAAGATTTGTATTCGTCAAATTTGTCAAAGCCTGCTGATGCTCTAAGGGACAAATCCTTTGTTTCAAAGTTAAGGGAAAGATCAATGTTTCTTCCATTGTTTATTGTCTCGTATCCTGAAAAGAGTGAGCCATTAAGGGTAAAGCCTTCTTTGAATTCCGGCTTTTTTGTTATTATGTTAATTATTCCACCTATTGCATCTGAACCATAAAGCATTGAGCCTGCCCCTCTTACAACCTCAATTCTTTCAACATTCTGGGGATCCACCAACCCAATCTCAGCCCCCATAGCACCTGTTGACATCCTGAATGTATTGAATCTATGACCATCAACAAGAACAAGTATTCTTGTGGTGTCTAAGCCTCTGATAATTGGACGAGGTCTTAGTGGACCCACATCAGAAATCTGAATGCCAGGAACATTTAAAAGAGCATCAGTCAGAACCCTTGGCTGGATTTTAGATATTTCATCCCCTGAAAGGGAAGAACTTGAGATTGGAGCGAGTTCTGTATAATCATCCCTTCTTGTTGCTGTAACTGTTATTCCTTCAGAAAGGGTTGCTCTTGAAATCTTGAAAATTATCTCTTTATCAATATCGGCTGGTATATTTACAATCGTTTTTTCAGTGCTCATATAGGGAATTTCAACGATGAATTCATAAACACCCGCTTTTAAAGATATTGAGAATTTCCCTTCGGAATCAGTATAGACGAGGGATTCACTTAACTTGCCTATCTCCCTTACTTTTATCTTTGCTCCAGAAATTGGATTAAGAGAAAGATCCAGAACAGCTCCCTTTGCATTGTATTGATCCTGGGACAAAAGAAAATTAGAAAGTAGAAAGATCAACAAAATTAAAATCGACTTTTTCATTCTATCCTCCATTTTTAACATTTTTTATTTTATTCCAAAATATTAATAAATTAGTTTAACCAGAAAAAATTTTAAAGTCAAGAAAAATTTTCTATCAGAGCAAATTCTTATCAGCAACCGCTGATTTCTCAAATCCCTTATGCAAAAATTTTTGATTGGAAAGGAGGGAATATGAATAGAAAAAGTATAATTTTTCAGATTTACCTTTATCTTGTTTGTTTTGCTTCCCTTATAGCCCTTGTTATATCTGCTGTAATCGGAATTTACTCGATTATCAGAATTTCTGTTCCTGAATTTACAATGAAGAGCTACGACTGGAAAAAATTAGAATCCTTTGAGATTTACAAATGGAATTACAAATCTGAAAAAATAGGTGATGAAGAACTGGAGAAAATTTATCAAAAGGAAAAGGAGCTGGCAATAAAGATTGAAAGGAGGGAGGCTGGAAGGGCTTTGATTCGTAGTCTCCTTATTCTTGCAATTTCTTTAACCATATTTCTCTTCCATTGGAGGATTGCGATCAAAGAAAGTAAAGAGACATAATAACTTTTTGACACATAAAAAACTAAACCTTAAAATATTAAATAATGTCTATTTTCGAAGGTTTAAATCCACAGCAGAGGGAAGCAGTCGAATACATTGAATCACCTCTATTGGTGATTGCGGGTGCTGGCTCTGGAAAAACAAAGGTTATTACCCATAAGGTTGCATATTTGTTAAAAAAGGGTTTTGAGTCTGAGAGTATCCTTGCTCTAACCTTTACCAACAAAGCAGCTGATGAAATGAAGAGAAGAATCTCTTCTCTTGTTGGAAAGGATTTCAAAGATCTCTGGGTTATGACCTTTCATGCTTTCTCAGCAAGAGTCTTAAGAATTTTTGGGAGAATTATTGGGATTTCATCTGATTTTTCAATAATAGACAGGGAAGACCAGAAAAATATTTTAAAAGAAATTTTACTAAGTAATGAGCTTGAACTTGGAAGAGCCTTTGTAAATTCCTTTGTCGAAAAAATGGGATATACAAAAAGTTCGCTCCCATTTTACCCTTCTGAAGAATTCCTTTACCAGAGATGGTTCAGAGAAAGGGAAGTTGAACTTTTCAATCTTTACCATAAAGAGTTAAGAAGACTTAACTGTCTTGATTTCGATGACCTGATACTAAAGTGTATTGAGCTTCTTAAAAATCCTGAGAGTGAGAGGCTTAAATTTAGATTCAAATATATCTTAATTGATGAATTTCAAGATACAAGTCCACCTCAATACGAGATAGTGAAATTTTTATCCTGTGAAGGGATTACAGCTGTTGGAGATGAAGATCAGTCGATATATAGCTGGAGGGGTGCAAATCTTGAGAATATATTGAGATTTGAGGAGGATTTCCCTGAAGCTAAAATAATAAAACTTGAGGAAAATTATAGAAGCACAAAGCTCATTTTAATGGGAGCTCAGGAGGTTATAGTAAAAAATTCCAGGAGAAGAGAAAAATATCTTTTTACTAATAATCCTCATGGAGAACCAATTATTTATTATATTGCAAAAAATCCTGTTGAAGAGGCAAAATTTATTGCCAATGAGATAAAAAGAATGAAAGAGGAGGAGAGAGAGCTCTTTCCGATTGCTATTTTTTACAGGGTGAATCAGCAATCCAGAAATATTGAAGAAGCCCTTAACTCCTTAAGAATTTCTTATAAATTAATCGGTGGAATTAAATTCTATGAAAGGAAGGAAATAAAAGATGTAATTGCCCTTTTAAAAATAATCCTTAATAGGGAGGACGATTTTTCTTTTAAAAGAGTTCTCTCCGAGATTGTTGGCGGGATAAGTAGAAAGTCTATCCAGAAAATAGTTGAAATTTCTGAGAAGGAGAGAGTTCCCATTAATTTAGCGACAAAAATATTCATTGAGCAAGCGAGCAAACCTGCAATTGAGGAGGTTCAGAATCTCTTTAAAAAACTTGATGAATGGGAAAAAGATTCAAAATTGATGAAACCTTCTGAACTCGTTTCTAAGATTGTTAAAGAATTGAGCATAAAAGAAATTTATGAAGAGGAAAGAATGGAAAATCTTGAGGAACTTGTAAAGGGGGTTTCTGAGATGGAGAAAACTTTTCCTGAGATAACTCTTAGAGATGTTGTTGATAATCTTTCCCTTAGAACTGATTCTGACCTTGAAGAACATCCTGTTGTCAATCTAATGACTCTTCACATATCCAAAGGACTTGAATTTCCAACAGTTTTTATTGCAGGAGTTGATGAGGATATTTTACCTCATAGAAAATCATTATCTAATCATGATATTGAGGAGGAGAGAAGGCTATTTTATGTCGGTATGACAAGAGCAAAGAAAAGACTTTATTTAACCTCAAGTGGTAATCCATCAAGATTTCTCAAGGAAATTCCAGAGCACCTTAAAACAACTGGAAGAAGCCAAAGATTGGAGGATGACGGGGAATTTGTCATTGGTGATTTTGTCCATCATGAAAGTTTCGGGGTTGGAAAAGTTTTAAATGTAAGAGGATATGGAGCTGAGCAAATTCTAACAATAAAGTTTGAGGATGGGATAAAAGCCATAACATCCAAGTATCCTAAGATAAAGAAAATTTCAGGGGATGGAGAAAGCTAATAGTTAAGCCTCATTTTTAATCTTAAAACGAAAAAATCGTTCTTTTACTTTCTCCTTTCTGTTATAAATCTATTGTAAAGATAAACTCCTGAAATCGAGATAACTCCCATAAAAGCCACTATTCCCCACATAACTGGGGCGGCGCTGAAGATTTCAGCAGTGGTGCGGTTGGATATGAATTTTTCAAAAAGAAAACCACCCAATGGAGCTCCTATTATTGTTCCAATGGCGATGGGAAGATTTGCATATCCAAGATAAAGCCCTTCCTTCCCTTTTGGAGCTATTGCTCCAATATACTGATATATTCTTGGAGAGGCAAACATTTCTCCGAATGCCATACAGGCGATTGAGATGAGTATGAATATTCCTCCTATGGGGAGTTTAAGCCCAGCTACTGAAACAATTTTAAAAACATCCAGCCTTGAGAGATAGGGGAAAATATTTATTAACATTCCAAAAATTGTAATTGTTATTCCAACCATTATGGATTTCAGAGGTGTCCAATTCTTTGAGATCCTCGTAACAAGGAGCTGAAAAAGAACTATCGATACAGGGTTTACTATTGTATAGAGCTCAACAGGAGCATTCCTATCTATGAATCTAAGGAATAGGGGAATGAGATTATAAATCTGAACATAAATGATCCAGAAGAAACCAATAACAATAAGGAAAAATACAAATTTTAGATTTTTCAAAACTGTAAAAAGCCCTAAAATCGCATCTCCGAGAGTTCTCGGTTTATCAACCCTTTCTGTTTTCTCACCCACATATTTTGGCTCTGAATAGGCAAAGATTATGGCAAGGAGACCTGAGAAGGAAAAGGTAGTTGCAACATAGGAAAATATGGAAGGAATCCCAAAATTTGTCCTCACAAAATAAGAAACAGTTCTTCCAAGCATTGAACCAATGTTTATAGTCATGTAAAAAATTCCAAATCCAAGAGCAGAATTTGCTCCTGAGGTTTTCTGGACAGTTCCTGAAATACATGGTTTTACAAAGGAGCCACCAATACCTATAAGAAGAATCCCAATAAGAACCGGAATTGTGTAATCAGGCTTTTCATAACCAACAAATTTGGGCCAAAACCTCTGAACTGTTCCAACTATCAAATAGCCAAGAAAAAGAAGTAAGAATGTTAAGGACAAAGACTTTTTGAATCCAAATCTGTCAGCAATTGTTCCACTCAAAGGAGGAAGGAAATAGAGAAGCCCCCAGAGAATTGTCCCATTCAGAAATGTAGACTTTGTCGGTGCCATTCCAAGAACTTCATGAAAGTAAATGACAACAAAGGATGCAACTGCATAGTATGCAGCTCTTTCAAGAAGCTCAATTGTGTTTGCGACCCAGAAGGTTTTAGGAAAACTTACCCTTTCACCCATTTTTTACTCCTTTGAAGCAAAATTAAAGTTTATTTTACTTTCTCTCAATTTTATTTACAAGGGATGGCTTTTGTTAAATCGGAAGCCTGTAAACAATCTTTATTAAGAAAATATTGTAAGCTGGGCTTTTGAAAAGTATATCGATGTCCCTTTTTATTCTGAACTCACCAGGATAGGTATAATCCTGCCGAGTCTGGGTCCAGACAAAATAAAGGACAGAGCCAGGGAGATATTCCCACCTAAGGACAGCTGTTCCCCTCAAAGATTTAAAGTTAAAGTCAGGGTTGTAGAAAGAGAAAGGAGGAGCTATTCCATCTCCATCAGGATCAACGGTGTAGATACCATCTTCGAAATTAATTTTTGAGTTTCCTTCTCCAAATATATTGAAATCGTAAGTTCTTGGTCTTGAAAGCTCTTTAAATTTCGAATATTTCCCAACCGCTAAAAATGGCTGTAAATAAATTTGAAATGTCAATTTTGGATTGAATGTCCAGTTTACCCTTATATTTGAAGATAGATTTTTCGATCTCAGATCAGATAAGATATACCTCTTTCCATAAGTATCTTTCATAATTGGGTCATCCACTTCCTTAACCCATTGGGAAGTTGAGTAGGTGTAGGAATATTCTGGACCAAAGGAAATTTGAAGGTTACTCCTCGGTTTCCATCTTAGGGAAATCTCTGATTCCCAAGAAATATCTCCAGACTTTGAAGCTGAGTAATTAAAATCCAGGGAAATAACAAAAGGCTTTCTACTGTCGCTTGAAATATCCATAAAACTAAAATATCCTGAAGGGCTTATTGTTAGTGGTCCTCCCCTTGTAAGATTTTTATCCAATGATTCAGGGAAGAAACCGGTTGTAAGATTGATACGCCAGTAATTGAGAAATCGAGCTTCAAAAAAGGTAAAATATCCCTCTCCAATTTTGTTCTTACCAAAATCATAATTTCTATAGGTTGCAGTACCAACCGACCAGTTTCTAAATATTTTCCCAGGTTTAAACCATGCATATCCAAAAAGAATATGAGCATTTATAACATCCCCTCCCCATTGAAACCCGAGATCATTGGAATCGAATCCTGGAGAAATTGCACCAATTGCAGTATTAAAAAAGAAATTACCCCTTTCCTTACTAAGCATTAATCTACCTGCCCACCCCTTTAGAGAAGTTGCATTCTCATCAAGATTGAGATGTTCAGCATCAGGTCTCTGGAAATAATGCTGGGGTTTCATCTGAAGTCTTAAAATATCTTCTTTACTCCCTTCTACTGAACTTCCTCCAATCCATCCCGTCAAAACCCATGTCTTCTCTTTATCAAGGAATGTCCATCCATCAAAACCAAGACAGAAAGCTCTTTTGTTCAAAATTGAACTTAGATCTTCATTCCTCAAATCCCTCAAAACTGAGGTTGCAATTAGTCCAATTGCCTGCCTCCCTTCGTTGAATTCCTTTTGTGTCCTAAAAACTCCGTAATAGGAAAAGGGCTCAATCTCTTCCTTGTATCTCTCTCCATTCAAATCTACTTCTGCATATTCCCTTGCAGTAAGAGCATTTATAAAACCAAGATTCCACCCTGATAATTTTCCTGTAATCTTAAAAGCACCAAGGATTGTTGTTCTATCAGGAAAACTAACATAGCCACCTGTTGAAACATATCCCTGGGGAGCTCTTCCTACCCTCCTGCTGTAAAAGAAAGATGGGTTACCCCAATTGAAGGAAGAATAGTTTTGCGCTCCTCCAAAGCCAAATTCAAATATGTTTGCTCCTTCAATAAAGAAGGGCCTTTTCTCCATATAGAATGTCTCAAAGGCTGTGAGATTTATAACTGCTGGGTCAACCTCAACCTGACCAAAATCAGGGTTTATTGCTGCATCCAGGGTGAGATTACTCTTTAACCCTATTTTAAAATCTATCCCAGCTCCTCCGAAGAGGTCATTACCCTTCCTGAAAGGGTTTCCAGGCTCTGATGGATAAATCTCGAACCTGCCAACTGAATAGGGGAAAAGGTCAGCCAACCTTCCTGGCTTTATATTTTCTATAGCAAGTAACTTAGCAAAATGGGAAACATATCCCCTCTCACCCTTTGGTATCCAGACAAAATTGTCCTTCTCATTCTTTCTCTTAATAAATCTGTGAAAATTAACTCCCCATGTATAACTTTCTTTTTCAGGGAAACGCAACTGGTTAAAAGGTATTTTTATCTCAACACACCATCCCCTTTCATCTATTTTTGCTCTCCCCTCCCATACCCCATCCCATGTGAAATCTTTCCAGCTATCATTGTAAATTATTGCATCAGCAATTGAGCCTGATGGACTAATCACAAATAAAAAACCACTCCTTCTGTCAAAATATGGATCAACAGCAAATTCAAAGCAATCAGAGTCCACAATTTCATCCCTTCTGACCAACCTGCTTACAATTTTATCAGGTTCAGAATCGTAAAGCCTTCCTGCAACATAAAGAAAACTTTCATCATAAGCAACCCAGACCTCTGTTTTCTCCGTTGGTTCCCCTCCATCAATTGGATCGGACTGAACAAAATCTGAGTATCCCTCTCCACTCCAGACATCCTCATTCAATATTCCATCAATTCTGATTTTTTCATTGCTTTTCTTTGCTTGGACAATTTTTTCAATTTTATTTTCAGATGAACCAAAAAGAATGAGTGGAATTAAAAATATTGCAATTAAACAAGGAACAAATCTCATAATTTCTCCTAAAATCTTTTTATATAATTTAAACGCCTGTGAAATTAAAAAGGTTCCTTAAAAATGTAAGAGCAAACAAAAACCTCGACTAAAGATTTTTATTCCTTCCCACAACTTAAACATAAATCATTGCTTGACTACAATTTAATTTGATGATTTAATAAATAAGGAAGCTAAAAGAATGAGAAAGAAATTTCTTTTGATTATACTCTTTTCTGTATTATCAGTTCCTGTTTTCTCAGCCATAATAACCATTGAAGTTAACATGCCTATCCATCCTGTATCTGCAGAATATATAGTAAAATCTATTGAAAGAGCAGAAAGAGAAAATGCAGAACTTATTCTAATAAAACTCGACACTCCTGGAGGGCTTGAATCCTCCATGAGGGAAATAATCAAAAAGATTTTGGGTTCAAAGGTCCCTGTTGCAGTATGGGTTTTCCCTCAGGGAGGAAGGGCTGCATCTGCGGGTTTTTTCATAACTGTATCTGCTGATATTGCAATAATGTCACCAGGAACATCAATTGGAGCCGCTCATCCTGTTTCAATTCCTATAGGTGGTGAAAAACCTGATAAAACAGTCGAGGAGAAGGCTGCTCAGGACTCATCAGCCTTTGCAAAATCCATTGCAGAAAAAAGGGGAAGGAACATAAAAATGGCTGTTGATGCTGTTTTACAAAGCCTTTCTTACAGTGAGACAGAGGCTCTCAAAGGAGGATTGATCGATTTCATTGCCACAAACATGGACGAGATAATTGAAAAATTTGATGAAAAAAAGATTAAAAGATTTGATCAGAAAGAGGCTATTCTAAAATTAAAGGGGAAGGAGATAAAAGAGATTAAAATGAACTTAAGGCAGAAGGTACTTTCTGAGGTAGCAAATCCAAATGTTGCTCTAATTCTAATGATGATAGGATTACTCGGACTCTATTTTGAATTTAGCAATCCAGGGGCAATTTTACCAGGTGTTCTTGGCGCAATATCCCTTCTTCTTGCCTTTTTTGCCCTTCAAATTCTTCCTGTAAACTATGTTGGTCTTCTCTTAATCCTTCTTGCAATAGGTCTTTTTGTAGCGGAAATAAAAGTTCAGGGCTTTGGAATTCTCGGAATTGGAGGTATAATATCGATGATTTTTGGATCTATGATGCTTTTTAATTCAACAATTCCTGGTTTAAAACCTGACCTTTCAATTGTTATACCGGTTTCAATAATATTTGGCATTCTTTTCCTCTTCTTCCTTTACATATCCCTTAAAGCTCATACCCACAAAGTCTCAACAGGTGCTGAAGGTCTTTTAGGTGCTGAAGGAGAAGCGATTACAGATATTTCTCCGAAAGGGAAGGTTTTTATTAAGGGAGAGATATGGGATGCCCACTCTTCTATACCAATTCAAAAAGGAGCAAGCGTTAAAGTTGTAAAGGTATATGGCTTGAAGGTCGAGGTTGAGCAAATTAAGGAGTAAAATTAAAGCAAAAAATAAATAAAAAGGAGGAAAAATGGGAACTTTGTATGTAATTCTGGCTCTGATTGTGATACTCCTCTTCAGCTGGGTCAAGGTTCTGAGGGAGTATGAAAGAGGGGTTATTTTCAGACTTGGTAGGCTTTTGCCAAGACCAAAAGGTCCTGGTCTTATTCTCGTATTTTCGCCTATTGATAGAATGGTTAGAATATCTTTAAGGACAATTGTCCTTGATGTTCCTGCCCAGGATTTAATAACAAGGGATAATGTCTCAGTTAAGGTGAATGCTGTTGTTTATTTCCGTGTGGTTGATCCAAATCTCGCTGTTACTGCTGTTCATGATTATCTATATGCAACATCCCAGATTTCCCAGACAACTCTAAGGTCTGTCCTTGGACAAGTTGAGCTTGATGAACTTCTTGCAGAGAGGGAAAAGCTAAACATAAAACTTCAGGAGATAATAGATAAGCACACTGATCCCTGGGGGGTAAAGGTTCAGGCAGTTGAGATAAAGCATGTGGACTTACCTACAGAGATGGTTAGAGCCATTGCAAAGCAGGCAGAGGCAGAAAGGGAAAGAAGGGCAAAAGTAATTCATGCAGAGGGAGAGTTAATGGCATCCCAGAAATTAAAGGAAGCAGCAGACACTCTAATAAAGAACCCAATTACTGTTCAGCTCCGTTATCTCCAGACATTAACTGAGATTGCAACAGAGAAAAACTCAACAATCATATTCCCAATTCCAATCGAGTTTCTTAAAGCCCTATTTACAAAGGAATAAAATTCTTCTATGGCAGAGAGAAGATCTGATAGGGAAGTTGTTCTTACATCTTCTCAAGTTCTCATAATTCTTTTGCTGCTTGTCATATTAATTAGTGTTGTTTTTGTCCTTGGAATTTCTGTGGGTAAAAGACAGAGGACAGCATCTGCCCAGAAGACAGTAGAGGAAGAACTTCCACCAGTTGTTGTAAAGGAGATTGAACCTGAGAAGGAAGTCCCGAAAGTAGAGAAAAAGGAGGAGATTTCGCAGAGGGAAAGTATAACTGTTTCAAAATTGTATTTTATACAGATAGGAGCATTCTCATCCGAAGCTTCTGCACAAGCCTTCGCTGAAAAATTCAGGGAAAAGAACTATTCGGTAAAAGTAATTCCTCCATCTCCTCAGGACAAGACTCCTGTTTACAGGGTTAGAGTTGGTCCATACTTAAAGGTTGAAGAAGCAAAGGATGTTCTCGGGAAATTAAAGCAAACAGGGAAAGAAAATTACTTTATTGTGAGTGAATAGGGAAGGTGAGTATAAAGAAAGGCTTTTTAGAAGTTTTTTGTAAAGTCTTTCCATGGCTGAAAGATATTAATGAGGAAGATTTTCCTATCCTATCAACTCTATTCAGTGAAAAGAGATTCAATGTGCTCCAATTCCTTAAGATAATTGAGGATGAAATAGGACTCGGCTTTTACGAAGGTGGTGAAATCCCTGTTGATAAATCAATGATTCCTCTTATACCCAGGGAGATAGCATCATCCTATGGAATTATTCCTCTTAGAAAGGATAAGGATAAAGTAGTTGTTGGAGTTCCTTTCAATACTTCATCCAAGATTCTAAGGGCAATTGAGGAATTGATTGATTCAAGAATAAAACCGGTCTATCTTCCTATAAAACCTATAAAGGAAGCAATTGCCAAAAATTATGGTGAAGTTGAGACAATGGATAAAGTTCTTACTGTTCTGGATGAGAGAAGGGGGGTAATTCCTGTAAAAATAGATTCCCTCACAGCCTCATCTTCTGCAGAAGACTGGCTTAGGTCTTTAATTGCTGAAGCGGTTAAGAAGAGATCGAGAAGGATAGATTTTATTAAAAGCGAAGAAGGGATCGAAGTATGGATAAATGGAGAAAAAGGAATTGAAAGAATAGCATCTATTCCTGATTCAACCTATGATCTAATTTTAAAGAAGGTTGCTTTCTATTTTAACATTCAATTCAGAGATTTTTCATCTCCTCTTTCAAGAAGAACAAAAGTTTTAATGAAGAACAAGTATCTTTATCTAAACATGGTTAATTTCCCCAGTGTTAACTCATCAATTTTGAGCCTCGAAATCTGGGATCCGTCTTTAATTTCAAATGAATTCGCTGAGGCTATTAAGCCTGTCAAAGACTCCTTTCAAGTCATTGAGAAGCTAATAAAAGAGAGAAAGGGTGTTATATTCTTCCTTTCTGGAGAGAGTTCGCTGGAAAAGTCATTCATTTACGAGTTTCTTTTCTTCCTCAGAAAGGAATACAAATTAAAGAAGATTGTTTCCCTTGAAAAAGAAATCCTCTCCTTTGTCCCTTTCTTACATCAATTCTATTACGAGCCCAACCTTTTTTTAAAAACTCTGAACAAAGCCATGGAGGCCCAACCAGAAGTCTTGTTTTTAGAAATTGATGATAAAAAGGATTTGAAATCAGTTCTTATGTATGGGTCAAGAACATTCCTTTTGGTTAAACCTCCCTTTGAAAGGTTGGATGAGCTACAGATTTTCTTAAGAGAGTCAAAGCTAATACCAGCTATTAAAGCCGGGGTTATAAATGGAATCTTGATTTCAAGGGTCTTCAAGAAAATTTGTCCAAACTGCAATGAAGAGATAGAAGTCCCTGATGAGCTAAAAGATATTGGATTGGAGGGAGAAATTAAGATTAACAGGGGATGTTACATTTGCTCAGGGGAATTCAGCCCTTTTACTTTTATTCTTGATTTCATACCAGCCAGTAAAGAAAGTCCTGAACATATTTTGCTCGTTAAGTCGAAAATTGCTGATTTCGCACTGGAGAAGGTGAAAAGGGGAACTGTTGAAATGGAATCCTTTATAGACTTTATCCTGAAAACCCAGGATTTTTAGTTTTAAGAAATTGAATAATGTAAAGAACTGCTGAAATGGGATTTTTTTTATATTTTTTTCTTCCATTCCTTTCAGGAGCCTTAACTTATCTTTCCTTTGAAAGGCTTTCATTATTTCCGTTGTCCTGGTTTTCCCTCTCAATACCATTTTTAATATTAATTACAAAAAGAAAATACCCCTTCCTAATTGGATTTTCATGGGCTCTCTCCTTTTATACCATCTCCCTTTACTGGTTAATAAATGTTATGTCCCATTACGGAAATCTCAATTTCTTCTTATCAGTAGTTATTCTACTTTTACTTGTCTCTTCTATCTCGATTCTGTTTGGATTTATTTTTCTTCTGACAAATTTTGTTGGAAAATCTCTCCCCCCCTTTGAATTTATTATATTCCCTTTTTCATGGGTATCCCTCGAATACATTCTCTCATTCTTCCTTACAGGTTTTCCCTGGAATCTCATTGGCTATTCCCAGATTCATTTTATTCCTTTTATTCAAATATCATCTGTAACAGGTGTATACGGAGTTTCTTTTATTGTCATTTTCTTGAACTCCTCAATTGCATTATC
>CAZFCI010000176.1:0-5798 GCA_964517525.1 uncultured Clostridia bacterium | reverse complement strand
GAGGAATTCTGGATCAGGCTGAAAAGAATTAATGGACTTGCAGAAGACCCAAACTCCTTAGGAATTTCGCTTTCCCTCATGATTCCTTTCCTTTTATTTTTAATTTTTGAAAAGAAAAAGATTTTCCCAATTCCAATCATATTTTTATTTCTCATTTCCCTTTTCCTTTCTGGCTCAAGGAGTGGTTTTGCAGGTATGATTTTATCAACACTCTTTTTCTTATACTTTTTCATGAAATCTGAAAGGAAAAGATTTGTCTTGACAATTTCAGTTTTCTTGATTTTAGCCCTTTTAATTGTTTCTTTTTCTATTTTAAAGTTTGAAAAGTTTAATCTTTCTCAAAGAATTGTGAAATCATGGAATCAGTTGAAAAAGGGTGAGTTTCAAGGCTTAACTATGGGAAGGATTCTCCTATGGAAAGCTGGTTTTTTAATGGCAAAGGATTACCCAATTTCTGGAGTTGGTCTTGGAGCATATATTTCAGAGCTTCCTAATTTTTATAAAGAGTATAATCTTGTTTACATTCCACCCCTTTCCGAATACAAAAAAGGTTATCCTTACCCCTTTACAGACACTTCTGGAAATCTTTATTTACAGTTCCTGTCTGAAATAGGAATTATTGGGCTCCTTTCCTTTTTAATATTCTGGTTTTATGTTTTAATCTCCTCAATAATAAAAAACTTGAATCCCTTCTCATCCTCTTCCCTTTTATCCTTTTCCATTATATCCCTCTTTGGATTTCACATCCTTAAAACGGATGTCTCCTTTTTGGTATACCTTCTTCTAAAGTTTCTTATTTTAGATAAGAGAAAAACTAAAAAGATAAAATATCTTGAATTCTTTACTATTCTATTTTTTACGATTTCATTCTTGATCACTTCAACTACATCGTTGAGCATTGAAAATAGAACGAAAAAATTCGGTTGGGAACAGGATTATGGACTTTATAGATTGGAGCATTATGAAAAGGGTGAATTTAGATGGACAAAGAGAGGTGCTGGTTTTGAAATACTTTTATCATCTCCATTTTTCACTATAGATTTCAATGCTTCCCATCCTGACATAGAAAAGAATCCTGTAAAGGTTAATGTTTATATTTCCGAAAATCCTTTCAGAGGGAAGAAGAGAATAGATGAATTTATTCTGAGAGAGAAGGGATGGATGAAGAGAGGTTATTATTTAAAGGATTTTGCAGGAAAGAAAGTATTTATTTCCGTTGATGTTTCAAGGACATGGAATCCATTGAAAGAACTTGGAATTCCTGATCCAAGAAATATTGGAGTAGGAATAGGAAAGATCGATTTTGAAATTTCTGAAGAAATAGGTTTTTACAACTGGGAAAAGGATCCTAATGGAATTCCTTTTAGGTGGACATCGAAGATAGCATTCCTTCCAATAAATGTGGAAAAGGAAAGGATTGCATTCCCTGTGAAAATTTCCCATCCTGATGCCAAAAATAAGTCTGTAGAACTTTTGATAACCGTTAACGGGGTAATGGCTCAGAGAGAGGTTTTCAATGACCATGAATGGTATGAAGTAGAGCTCGATTTAAAAGAGTTCGTTGGAAAAAGAATATTAATAGGTTTTTCAGTTTCAAGAACATGGTATCCAGAGGATTATGGAATAGATGATTCAAGGGAACTTGGGGTTGCGGTGGGAAATATCGAGTAAATTTTTACTTTCATTCTCCGAATAAAACAGATTGAAAATAGAAATGTAGGAGCTTTGGACATACTTATTGAATAGTGGCTAAAAAATTTATAATTCGATCCTGAGATTCCTATTGACAAACATAAATTTAAAAAATATCCTTAATAACTTAAGAAAATGAGACACATAAGATTATTTACAAAAAGAGTTCCACCAAACCTTGGATTTTCCTTTTTCGTATTTTCCGTTAATCTTCTGATTTTTGTAATTTTCAGGATAGCATTCCTTATTTATTTTAAGCCTGAGGCTCAGCAGGTATTTTCTGATATTATTCTAAAGGCTTTTTATATTGGAGTGAAGTTTGATGCAAGACTTTCAGCCCTCTTAGTTCTTCCATTTCTCCTTTTATCCTGGCTCCCTTTTGCAAAACCTTCAAAATCAAAATTTGGAAGCAAACTATGGATTTTTTATTTCTCGGTCATAACAGGGATAGTAGTTTTCCTTTATTGCGTTGATTTTGGAGTATACAGCTATGTTCAGTCCCGACTTAATGCAACACTTTTAAACGAACTTGAAAACTTAGACATTTCTGTAAAGATGGTCTTTCAGACATATCCTGTAATGATTGTTATTCCTCTGATAATTTTAGGCTCTTTCTTTTATTCGAAGCTTCTCAGCAAAATTCTTCATATCTTAGAGAGAGATTTTATTCGTAATAAAATAATATCTGCTTCTTCATATCTTTTTTCTATTATATTTTTGATAATAGTTCTTTACGGAAGGATATCCCAGTTTCCCCTCAGATGGAGCGATGCCTTTTTTACAACGGACAACTTTGTAAGTTCCTTAGCCCTGAATCCAATCCTTTATCTTTACTCAACTCTGTCAAACAACCCTGTTTCTTACAATATGGATGAGGTAATAAAGTATTATCCAATAATTGTTAAGAATTACGGAGTAAAACCAAATTTTGAAGATCTTACAATAGAGAGATTCTGCAATGCATATCCTCAAGTGAGTGGGAGACCAAATATTGTATTTATAATCCTTGAAACTTTTGCAGGATTTAAAGTTGGAGCTCTTGGAAATAGAATGAACCCATCACCAAATTTTGACAGATTAGCAAAGGATGGAATCTTATTCACTCGATTTTTCACGCCAATGGAGAACACTTCCCGCTCAATCTTCTCATGGCTTACTGGTATTCCAGATGTTACAGAGAAAAGATATGCTTCCTGGCATCCTGAAATTGTTGACCAGCACACAATTTTAAATTATTTCGATGGTTATAAAAAATTATTTTTCATTGGCGGGAGTGCAAGCTGGGGAAATATAAGAGGAGTACTATCTTCTAACATTGAAGGATTGACAATATTTGAAGAAAGGTTCTTCCGTTCTCCAAGGCTTGATGTTTGGGGGATATCTGATGCTGACTTATTTATGGAGACGAATGAAGTTTTAAGAAGAACAGGAGAGCCTTTTTTTGCGATAATTTTGACTTCAGGAAATCACAGACCCTTTAAAATTCCTGAAGACTCGAAGGGATTCGTCCCTGTCAATGTAGATGAAAAAGCTCTGAGAGCGAATGGATTTTATTCGTTAAAAGAATTCAATGGTTTCAGATTCCTTGACCATTGCCTTGGCTACTATTTCTCCATTGCAGAGAAAGAGGAATATTTCAAAAGAACAATTTTCGTAATATTTGGAGATCATGGAACCTCTGGAGGTTCTTTAGATAGAAGATTTGGAGACCTCTCCTTTGGACCCTTTCACATTCCATTTTTGATTTATGCTCCATACTTAATAAAGGAGGGGAAAAGGATAGATTTTGTTGCAAGCTCTATTGACATTCTTCCTACCATTGCAAGCTTTGTAGGGAAGCCATATTTGAATAAGACCCTCGGAAGGGATCTTTTTGATCCGAATATAAAGAGAAGATTTGCCTTTACTTTTACTCCTTTTAGGATACCACCCAGAATTGGATTAATCGAAGATAATTTCTATGTAAATGTTGAGCCTGATGGCACTTATGCTCTTTTCAATTATAATGAAGAGAAGCCTGTTGATTTAAAAGGCAAATTTCCTGAAAAGGCAAAGGATATGGCTGAACTTGCAAAGGCTTTTCATGAGTATTCCAAATACCTTCTTTATCATAATAAAAAGGGGAAATAGCTCCAAATATTTTAACTATACAGTCAAGAGATGGAGAAAACTCTTACCGTTATTCATATTAATTCCGAAGTTCTCTCCTATTGTTTTACCCAGATCAGAAAATGATTCCCTTTCCCCAATAAAAACATTTTTTCTCAAATTCTTTCCATAAATTAATATAGGAACAGCTTCCCTCGAATGGTCTGTGCTTGGAGTTGTTGGATCATTTCCATGGTCAGCTGTTATAAATAAAATATCATCATCCCTAATTCCTTCTATTATTTCTGGAATAAAGGAGTCAAATTCCTCGAGCCCCTTTGCAAATCCTTCCACATCATTCCTGTGCCCCCAGATCATGTCAAAATCAATGAGATTAGAAAGGAGAAGGGAAAAATTTTCATCTTTTATTATTTCTTTAATTTTTTCCATTCCTTCACGGTTGTTCTTGGTTGGGTAAACCTCTGAAAATCCCTTTCCTCCCATTATGTCCTTTACCTTTCCTATTCCGATTACTCTTTCTCCTTTTTCAATCATCCTTTCAAGAAGGGTTGGATAAGGTGGTGGCAGTGAAAAGTCCCTTCTCCCTTCAGTTCTTTTGAAATTACCCTTTTCTCCCTTAAAAGGTCTTGCTATAACCCTGCATACCGCATGTTCACCCTGAAGAATTTCCCTTGCAATCTTGCACATCTCGTAAAGTTCATCCCTTGAGATAATATCCTCATGACAGGCGAGTTGAAAAACAGAATCTGCAGAAGTATATAAGATTGGATAACCAGTTCTTAGATGTTCTTCACCCAGTAGATTTATTATCTCTGTTCCTGAAGCTGGTTTGTTCCATAAAACTTTCCTTCCAATCCTTCTTTCGAACTCTTTAACAACTTCCTCAGGGAAACCATTGGGATACACAGGAAATGGTTTGTCAAGAATTACTCCAAAAAGTTCCCAGTGCCCTGAGGTTGAATCCTTTCCTGCTGATTTTGGATGCATTATTCCGAAGGAGCCTTCAAATTTCTCCCTTTTTCCCAATTCTGGAATAAGAGCTGAAAGTCCAAGGGATGAAAGATTGGGAAGTTTCAAAGGTCTTAAATTATTGAGATTTCTTAAAGTATCACTTCCTTTATCACCATAAAGATTGGTATCAAATGTTTCTCCAATTCCAACCCCATCAAGGACAATTACTATAACTCTATTAAAAATTTTTCTGAAAAAATTCGATAATTCTAACATTTACTTTTGAGGCTGAAGCCTTCCAAGAAGCTCCTCTGCCTCTGTAATATAAGGAGAATTGGGAAATTCTCCCGCAATTCTTCTCAGGGCAAGAATTGCATCTTCCTTTTTCCCCATTTCCTTATAACAAATTGCCATCCGCAATATGGCAAGTTCCCATGGAAAATTTTTAGGTTTTTCAATTGTTATTTTCTTATACTCATCAATGGCTTTTTCAAACTCGCCCATACCTTTTAGTATATCTCCCCTCAAAAGAATAGACTGGTAATAGTATATGTCCTTTTTACTTGATTTGATTTTCTCAATTTCATTGAGAGCATCTTTCATTTTACCCTGAGAGTATAAATCAGAAGCTAATTTTAAATGCCCGAAAGTTCTCCAGCGAGAAGGGAGTTTCTCAGGAGAAATTTTAGAGGTTTCTCCTATAAATCTACCGAGTATAACATTATCTTTGCTTGTCAAAATCTGGGAATAAATCTTATAACCAAAAAATAAAATCACCGCAATTCCAACAATAGAGAATCCTATGAGGATTTCTCTCTGATTTTCTTTAAAAAATTTTGTGAGCCATTTTAATGAGCTGGCGAGTTCATCTTCCTTAATTTTCTTTTTTAATTTTCTTTTCATTTTCTTTCCAAAAGGAAATTATAACTTTTCTAAATCTCAAAGTCAAAAGCCTGTATATTTTGGTAGTGTCAAGTTTTTTGTGTAAATTCATGTAAAGGCTTCTCCTCCCATCTTTTGTTGTTATACTGAAACAATGCATATAT
>CAZFCI010000175.1:0-4820 GCA_964517525.1 uncultured Clostridia bacterium | reverse complement strand
TAGAGATTAAAGAGGAGGAAGAATAAATTTTAACAAGAATGAAAATTTTTAAGATTTCTATTTTTATGTCTCCTCTAAATGTTCACATAAACAGAGCTCCATTAAAGGGTAGAGTAGAGAAGGTCATTTACAGACCAGGATATTTTAAGCCTGCTTATAAAGAGGAATCCAAAAGAAACGAACAGAATATTATCCTCATGGAGACCGAAAGGGGAAAAATTATTATAAAGCAAATTGCTGGTATCATTGCGAGGAGGGTTGTTTGCTCCCTTAAAGAAAATCAGGAAGTTAAAGCAGGGGATAAGATAGGAATGATAATTTTTGGTTCAAGGGTTGAACTATTTTTAGAAAATAAACCAAATCTGGAGGTAAATGTTGGGGAAAAGGTCAAAGGTGGAGAAACAATAATTGGAGAATTTTATGATTAAAAAAAGGAAGAGATTTAAGAAGAGACAATCTTTAAAAAGGCAAATTATATCTCTTGAGGTCTTTCCGAGTCTTTTTTCCCTTCTGAATGTTTTTTTTGGGTTTCTAAGCATAATGGAGGTGATGAAAGGAAGATTCAAAACATCTGCCATACTAATTCTGGTTTCATGGCTTATGGATATCATGGATGGTCTTGTAGCTCGAATTCTTAGAGCGACTTCTTCCATTGGAATACAACTTGATTCTTTTTCAGACTCAATATCCTTTGGTCTTGCTCCCTCTTTGCTCATCTATTCAATATATCTCAAGAATGTCCCTCAGGGATGGATAATCCCTTTTATATATTTCATAGCAGGAGTTATAAGGTTGGCAAGATACAATGTTATTGCGATGAGTGAACATGTCAGACAATCCTTTTTTATAGGGCTTCCAATACCTGCATCTGCAATTTTCCTCTCGGGTATTGTTCTCCTTTTCAAAAATGATTTTTCAGGACCAGTTTTTTACGGTTTGATAAGCCTTCTCCTTCTTATTCTGTCTTTTCTTATGATTTCGAGAATAAAATATCCCAACTCTCAATATTTTGAACTTATGAAGAGGAGAAATCTTGTTTTCGCCTTAATGTTATCCTTATTAATAGCTATTGCATATGTGGCTCCGCACTTTGTTGTCCTCTCTTTGATAATCCCTTACATTCTCTTTCCATTAATTGTTTCCTTGAAGAAAAATTTTCTAAGAAAAATTGTAAAGAAGGAGGTTTCATCTGAGCAGTCCAGTTAATTTAGCAATATTAGGTATAAAAACTCTTAAGGGTAAAGAGATAAAGGAGACATTAGAAAGGAGCAAACTACAAATTGGGAAAATATCTTTCTATGATTCATCTGTTGAATCTGAATGGAGTCTTTTGACTGAATTCAGAGAGGAGCCTTATGTAGTAAAGTATCCGACAGAGGATATTTTTAAAGATGCAGGAATTATACTTCTTGCGTATCCAGGGGATATAGAGTTGAAGACTGTTTCTAAGGCAGAGGGAAAGGGTGTTTTCGTTATTGATATTTCAAATTCTTTTAATGAAGATGAAAATGTTCCTCTTATAGTAGACGGTATAAATCATGAGCTTATTAAAAAGAGTTTTATACTTGCAAACCCTCATCCTGTAAGCATAATTCTTTCTCTAATTGTTCATAAACTAAAGGAGAAATTCGAGATTGAAAATCTATCCTCAGTTGCTTTTCAGCCTGTCTCAGAATATCAGGAGGAGGGGGTTCAAGAGTTTATAAATCAGACTGTTGCAATACTTAATGCAACATCAGTTCCGAGGAAAATACTTAAAGAACAAAGAGCTTTTGACCTAATCCCTGAAAGTGAGAAAAATGAAAGGAAAATTTTGAAAGAGATTGATAGAATTCTTGGTATTAAATCTTTTAGTATAACAGTTATAAAAGCCCCAATTTTCCACTGCTTTGCTGTAATTACATTTTTAACAATTCATGGGAATCCTACAGTTGATGAGATAGAGATGCTTTTAAAAAAAGAGCAGAGATTTAGGGTATTTACCCGTGGCCAGACTCCCACGCCTGTTCTCGTCGCTGGAAGGGATGAAATTTTTGTAAAAATTTCAAAAAATGCTAATGTTCCTTCAAGATACACCATATGGGCAGTTGCAGATAATTTCAGATTAGGTTTTGCAAAGAACGTAATCAGCATAATTCACAGAATTGTTTCAATGCAATGAGGGAATTTTTTAAGCTTTGCTCATTACTTTTCTCTTACTGGGAAAAAATATTAGTCGCTTTTATTTCAATGATAATGGTTTCAATTTTCACTTCTGTATCAGCTTTGCTTATTCAGCCTGTTGTTGACCATCTCTTTATTCCCCAGAGAGGAATGGGCAAAATTCTTCCAATAATATCTGGAGATTTTCTCCTAAAACTCCTCTCAATAAATAGAGAAAGTTATTACATTTACATCCCAATTTTGATTGTAGTTGTATATCTTTTTAAATTTGTTTTTAGATTTATTTCATCTTACAACATGAATGTTGTCGGAGTATTAGTTTCTAAAGACCTGAGAAATAGGCTCTTTTCAAAAATAATTAGTCAATCCGCAAGTTTTTTCTCTTCAAAGCCAACAGGGGAGCTAATTTCAAGGGTTACAAACGATATAGATAAAATTCAGTTCGCCCTTTCTGAAACTATTGGAGATCTGATAAGGGAATCATTTACTCTTATTGGACTAATATTAGTAATATTTTATCAGGACTGGACTCTTGCTCTATTCTCCCTTTTGCTTTTACCCTTCTCATTGATTCCGATTATAACCCTTGGGAAAAGGATGAAAAGACATGGAATAATTGGACAGAAAAAAATGTCTGAAATATCGAATATCTTAGTAGAAACAATTTCAGGTAATGCTATAGTAAAAGCTTTTAATAGGGAGAAAAAGGAGGAAAGGAGATTCCAGAAAAAAACTGAAGAATATATGCATGCAAGTAAGAAAATAGCAAAAATAGTGAATTTTGCGTCCCCTTTCATGGAATTTCTTGGAGGTGTTGCAGCGGCTCTAATTATTTATATTGGAACTTATCGTATAAACAAGGGAATAATTTCCCCAGGACAGTTTACCACTTTCCTTTCTTCTTTAATTCTTATGTATACGCCAATTAAGACTTTGAGCAAAGTTAACTTCAATATTCAGCAGGCAATAGTTGGGCTCGAAAGATTTGAAGAAATAATGAGTATAGAGCCAGAGATAAAGGAAAGTTTAGGAGCAAGACCATTTCCATCCTTTAAAGGAGAGATAGAGTTTAGAAATGTTTCTTTTGGTTATTCAGACGGAACAAAGATCCTCAAAGATATAAGTTTTGTAGTAAAACCAGGTGAAATGCTCGCAATAGTTGGATTGAGTGGTGCAGGGAAAACAACTCTTATAAACCTAATATTAAGATTTTATGATATTCAAGAAGGACAGATTCTAATAGACGGCATGGATATAAGGAATGGAACAATTGATTCCCTCAGGGCTCAGATAGGACTCGTTCCTCAGGATATAATACTTTTCAATGATACAGTAAAGAATAATATTACCTATGGAGTTAATGGAATAAGCGAAGATAAAATTATTGAAGCATGTCGAGTAAGTCAGTGTCTTGACTTTGTCCAGAAACTCCCTGACGGCTTAGATAGCAATGTTGGAGAGAGGGGGCAACTCCTTTCCATTGGACAGAGGCAGAGAATTGCAATTGCAAGAGCAATTATAAAGGAGCCACCCATCCTGATAATGGATGAAGCCACTTCGCAACTTGACTCTGAATCTGAAAGAGCCATTCAGAAAGCAATGGAAAATCTTTCAAAGAATAGGACAATAATTGTCATTGCCCATAGACTTTCAACGGTTAGGAAAGCAGATAAAATAATTGTTCTTGATAAAGGAAAAATTGTTGAGTCAGGAACTCACAGCGAACTCATAAAAAGGCATGGACTTTATGCTCATCTTTATGCCCTTCAATTCCCGGATATAAAGGAGTAAAGAATGCTTAGAAGTATGACGGGTTTTATACAGGAAAGATTTAAAGAAGATAATCTCATCCTCTTTATTACAATAAAAAGTTATAACAGCAGAACTCTTGATATATACTTAAAAGTCAATCTTCCCTATGTAGAGATTGAAAAAAGAGTATTGAAGCTCATTCGTAATTATATAAAAAGGGGCAGGGTTGAATGTTTTGTCAACATCTTCTTTCAAAAAAATGAAGAGATTGAGGTTATTTTAAATAAGCCAGCAATTAAAAAAATAGCGGATGAGCTTAAAGAAATAGAAATAAATTCATTATTTATAAATCTATTAGAAATACCAGGATTTATAACAATAAACCCTTCTCAATACTTATTTGCTGATAATTCAATAAATTTCATAGAAGATTCGATAAGAAGGGCATTGGAAAAATTGGTGAAGGAGAGAGAAAGAGAAGGCAAGGAGATAGAAAAAGAGATTGCAAAGATGGCGGAGGTTGTAGAAAAACTTACTGAGAAGATTAAAGAAAGGGAAAATTATCAGGTAAATAAAATAAAAAGAAAGATTGAGAAGAATATAAAGTGGCTTAAAAAATTAGGAAATGTGGAGGAGATACCAAGGGAAGAAATTTTTTCAATTTTGAGGAAAATAGACATAACTGAGGAGATTGTTAGAATAAAGACACATTTAAAAGAGTTTAAAAGATGCATTGAAAAAGATGAGCCAGTTGGGAAAAAAATGGAATTTTTATCTCTTGAAATTCAGAGAGAGGCGACATCTATATTATCAAAAAGTGAAGATGAGAAAATATCTTCCTTTGCAATCCAAATAAAGGATTATATTGAGAAGATTAAAGAACAGTTAAGAAATATAGAATAAGG
>CAZFCI010000174.1:0-6908 GCA_964517525.1 uncultured Clostridia bacterium | reverse complement strand
GAACAAAGCTTTCAGTATATTTCAGAAAAAATGCAATCCCCTTGAAATTTCTGAAGAGCCAATTTTCTTCAATTATATTCCAAGAATTATACCTCCTGGATATTGCGCTCAGGGATTTGCAGATCCTAATTTCAGAGTATGGAAGTTAAATTTAAAAGAGGATTCATATGCAGTATTTGATGGGCTTGACTGGAAATTATACAAGAATGTTATTAAATTTCAAATTTTTAGGAAAGGAAGGTTTGAAAAAATTCATTCTCAACCTTACAAAGGCAGTGTTTCCTTGCAAATTCCGAAGGATGCAACTCTTTTGAGAATGAAATACAATTCACCATATTTTAAATTAGGAATGGCAATTTCTCTTATTTCCTTAATCCTAATTCTCCTGGCTTACAATTTCTTTAACTCTCTTTATAAAAACAGGAAATAAAAATTCTCCTTCCTTTATAAAATTCTGAATTTTTTCCCATTTTATATCTTATCACTGATTTTGTAATAATCTGCAACAAATTCCCACCAGTCCACTGCCTCATAACTTACTTTGCAAAGAAGATCAATGTATAATTTTCTATCTTTTATTGTAAGAGGTATTCCAGTTCTTAAAACATTGTAAACTAAAACTGGACGAGCTCTGTTCAGAACAACAAGGTCAACACTGTCTGTTTCAAGAATTTCTATTAGCTCAGAGCATATCCTCTTTTCTTCAGGATATTCCTTCTTCCTTTCTAATTCCATATACTCTATGGGATAAAAGTATACAACAATGTCCCAGTCCGATATTTCCCTTTCTTTACCCCCCTTGAACCAAATAGAAAAGCCATAACAACTTAAGGTTCTTTTTCAAAGAAAATTTTAAGCTCCTCTATTTCCCTTTCCCCATTCACTTCCTTTTTATAATCATTCCAGGAAGCTCACCTGTATGTTTGTTTCTCTCAACCACGATTTTACCGTTTACAATTACATACTCAATCCCTTCAGGGTACTGGTGAGGGTTTCCGAATGTTGCTTTATCAATTATTTTTTCCAGAGAGAAAATGACTATGTCAGCATAAAATTTCTCCTTCAAAATCCCTCTTTTCATTATTCTGAATGTATTTGCTGGAAGGGATGTCATTTTTCTTATAGCATCCTCAAGGTTAAGAACTTTTTCTTCTCTTACATATTTTCCAAGGATTCTTGGATATGTTCCGTAGGATCTTGGATGGGGGAATCCCTTCCCGTAGATTTGCATTGCACCATCTGAACCAATCATCAAATATGGAAGTTTCATCAATTCTTTTACATCCGATTCATCCATCTGGAAGAAGATTCCCTGGGCATCACCATTTTTAACAATTTCTATTATAAGATCCGCACCATTTTCTACTGTTGGTTCTTTCCCTTCCATTTCAAGAATCTCCTCAAGATTCTTCCCTTCATACTCCTTTTTCCATGGGCAGGATGCAATAAATATGCTCTGGAGTTTATTTATTCCTTTAATGGAAGTAAGTCTCCCCTGAATAACATGGGCTTTTATCTTTTCGTATTTTTCTTTGTCAAGAAGTCTCTCTTTAAACTTCTCTAACCCCCCCTCTCTACTCCATCCTGGAAGGGAGCTTTCAAAACCTGAACTTGTAGCAGTGTATGGATACTGGTCTAAAAAGACCTCCACACCTCTTGCTCGTGCCTCTTCAACAGGTTTTGTTATCCTCCATATCTCATTCCAGACACTCTCATCAGCAAGTTTTATGTGGGAGACAAGAACAGGAATTTTATTCTCCTCCCCTACCTGAATTGCCTCCTCAATTGCTTCCTTTATACCTTTCCCCTGATTCCTTATATGGGATGTGTAAATCCCATGATACTTTGCAACAACATTTCCAAGCTCAACAAGCTCTTCAGTGTTGGAGTAAATCCCTGGCATGTATGCAAGACCTGTTGAAAGCCCAAGACCTCCATCCTTCATCTCCTGCTCCAAAAGCTTTTTCATTCTTTTCATCTCCTCCTCATTGGGAAGAGCCAGTTTCTTACCCATAACTATATCCCTTATTGTGTTGTGCCCTACCAGGGAGCCATAATTTATTGATATACCATTGGCTTTTAACTTCCTAAAATGTTCCTTTAATGGGTAAGAATGACCACCACAATTTCCAGCAATTACGGTAGTCACTCCCTGGAAAGAATAATTCTCAATCTTTGGATTCTTCTCAATTCCCTCTGCATGGGTGTGAACATCAATGAAACCAGGGGAAATCACCAAACCTCTTGCATCAATAACTTTTTTCCCCTTAGAATCCTCTATAAAGCCAATCTTTTTTATAAATTTCCCTTTTATCCCAATGTCAGCAATGAACCATGGATTCCCTGTTCCGTCAATTATTTTCCCATTTTTAATCACAAGGTCGTATCTTTCAGGAAATATTGAAAATCCATAAAAAAATGTGATTAATGAAATTGCTAAAATAAATATTTTCTTCATTTCCACCCTCATTTTAAAATTATATCATAAGAAAATATACAAATATAAAGGATCCATATAACCCTTTGATTTTATTTGATCTTTTCGAGACATCTTCCGCTCTTAATCAATTCTCTGATTTCCTCTCTTACAGCGTCTTAAGGGACTGCAGCAGCTTTTTTATTACCAAGTTTTTCCTTGAGAAAAATGGCAATACCAACAAGGTCAAATAGTGTTGCTACTTTGTCCATTTTACTCAATTCGGTTGAGCGAGCTTTTATGTCGGTTCTTTTTGAATAAGTGATTCATTCTGTGCAGGACAATTTGTGAGTTGCCCCCTTCAATTTTTATTCCTTCCTCTATTAAATCATAGAACCTATAAAACAGCTGGTAAATTTCACGCCCTAACTGGCTGGTGGCTGAATTATGGTTTTGGTTTTTGGAAGAAAGGGTTTTGTCTTTCATCTACTCCTTGTCTTTAAAAATCTATTCTTTACAAGTTCAAGTAGCTCACGATATACTTCAAGTTTTGCCTTTATTTTGATTATAAAAATTCCACCCTTTTTCTGTAATTTCCCAAACACCTCTTGGAGAATAAGTTGATAAAAGCCCTTCGTTTACCATTGCGTTTCTTGCCCATTGAGCAGTATTTTCCCATCGTATTCCTCCTGATGGAAGAGTTTCGTAATCATATTCATTTAAGATATCTCTCATTTTGTCATGGACGAGTTTTAAGACATCTTTCATTTCTGCTTTTCCGCCTAATTCGATAAGTGAGCCTAAAATGGGAATAAAGAATTTATCTTCGGAAGTTCTGAGCCCTTTTTTCAATCTACTTTTTGTCTTTCTTTTTCTAACTTTGGATGGGATTCTTTCACTGAAAATCGTCTGCCATTCCTTTTGAAGAGTTTTTACTTTTTCTCTAAAAGATTTCAATCTTTCACCATATTCACTGAGAGACCTTGCCTTATCAAAATCTTGAGCTTTGAATGCTTCTTCTCCTTCTTTGCTAATTATATTAAAAACCTCCTCAATCTCTTCAAGCAATATTTCAAAAGCGGTATTTACTTCGTTTTTATTCATTTGATCTTCTCCAATATATGATAATTATATAATAACACTTTGAGTGAAAAATTCGCAAAAGATTGAAATATAGTTCTAAAAAGATTCCTTGATGGGTAGCATCTTATATTACCTATCGCTTAATGTATTAGCAACCATATTTTAATATTTTTTCTATGAGATCCAGCATTCTAAAGTTAAGTATCCAATCAATATTATTCATGCTTCTTATCAGTGGTTCTTTCATATAATGCCAAGCAGGTCCGTCAGTCACCCATAAAAAACTTACATTGTTTTGTTTAGCCACCCTATGCATTTCTATATAACTTTCGGCTATTGAAATCGGTTTGCTCCCCGCCACATTGTAGAAATTACACTCAATTATAAGGATTGGCTTATTTCCTTCATAAATTACTATATCGTGAGTTTTTCCTTTAGATTTCCCTTCTGTAATTATTGGATATAGGGAGAATTTTGGATCATTGTTTATCTGAATATATTCTCCGCCAATTAATTTTTTTATTTTTTGTTGGCACATTTTCTCAAAAATATCCCCGCTTCTGTTTTTTCTGGCGTTTGTATCTATTCCTACTTCAACACCAAGGAGATAATCGTGTAAATCTTTTACCTCATTAAATAAGTCCATAATACCTGTTTTAATGCAGAATTCTATGATTTGTGGTATTGTGCTTTTGTTTACGTTTGATTCTCTAAATTCAAATACTATAATCTCTTCTAGTGTCGGATCGAAGACATCAATTTTCCCATCTTTAACTCTCTCAGCTATTAATAAAGGAATAACCTCTATTATATGAGGATATTTACTTAAAAGGTTGCTAAATTCTTTTTCTCTATCTGAAGCATCCACTTTTGTTAAGGAGTTCAACAAAGAAAGTTCAACATTGTATTTTTTTACTACTTTTTTAACTTTATACCAGTCTACAAAATATTCGTAAGTTTTGTTTGAAGGTAGTAATGTATCAAAGAAATGTTTTATATAGTGATCAAAGGTTTCAAATCCAAGTTCCTTAAATCTGATCATCTTTCCACCATTTTGAGCTGTACTTATATTTATTGTATTCTTTTGTGCTTTCTGGTTTTCTGAAAACAAAAATATGTTCGTGTGCTATTAAATAAAAATCATATTCTTTTGCGTACCATCTTTCTCTTGTAGTTTTCATGTTCCATTGCAATTTTAGAATATCTTCCTTTAAGATAAAGCCAGCATCTAAAAATATCTGCAAAATCCTTAAAGATATTGGCACATAATGTTTGTGCTTCCTTGTATCACCAATCAAGATTGCGCACACTTTACCAGGTTTTAACACTTTGAATGACTCTTCTGCAATTTTTCTCATTTCTTTTAAGTATTCTTTAAATGGCAATTGTGAGAGGTCCCCTGCTAATTTCTTAGCTTTTGTGTACGAGATTATATTAGCATATGGAGGATGTGTGGCAATCAGGTCGATGCTTTCATCTTCAATTTTTTCAAGATTCCTTGCATCACCCCAATATGTTTTTATGATAGGTTCTGTTTCAGAAAAAAGAGGATTATAAGAAAAATTAAGACGGTCTCTTACAACCATAACTGCATCAAGATTTATATCCACACCTATAGCATTTCTTCCTAACAGTTTTGCTTCAACAAGCGTTGTCCCACTGCCCATCATCTGATCCAAAACCCATTCTCCTTCCTTTGTGTATTTCAAAATAAGGTTTCTAGGAATGTAAGGAGACCAATTTCCCCTGTAATTTCCCCTATGTGTTGCCCAATCGCCTCTATCAGGAAAACTCCAAACTGTTGTTCGCTCAGGGACATAATCTTCAGAAGGACCGTATGACTTTATTTTCCAATTTTTTTGAAGTTTTATTTTTGTATCTTCAATTACTACGAAATCTCTCTCTTTGATAAACTCCAAATAATCTTCATGCGTTATCTCTTTCATGCTCAGGTATTTCCTAAAATCCATATTATGCAATATTTCAAAATCAGTATCTACTTCGTTTTTATTCATTTGCTTCCCTCCACTTCTTTAATCTCTTCTTCTGTTAAATCATATAGTCTATAAACTAAATTGTCAATCTGTTTTTCTAACTGGCTTGTGTCTGCGGATGGGTTTTGTTTTTTGATGGAAAGGATTTGGTCAACGAGAATTTCTATTTGCTGGACTATGGGCTGGTTTTGAGGAGTGATGGGGGGAAGGGGAAGGTTTTCTAAAAATGCTTTTTTGTATCTAAATCCCTCCTCACCCAGACCACCACCTGCATAAAAAGTCTTAAAGAAAAAGGCTGTTGGTTTTGAGTTCAAAAGACCAAGTATGTATTTAAGGTTTTTCCCAGTCATCAAAAAGGCTGTTGCTTCAACATAAATTCCAGTATTATCATAGGCAAAACTTGATTCTCTGACAATCTCCTGCCACACCACCTTTTCCTTTTCAAAATCGTGATAGTAATCACAATGCCTTAACTCCCACCAATAATCCCCTTGGTCATCACGATTAAAAAGTCCTTTACCTTTACCTTTAACATTAGCAAAAGTCATCAAGTGATTATAAATAGATGGGAAAACTTGTTTGAAAAATTGCTCTGGATCTTGTTTCCCTCTATTTGCATTAGTCCAACCAGCAGGAATTACTATCATCCACAACCCCGCCCATTTGTAATAATACCTTCCAATATCTCTTCCTCTCAAAACTGGCTTTATTATCTCCTCTGTTCTTTTCCTTTCTTCTTCGGTTTTACAATTTGCCAAAATTCTGTTTCTTGTTTCTGTATCTATGATTAAAGCATCGTTATAGCCTGTTTTAATGCCAAAATAAATCCTTACACCCCAATTTTTTAAAGGTATTCCTACCTTCTCTATCTTCTCTTTTAACTTTAAAACATCTTCATCCGCCAATGTCCATCCATTGTCAGAAAGCTTTTCTTGTGGTATGGTTTGCCATCTTGTTTTTATGTATTCAATAACATCTTTCACATCACTTTTTACTTCTACAAACTCAATCAAGTGGTCTTTTTTTGGGTTTTCTTTCTTAAATATGAGTATGTTTGTATCCACCGTTTGCTCAAACACTCTATAACCGCTAAAATCTATGAGTTTTAAAATGTCTGTTTTCTCTTTTAGGAATTTTCTTAGATTTTCTCCATACTTTGCCCTCATCCATTTGTTGGATGATATGTAGCTTAAGATTCCTTTATCTTTTAAAAGGTGGTATCCTTTCTCATAAAAGTAAGTATAAAGGTCTGCTGTGGAGCTAAAAACCTTGTAGCCTTGGCTTTTGAGGGTCTCTTTTATGTGCTTTATCCTTTCTTGTCTTACATACGGCGGATTTCCAATTACAATATCAAAGCCATCTTTCTCGGCAAAAACCTCTGCAAAATAAACATCCCATAGGAAGAAATCTTTATC
>CAZFCI010000173.1:0-9162 GCA_964517525.1 uncultured Clostridia bacterium | reverse complement strand
GCTATATATATCTGAGGAATCAAGGGCTTTTTTAATTTCTTCATCCTCTGCAACTTCGATCAATTTTGGATTTTCAGTCAAATGGGAGATTTCTGGATGGTTTTTTAACTCTTGAAGTAAATCAGGATCACTCATAACAGTTATAAGATTTTCAAATATTTTATTAATTCTTTCATCCAGAGGATTTATCTCTTTAACTAAAGGTGCAAATAAAGATTTCTGGACATTTTCTTTGAGAGCTCCAAAGGAGCTCTTTGAACTCCTTTTCTCCCTTCCTAAATCGAACCAGTCCTTTTTCAAAAAATTATCTTCTTTATTTGTTTTAATCCCGGACGAGATTCTATCTGACACTTCTTCAAAACTCCCAATAATTTCAAATCCTGTAAAGATAATAACCACAAGAAACAATCCCCAAATTCCTCCCAAGATGGCACCCCCGACCCTTTCCCAAATAGGAATTCTTGGGAGTCCTTCCTCCTCCCTCTTTCTTTCTCTAATTGATATTAAAACACTCCCCACAAAAAAGAAGATTAGAAATAGCAGAATGCCTGTGGCGAGCAAAGTAGCAAAGGGTTTGAGAGCAAGGGGTATAAAATCAATTTTATCTATTAGCCAGGAAGTTATAAAAGAGAAGGGTCTTGCAAGAATTGCCGAGAGGAGAAGGGAGAGAAAAGCAATTAAAATCCTGAAAATACCTCTCAGGTAACCGACTAACACAATAAGCCCAATCAATAAAATTCCAATAAGATTTAGACTCACTTGAAAACCTCCTTTTTAATTTAACCTGAAAAGCTTAATTTTTTCAAACTATTGAGTTAATATAAATCTCTTATATGGAGGAAGCATGAGAAAATTTTTATTTTTTCTTCTAATTTCTTTATTTATCTTACCATCCCTTTCAAAGGAACCCATTGAAAGAAAGATTGAAAAAATTGTCAATGGGATAACTTCTGAGCTGATTGAGATTAGAAGAGACATTCATTCTCATCCTGAGCTATCCTTTCAGGAAAAGAGGACATCTTCAATAGTTGCCAACTATCTTAGAAAACTTGGTCTTGATGTAAGGGAAGGAATTGCTGGAACAGGGGTTCTTGGAATCCTTAGAGGCTCAAAAAAAGGACCAACAGTTGGGATGAGAGCTGATATGGATGCTCTTCCAATTACGGAGGAGACAGGACTTCCCTTTGCATCAAAAGTAAAGGTTATGATTGACGGAAGGGAGACAGGAGTTATGCATGCCTGCGGTCATGATGTCCACACAACAATCCTTCTCGGTGTTGCAAATGTTCTTTCAAAATTAAAGGATGAAATCCCCGGGACAATTCTCTTTGTTGCACAACCTGCAGAGGAATGGGGTGATGGAGCAAATGAGATGTTAAAAGCAGGAGTTTTCAAAGATATAAAACCAGAAGTAATGTTTGCCTTCCATGTAGATGATGAGCTAATGCCAGGATATATTAGATACACTCCTGGCTATTCTGGTGCCAATTGCGATGGCTTTCATCTAATAATAAAATCCCAGGGTTGCCATGGCTCCTCTCCCAACTCATGTGTGGATCCCATTGTTGTCGGCGCAGAAATTGTCCTTGCTCTTCAAGTTATGGTTTCAAGGGAAACCTCAGTTCATAATAACACTGTAGTTACTGTTGGCTCCTTCCACGCTGGAACAGCTCCCAATGTAATTCCCCAAAAGACTGAAATGAGAGCAATTGTAAGGACCTATGGAGAGGAGCAAAGGAAGATTCTTAAAGAAAAAGTTGAGAGGGTCATAAAGAACATTTGTGAAAGCGCAGGAGCAGATTATGAGCTAAATTACTATTTTGGAACCCCTTCCCTCTACAACAATCCCGATCTTTTAAAATCAATCCTTCCAACATTAGAGAGGGCTCTTGGTGGCAAAAATTTTCTAATTGAGGGTTTGCCCGAGATGGGAGGAGAAGATTTTAGCTATTTTGCAAAGGAGATTCCTTCCGTAATGTTAGGACTTGGCGTCTGTCCTCCAGATGTCAAAGGAAACTCTGTCCACTCCCCTACATTCCTTGTAGATGAGAAAAGTATTCCAATTGGTGTTAAGGTTATGACAAATATAATTCTGGATTATTTGAGAAAGGGAATGGTAAAAAAGGAAGTTTAAAAGATTGCAAAATTCATTTATCTATGCTATTTTTTAAGTAATGGAGCAAAGATTTGAGCTCTCGGAAAAAGAAATTGAAGAAATAAAGAGAAAAATTATATCAATTCTTCTAAATTATGAGGTAATCTCTTTTGCCTATATTTACGGTTCTTTCGGGATACACCCATTTAGAGATATTGACATTTCTGCATACTGCTTTATATCAGAAGATCAGGTGTTTGATTTTGAGATGGAAGTTGGTTCTCAATTAGAAAAAGAAACTGGCTTTCCTGTTGATTTCAAAGTTATTAATTTCGCACCAATTGGTTTCCAGTTTTCAGTAATAAATGAAGGGAGTTTGCTTTTTGAGAGAGACAGAAATTTAAGCCTTAATTTTATAGAAAAATTGGGCTTAGAATATATGGATTATTATGAGTTTTCAAAAGCATATCTTAAGGAACTTGTAGAATGCATAAAGAAATAAACATAGAAAAGATCAAAACTCTCGAAAAAGACATTCTTGATACTGTTTCCGAAATAAAAAAAATCATTTCAATGGAAGATGAAAACTTTCTGAAAAGCAAGAAAAATATTTATTCTCTCCGTTATCTTTTGATTGAAGCTGTTGAAACCATGGCAAATATCTGCAATCATATTATAACTCGCTTGAAAGGAGATGTTCCCAAAGGATATCCCGATTGTTTCGAAAAGTTGTTTCGCGCAGGTGTAATCCCAGAAGAGCTTGGAAATAAGCTTATAAAGTTAGCAAGATTGAGAAATATCATAATTCACAAATATTGGGAAATTGATGATAGAAAAATCCTATCATCCACAAGAGAAAATTTACCTGTTTTTGTGGAGTTTTTAGACCAAATAAATGAATTTCTAAAGCTAAAATAAGGCAGACTGATTTTCAATGTCCAATATTATACTTATTTGTGATTCATAAATCGGTTTAATTGACAAAAGTCAATTTTTGTTGTATTTTATTCCTTTTAAAGGAGAAAAAAATGTTTGTCAATGTTTTAGAGATTCCCAGTGAAGGTTTAAAAATAGATGAAAATATCCGCTTTGATAGTTTCTCTTTGGTAGAAGAGGAAGCAATCTTTCTTGAGCCTGTAAAGATAAAGATAGAGATTCACAAAGAAAACGAAAAAGTATTTGTTAGTGGAAGAGTGTCTACCACCCTCTCCCTTACCTGCAGTAGATGCCTTTCTCCATATCCTTTCAAGATAGATTCTTATTTTGACCTTGTTTACTATCCTATCGAAGACTTTCTAAGAGAGGAAGAACCTGAAAAGGAGCTTAAAGAAGCTGATTTCGAATCAATGTTTTACAGAGAGAATATAATTGATATAGACTCCCTCGTTCTCGAGCAGATCAACCTTACAATCCCCATGAAACCCCTCTGCTCAGAATCCTGTAAAGGTCTCTGTCCTGTTTGTGGCACAAATCTCAATGATGGAGAGTGTGGATGCAAAGTGAAGAGT
Organism: uncultured Clostridia bacterium; assembly: GCA_964517525.1. Lineage (GTDB taxonomy): Bacteria > Acidobacteriota > Aminicenantia > JBFLYD01 > JBBIMS01 > JBBIMS01. The sequence continues at coordinate 5,559 of CAZFCI010000173.1, read as the reverse complement.
GAAGATCCTCGCTGGGGTAAAATAAAATTAATAAACAATTGAGGTGCTAAATGGCTAATCCAAAGAGAAGACATTCACCCTCAAGAAGAGGGAAAAGAAGAGCCCATGATCATTTAAAGATTCCATCATTTTCCATTTGTCCCCATTGCGGAAATCCAAAGCTCCCCCATAGAGCTTGTCCACATTGTGGATTCTACAAAGGAAGGCAGGTAGTCGAAGGGGAAGAAGAGTGATATTTAGCGAGAAAATTGCAATTGATGTCATGGGGTCTGATAAAGGTCCTTCTGTAGTTGTTGAAGGAGCTGTTCAGGCTTCTAAGGAGTTGGATTCACCGCTAATTCTTGTTGGGAAAAAAGACATAATCGAGAGGGAGCTTTTAAAACATGGAAAATTGTCAAATATAGAGATTGTCAATGCTCCTGAACACATAAGTATGAAGGATGGAATTCTTAAGATTCTCAAAAGAACAGGGACATCAATAAGGAAAGCAATAGAACTTGTAAAGGAAGGGGTTGCTGGTGGGGTTGTATCTGCGGGGAATACAGCAGCTGTTATGGCTCTTTCAAAAACAATCCTCGGACCCATTGAAGGTATTGAAAGGCCTGCTCTCGCAGTAGCTATTCCAACCCAGAAAGGTTCGACATTGCTTCTTGATGTGGGAGCAAATGCAGACTGTAAGCCGATCAATCTCCTTCAGTTTGCAATAATGGGTTCTGTCTTTATGAAAAAGCTTATTGGAGTTGAGAATCCAAGAATTGCTCTAATGAGTATTGGAGAGGAAGAGGAAAAAGGGAATGAACTTATAAAAGATAGCATTCCCCTTTTTAAGAATTCCAATCTTAATTTTATTGGCAATGTTGAAGGAAAAGACCTTTACAAAGGCTTGGCAGATGTTATAGTCTGCGATGGCTTCACGGGAAATATTGCCCTCAAGGTTTCAGAGGGAACTGCTGAAATTCTTTTATCTCTTTTAAAAAGAGAAATTGGAAAGAATATCTGGGCAAAGATTGGTTATCTCTTCATGAAGAGAGCCCTTAAAAAGTTCAGAAAAAATGTTGATTATTCATCATACGGAGGGGCTCTTCTCCTTGGTGTTAAAGGGATTGCTGTTGTTGGTCATGGAAGATCTGACTCAAATGCAATAAAAAATGCAATAAAAGTTGCAAGGAATTTTATAAGAAATAGAATACCTGAAAAGATCAGGACTGAAATAATTAAATTCCAAATAGGATAAGGAGATGAAATGAGGAGATTTGAAGGGAAGATAAGTATAGTTACTGGCTCTGCCCAGGGGATTGGAAAAGAGATAGCAAGAAAACTTGGAGAGGAAGGTTCTGAGGTAATTCTAATTGATTTGAATGAAGAAAGATTGAAGCAAACATATGAAGAGTTCAAAAATTCAGGTTTTAAGGTGAATTTCTTTAAAGCAGATATTTCAAAGAGAGAAGATGTCGAAAATGTTGTTGCTGAAATAGAGAAGAAATATAATGTTATTCACAATCTTGTAAATAACGCAGGAATTACAAGGGACAACCTTCTAATGAGAATGAACGAGGAAGATTGGGATTTAGTTCTGAATGTCAATCTCAAAGGTGCTTTCCTCATGACCAAGGCTGTCATCAGAAATATGATTAAAAATAGAATTGGAAGAATAGTAAATATATCCTCAGTAGTTGGGTTGATGGGAAACGCAGGACAGACTAATTACTCAGCCTCTAAGGCTGGTTTAATTGGTTTTACCCGTTCCCTTGCGAGAGAAGTTGCATCTCGAGGAATAACTGTAAACGCTGTTGCTCCAGGCTACATTGAAACAGAGATGACATTAAAACTTCCTCAGGAAGTTAAAGATGCCTTTTTGAATATAATTCCTATGAAGAGGTTTGGCAATCCCGAAGAGGTGGCTGAGGTTGTTCTATTCCTCCTCTCAGATTCTGCATCCTATATTACAGGAGAAGTAATATCTGTAAATGGCGGACTCTTCATGGGTTAGTTCGATTTTTAGCTCATTTGAATATAAATTTAAAATTTTAGGAGGTTCCAATGGATAAAGAACAAATTTTTAGTAAAGTTAGGGATGTAATTGTTGAAAAATTAAAGGTTAAACCTGAGCAGGTGACCCTTGATGCTCACTTTATTCAGGACCTTGGTGCTGATTCCCTGGACACAGTGGAGCTGATAATGAGCCTTGAAGACCATTTTAAAATGACAATCCCTGATGAGGAAGCTGAAAAACTTGACACTGTAGGAAAAGCTGTAGATTATATCTTCAATAAATTGAAAGGATAAGATGAACCCTTTCGGCAGAAGAAGGGTTGTTATAACAGGAATAGGAATAGTTTCTCCCATAGGGATAGGAAAGGAAGAGAACTGGCTTAACTGCATTGAAGGAAAGAGTGGTATAGGGAAAATCACTAAATTTGATGCATCTGCCTTCAGGACAACAATTGCAGGGGAAGTAAAGAATTTTGAACCTTCTAAATTTCTTGATCCTAAGGAAGTGGACAAGTTTGATCCTTTCATTCAATATGCAGTAGCCTCAGCTGTCCTTGCAGTGAATGATTCAAAACTTTCAATTACCAGTGAGAATCCCGAAAGAGTGGGTGTCCATATTGGTTCAGGGATTGGTGGGCTCTCCTTCATAGAGAAGACTTATAATGCAATCCTTAACCATGGACCGAGAAAGATCTCTCCCTACTTCCTTCCGGGTTTAATAATCAATATGGCTTCAGGCTTGGTCTCTATAATTTTTGGTGCAAAAGGTCCAAATTCTGCAACAGCTACAGCCTGTGCAACCTCAGCTCATTCAATAGGCGATTCCTTCAGGATAATCCAGAGGGGAGAAGCAGATGTTATGATAGCAGGAGGAGCAGAAGCTCCCATAACTCCGATTGGTCTTGGTGGTTTCTGTGCCCTTAGAGCTCTTTCCACAAGGAATGAAGAACCTGAAAAAGCTTCTCGCCCCTTCGATCTAAAGAGGGATGGATTTGTAATGGGAGAGGGTGCGGGAGTTCTTATTCTTGAAGTACTTGAACATGCTCTTTCAAGAAATGCAAATATTTATGCTGAGATTGTGGGATACGGAATGAGTGGAGATGCTTTCCATGTAACTGCTCCCTGTTCTGATGGTGATGGAGCTATAAGGTGCATGAAACTTGCAATTGAGGATGCGGGAATAAAGCCCGAAGATATTGACTATATAAATGCCCACGGAACTTCAACTCCTCTCAACGACAAAGTAGAGACAATGGCTATTAAAAAGCTTTTCGGTCCGCACGCCTACAAGCTTGCTATATCCTCGACAAAATCCATGACAGGACATCTTCTTGGTGCTGCTGGAGCCATTGAAACAATCTTTACTGCCCTTGCAATTAAAGAGGGAATTGTTCCACCCACAATAAATTATGAATTCCCTGATCCTGAATGTGATCTTGATTATGTCCCCAATAAAGCAAGAAAGATGGAAATAAAGTATGCAATGAATAACTCCTTCGGTTTTGGTGGGACGAATGCTTCCCTTGTTCTGAAGAAATTCGAGGGTTGATATAAAATTTAAAAATTTTTGAGGAGGAAATATGGAGATAATAGTTTTTGTAAAACAGGTTCCTGATACTGAATCAAGAATAGTAGTGAAGGATGGTAAGATTGATGAGGAAGGCATAAATTTTATTCTAAACCCTTACGATGAATTTGCGGTTGAGGAAGGGCTTAGATTAAAGGAGAAATTTGGAGGAAAGGTTACAGCTGTTACTGTTGGACCAGAAAGAGCAATTTCTACCCTTAGGAAGGTTCTTGCAATGGGAGTTGATGATGCAATTTTGATTAAGGATGATGCAGGAGAAACCTATGATCCACAAAGAATCTCAAAGATAATATCAGAATTCATTAAAAAAGAAAAAATTCCCTTTGACATTCTCTTCTTTGGAAAACAGGCTATTGGTGATGACAATATGGGTGTCCCAGCAATGGTTGCTGAGTTCCTCGCTTTACCCCAAGTTACGGTTGTGACAAAACTTGAAATTGAGAATGGAAAAGGTAAAGCATGGAGGGAGATAGAGGGTGCCTCTGAAGTTGTTGAATTCAAACTTCCAGTTGTTCTTTCTGCTCAGAAGGGATTGAATGAACCGAGGTATGAAACTTTGAAAGGAATAATGGCAGCTAAGAAGAAGGAAATAAGGACAGTCCCCCTTGATGAGCTTGGATTGAAGGAGCTTCAGAATTCAATATCGATTTTAAAAATAGAACCTCCACCTCCAAGACCTGCAGGGCAAATTCTGAAAGGAACACCTGAGGAAATGGTAAAAGAACTCTTAAATCTCCTCAGAAACGATGCAAAGGTAATTTAGGAGGTCGAAGATGATTCTTGTATTTGTTGAACATAGAGATGGAAAGGTAAGGAAAGGTTCTTTTGAGATTTTATCAGTAGCAGGTAAGCTTGGATTGGGAGAGACTCACGCGGTAATTGTGGGAAAGGATGTGAAAACCTTGGCAGAATCCCTTAAGGATTGGGCTGATATTATTCATTGCGTTGAAAATCCACTCCTTGAAAATTACTCAACAACTGCTTTCAAAAGGGTTGTTTTTGAAATAGCAAAAAGGACAAATCCTGATGCCATATTATTTTCTGCTTCATCCCTTGGAAAGGATCTTGCTCCAAGAGTCTCTGCTTCCCTCGGCTCATCGTTTGCCTCCGACTGTACAAATATAAGGGTTGAGAATGGCAAGTTGATTTCGACAAGACCTATTTATGCAGGGAAAGCATTCTTAGAGATTGAACTAAAAAACAAGCCCTATGTTTTAACTCTCAGGCCCAATATATTTCCTGTTGAAAATTTATCAAAAAGCGGAAAGATTGAAATAGAAAGCGTTGAAATCTCAGAGGAAGACTTGGGTTGCAAGGTTGTCGGAATTGAAAGAGCAGAAGAGGCAACCTTGGATGTTACAGAGGCTGATATAGTTGTTTCAGGTGGAAGAGGAATGAAGGGACCTGAGAATTTCGCTCTTCTAAGGGAACTTTGCTCAATTCTTCCCAATTGTGCAGTTGGTGCATCAAGAGCAGCTGTTGATGCAGGATGGATTGACCATCAGCATCAGGTTGGACAAACGGGAAAAGTTGTTTCTCCTAATCTTTACATAGCCTTTGGAATATCTGGTTCAATTCAGCATCTTGCTGGAATGTCAGGTTCAAAAGTAATTGTTGCAGTTAACAAAGACCCTGAAGCTCCAATTTTCAAAGTAGCAAATTACGGACTTATCTCCGACCTTTTCGAAGTAATACCTATTTTAAAGGAAGAACTCAAGAAGCTTTATTAAAGAATAAGGATATTCATAATATTTTTTATACCTATTTTTTTCAAAATTAAACAAATTTGTCTTATAATCGTATTTTAAATCTGGAGGTAAGCATGAAAAAGGTTTTATCTTTAGTTTTATTGTTTATTGCTTTTGTGCCTATTTATGCTGAAAAGAAGGGGATGGAGCCAGAAGATATCCTCGGAATTAAGGGGATTTCAGATTTAAACTTATCTCCTGACGGAAAGAAAGTTCTTTTCACTGTAAGAG
>CAZFCI010000172.1:0-3232 GCA_964517525.1 uncultured Clostridia bacterium | reverse complement strand
GCTTAGTAATGAGGATTATGAAATTATAGAGAACACAAAAGATCTGAATGTTATTGTTGTATTTAACAAAATGGATTTGCCAGTGGTTCTGGAAAGGGAGAGAATCCTTGAGAATTATCCTTCCTCTCCATCCATTCAGATATCAGCAAAGATTGGAACAAATATTGAAAAATTGATGGAATTGATCAAAGAAAAGTTTATACCAACAGTTGAATCAGGAGAAGTAATAATGAATTTAAGGCAGAAAGAAATTCTTGAGAGAACCCTCGAAAAATTTGTTGAGGCTTATGAAATGATTGAAGAAGGGAAAGGGGAAGAGATTGTTGTAGAAAAGATAAGAGATGGCTCAACCTATCTCTCTGAACTGACAGGAGAAATTAAAACTGAAGATGTTCTTGAGAATATTTTCAGTAGATTTTGTATAGGGAAGTAGGATAAGACCTGATTGATTTGGCAATTATTCTGATTCATTTTATAGAGGCAAATTTGCAATTTGTGAGCTTAGGATTTCCATCTTTAAGACTTATTTCCCCTTTTACTATAACCAACCTGCTTTCAGGAAGTTTGAGATCCCTTGAATTTCCTTCGATTAATCCTGTTTCATCTTCAAAAAGATAGAAGACAAAATTCTCTCCCTTTGCCCTTTTTATTCTAACATCCACAATTCTTACTGGAATTGAAATTATCTCGCCATCCTTTGATGGGATGTTTTTTATTTTACATAGGAATTCTTTTGAGAATTTTCTAAGAATTTCCTCCAGATTTTCATCCTTATTCCTCATATCCTTTATAATTTCTACATCTTTTGATGTTCCTAAATAAAAGGAGATTTGGGAGGAAAGGGGTGCAAGGGAATCAAGGGCGTATGAATCCATCAATGAGAAGAGTTCCTCTTTTTTAGGCTTTATCCTCAATATAAAATCCTGAATGGAGGAGAAACCTTTCCTTCTTCTCTCCTCAATTATCCTTTTTACAGTGTTCTTCTCAATCCCTTTGATAAATAGGAGCCCCTTTCTTAAGGCATCTCCCTCAACTTTGAAACCTTCATCACTATTGCAAACATCAGGAGGAAGTATTTTAATTCCTTTCCTCCTTGCTTCTTCCATGTATTCCCATGAAGGATAATATCCACCTTTAGAATTTAGAAGAGATGCAAAAAATTCTTTTTGATAATGGGTCTTAAGATATGCAGATATATAAGCTGACCATGCATAAGAGAAAGCATGGGCTTTATTAAAAGTATAAGATGAAAAGTATTGCAAAATATCCCATATCTCCTCCATTTCCTTTTCTCCAAATTCTTTCTCTTTACCCTTTTCAAAGAATTTTGACTTTAGTCCCTCTCCATTACCCTTTTTCAGTCTCCTCCTTAAAACCTCTGCCTCATCCCATTTGAAACCAAATTTGTAGGCTATCTCCATAATTTGTTCCTCGTATATTATCAAGCCATTACTTTCTGGAAGCAAATATCTCAGAATCGGGCTTATTTGTGGTTTCTTCCCATTCCTTAGCATAACCATCATCTTCTTCATCCCACTCTCTGTTGGTCCCGGTCTTATAAGGGCGAGGGCATCCGCGAGTTCAGATATGTTTTTAGGCTTTATTTTTTTAAGGAGATCTATCATGGCAGGGCTTTCTATCTGGAAACAACCAATTGTATCTCCTCTACTTATAATGTCGAAAGTCTTCCTGTCGTTTTCAGGAATTTCTTTAATCTCAATATTTTTCATTGCCTCTGATATTGTTGAAAGTCCCCTTACTCCGAGGAGATCAATTTTGGCAATTCCAATTTCCTCAACAGTTTCTTTGTCGAAATGAGTCATGGGATAACCCTTTGAAGAAATCTCAACAGGAAGGTAAGAGTTTACGGGATAGGGAGTAAAGAGAATCCCTCCCAAGTGAAGGGCTTTCTGAAAATGTATTCCCTGAAGGAGGGAAGCAAGCTTCCATAGCTCTTCAGTGCCAGGAGGTGGAGGAATTTTCTCCAAGATGGAAGGCTCGGCATAAATTGGTATTTTCTTTGTTAATTCCCTGCATTCAGAAGGGGGGAGACCGAGAGCTTTGCCTGTAAAGTAGATTGCTGAACGAGCCTTAAAATCCTTAAAAGAAGCAATAAAGGAAACTCTTTGGGGATATTTTTTAAAGAGATAATCTATAACTTCATTCCTTCTTTCCGATTCAAAATCTATATCAAGATCAGGAGGGTCATCCCTTCCTTTATTTAAAAATCTTTCGAAATAAAGCCCTGCTCTGAGAGGATCAATATGGGATATTCCAAGGATATAAGCAATGAGGGAAGAGGCTCCAGAGCCTCTTAAATTGTATAAAATTCCATTTTCCCTCGAAAAATTTGTTATTTCATGAGCTAAAAGGAAAAAAGATGAAAAACCTGATTCTTCTATCACTTCCAACTCTCTCTCAAGCCTTTCCAGATAAGATTTTTCTAAATTCATCCCCTCTATTTTATTTTTTAAAATCTTCCTCAATTCTTCCTCACCCCCTTTAGGTTCAGGAATTATATTCTTCAGATCAAAATTGCACTTTTCAGCCACTTCCCATGTTCTTTTAAAAATATCTTCTTCCTTTGTAAATTTTCTGAGAAATTTTATTGGCAGGGGAGAAAAATAAATTAAATTTTTATTTTTAATTCTTGGGAATGGTATCCCCTTTCTTATTGAAAGGATAAGGGAATATTTTGCTTGATTCCCAAGGTAATTTACAGGGTTTGCCCAAACAAGGGGTATTCCTGCTCTTTTAAAACTATCCAGCCATTTCAAATTCCAAAAGGTTATCCCGATATAAAGATCATCAAAATTTTCAAGAATTGGACTTAAATTTGGAGAAGAAGGGATATATATAGCTAAAATCCCTTTTCCACAATGATCCTTCATATTCAGAAATTTACAGAGATTGTAATAACCTTCCTTTTCCTTCACAAATAGAAGAAATTTATCTCTATTTAAAGAGATCTCTGCTCCGTATAATGGCTTTACATAATTACCTTTCCTCTCTTCCTCTTTGCACTCTATCTTCAATCCCCCCCATCCCCATATACCGCCAATGTCAGCAATGGGGACTAAGGAAAATTTTTTCATTGAGACAAAAACCTCTTTTACGGAAACGCCTCCAGCACTGAAGGATGTTCTCACTCTCAAAGGAATGTAACCAGTCTCTTCCATTGTTCGCTTTTTGTTCTCTTTTATAATAAAATATTTGAAATAAAAAATCAAGG
>CAZFCI010000171.1:0-3177 GCA_964517525.1 uncultured Clostridia bacterium | reverse complement strand
GACATATTTCAGAGACAATGAATTATGATCTAACACGGAGAAGGAATTCAATTCTCACTATTCATCAATTTTCATAAGAGCAAGAAATGCTTCCTGAGGAAGCTCTACTCTTCCAACCTTTTTAAGTCTTTTCTTTCCCGCCCTCTGTTTTTCGAGGAGTTTTCTCTTTCTTGTGTAATCTCCGCCATAACACTTGGCAAGCACATTCTTCATCAAAGGTTTCACAGATTCCTTGGCAATTACTCTTCCTCCAATAGATGCCTGAATAACAACTTCAAAGAGCTGTCTTGGTATTACCTCCCTCATCTTTGAAACAAGGGCTTTCCCTCTCTCGTAAGCTTTTTCTCTTGGAACAATTAGGGAGAGAGCATCTACAGGCTCACCATTGATTAATATGTCAAGCTTGACAAGGTCTTCTGCCCTGTATTCCTTAAAATTGTAATCCATTGAAGCATACCCCTGAGAAAAGGATTTTAACCTGTTGTAGAAATCAAGAATAAGCTCATTTAAAGGGACCTCATAGACAAGCATAACTCTGTTGGAAGAGATGTAATCAAGGCTTTTCTTCCTACCCCTTCTTACTTCGAGAAGCTTCATTATTGAGCCAATATAGACATCAGGAGTTAGAATTATTACTTCAAAAATTGGCTCCTCTATTGATAGAATTTCATTGGGAGGAGGAAGCTTCGATGGATTGTCAATCTCAAAAACTTCATTTTTCTTTGTTATAACTCTGTATCTTACTGTTGGTGTTGTTGTTACAAGGGTGAGGTCAAACTCCCTTTCAAGCCTTTCCCTTACAATCTCCTGATGGAGAAGGCCAAGAAAACCGCATCTGAAGCCAAATCCAAGAGCGGGTGAATTTTCAGGCTCATAAACAAAAGAAGAATCGTTCAGCCTCAGTTTCTCAAGGGCTGACCTCAACTGTTCATAGGTTGTCTCTTCAGTAGGGAAAATTCCAGCAAAAACCATTGGCTTAAACTCCTTAAATCCTGGTAATGGAGAATCTGCGGGTTTTTTGTCATCTGTAATTGTATCCCCAACCCTGACATCCGAAATTTTCTTTATTCCTGCAATAAGATATCCAACTTCCCCTGCTCTAATTATATCTATTTTTAAAGGTTTTGGTGTCAGAACTCCAACTTCCTCGACCTCGTAGGTTGCTCCTGAAGACATCAATCTTATCTTCTGTCCATGATAGAGGAACCCATCAATTACTCTTACAAGGACAATTACTCCTCTATAGGAGTCAAACCAGGAATCGAAGAGCAAAGCTTTAAGAGGAGCATCCATCGAACCCTTTGGAGGGGGGATTCTTTTTACAATGGCCTCAAGGACATTATCAATTCCAATACCCTCCTTTGCAGAAACGAGAAGGGCTTCCTCTTTAGGAATTGCAAGGGCATTCTCCATCTGTTCTAATGTCCTTTCTATATCTGCGTTTTTCAGGTCTATTTTATTAATTACAGGGACAAGAACAAGGTTATTTTCCATGGCAAGATATGTGTTGGCAAGGGTTTGGGCTTCAACTCCCTGTGTTGCGTCAATTACAAGAATAGCTCCCTCACAGGCGGAAAGACTTCTTGATACCTCATAGGTAAAATCCACATGTCCAGGAGTATCAATTAGATTGAACACATAATCTTCTCCATTGTAGGGAAACTTCAATCGAACAAAGTGTGCCTTTATTGTAATCCCCCGCTCTCTCTCAAGCTCCATAGAATCAAGAACCTGTTCCTCCATCTCCCTTGGAGGTATTGCACCAGTTTTCTCAAGAATTCTATCAGCAAGGGTTGATTTACCGTGGTCAATGTGGGCAATTATGGAAAAATTCCTGGTCTTTCTAATATAGTCTCTCTCATCCATCGTTTTTGAAAGTTTTAAAATTCAAATCAAAACTGAATCAGTTAAAATTATAGCAGAAAAGTTAATATTGTTGAAAGGTAAAGATAGAGGTTCTAAAGTAAATCAACAATTCAAATAAAAATAAATAGCTTTTAGCTATAAAATTTAAAAAACTGCTTATCTAACTATTTTTTCCCTTCAACTGCTACATCTGTGGAGACCTTTTTTCCGTCTTCTCTGATAATAACAACAGTAACATAAGCCGCTACAGAAGGGGCTTCCTTAAGTCTTATCTTTATGCATCTACCTTTCCCTTCAACAGTTATAAGAGCTATCTCTTTATCTGCTTTCCAGGTAGGAGCAATAGGAACCTCCTTCCCTTCTGAATCAATCCCTTTAGCGACTAACACAACTTCCTCTCCAACAGCAAGTTTTAGAACAGATACTCCTGGTCCTGTTCCTGGTGTTTCACCTTTATAAACAAGAATCGAATCCAGAGAGTTCGGTGCCTGAGCCCATAGAGAAACGACTAAAGCCCATGCGGAAACTAATACCAAAAGTCTTTTTAACATATTTCCTCCAAAGGTGCAGAATAACAGATTAAAATAAGAAAATCAAATTTTGTATCTATCAATTAGACGAAAGAATCTTAAAGATTCTTTACTTAAAATTCAATTCTAAGCAAAGACGACTAATACTCCATTGTTATATTTAGGCTCTCTTAGAGTAAATAGTAAGTTTTTCCAAAAATATACCCTCTTCCCTTGCGGGAGAAGGTAAGGGTGAGAGGGAATGTTAGAGGCGATCACTTAGGAAAAATTAAACTGTTACCTCTTAGTTTTTCTTTTTTTATTCTGAATTCAAGCTAAAATTTCAGTGAAGTCCTGGAAGGGGTGGGATCTCTGGAATTGGGATTGTTCCAAAATCCTTCTCATATTTTTTGATGTTGTCCTCAAGGGCAAGAAGGAATCTCTTCGCATGGGCTGGAGAAAGAATTATCCTTGCAACAAGTTTTCCCGCAGGAGCATCTGGTGGAGCATCGGGAAATAGAAAGGCAAAATCAAATATAAATTCCTCCCTTGAATGCCTTATTGCAGCAATGTTGGAGTATTGACCTGTTGCCACTGACTCATCAACTTTCATATCAACCTTTTTTTCCATATTTCCTCCCTTTTATTTACTTCCTTTCTCTTTTAAAACATATCTTGCTATTTCCTCATGGGTTGCAAACCAAACATTTTTTCTTGATAAAATGTGTTGAATCAATTTTTCCAGCATTATTATTCTGCTTCTGTGACCTATGATCTTTGGGTGCATTGTTAGTATAAAAAG
>CAZFCI010000170.1:0-24034 GCA_964517525.1 uncultured Clostridia bacterium | reverse complement strand
ATGTTACAGGGATATTATTTTCGAAAGAGAATTTCCAGAAGCTTTAAGACTTTCTCCTCAATCAAAGAATAACCTAATAATTATAGGTTCCCTTTCCAAGTCCTATTCAATGACAGGGTGGAGGATTGGATATACCCTTGCCTCAAAAGAAATCATTGAGAAAATGGAAATCTTGCAGGGTCACTCAACTTCAAATCCATGCTCAATATCCCAAAAAGCAGCTATTGAAGCTATAAAAAACTCTTCAGAGCATATAAAAAAGGTAAGGGAAATCTACTGGAAAAGAAGGGATATTGGAATAAAACTTTTAAGAGAGATAAAAAATTTAAAAATTCATCCTCCTGAAGGAGCTTTTTACTTCTATCCTGAGTTGAGTTATTATATTGGGAAGAAAGTCAAGAATACAACAGAACTTGTCCTTTACCTTATCGAGAATGCCCGAGTAGTTACTGTTCCAGGGGATTCCTTTGGAACTCCTGGATTTATAAGAATCTCATTTGCTGTATCCGATGAAAATTTGATGGAAGGGATAAAAAGAATAAAGGAAGCCCTCTCAAAAATTGAATGAAAAAATGTTTGGAATGGTTCTTGAAAAGCCGGATAATATCGAGAATGAGCCTCTTAAACTAAAAGAAATAGAGATTCCAGAGCCATCCTCTGATGAAGTCTTAATAAAAGTTTCAGCCTGTGGAATCTGCCATACTGATCTCCATGTCATTGAGGGAGAACTTCCTCCAAAAAAGCTACCTTTAATACCAGGACATCAGATAGTTGGTAGAGTTGAAAAGGTTGGAAAAAATGTAAAAAAAATTAAAGAAGGTGACAGAGTAGGAGTTGCATGGCTTTATTCTTCCTGTGGAAAATGTAAGTATTGCCAAAAGGGGATGGAGAATCTTTGCAATTCTCCTGAATTTACAGGTTATACAAAGGATGGAGGTTATGCAGATTATGTAATTTCAAATGAAGAATTTACTTATGAAATCCCTGAGGGATTTTCTGACTTATATGCAACCCCTCTTCTCTGCGCAGGGATAATTGGGTATCGCTCCTTTAAATTAAGCAATGTGAAGGAAGGGGAAAATCTTGGTTTGTATGGATTTGGAGCCTCAGCCCATATAGTTATACAAATAGCAAAATTCTATGGTTGTAAAGTATTTGTATTTTCAAGATCTGAAGAGCACAGAAAATTGGCTGAAGAGCTGGGTGCGGATTGGGTAGGAACTTCAGCGGATAAAATTCCTGAGGAGCTTGATTCAGCAATAATTTTTGCACCTGTTGGAGAGCTTTATATTTCCGCATTGAGAGTTCTTAGAAAGGGAGGAACAGTTGCAAGTGCTGGAATCCACATGAGCCCAGTACCATCCTTTCCTTACGAACTTCTATATAATGAAAAAATTATGAAAAGTGTTGCCAATAGCACAAGAGAAGATGCATTAGAACTTCTTTCCCTTGCTTCAAAGATTCCAATTAAAACAAAGATTGAAGTCTTTTCTCTTAAAGAAGCTAACCTTGCCTTGAAACTATTAAAAAAAGGTGGTATAAAAGGAGCTGGAGTTTTGAAAGTTGGGTGAGGTTGAAAAAATGTTTGAGAGAGTTTTTAAAAAATTATTGATTTTTTTCTTGCGAATCTTTTCCAGAAGGGATTTTGCAGACCAAAACCTTTTTAATTTAATTTCGTATTATTGACATGAAGGAAAAAATGGATATAATAAAAAATATGAGGATTGGAATTATAAATAGATCTCCATTAGCCCTTCGTATCCCCCCGAAGGGCACTCACCTCCCCTCCTTTTTCCCCTTCCCCGCTATAGGGTGGCCACTACCTCCCTCTTATCGGGAGTGGTGAAGCCACCCCCCTCCTTTCTATTGAAAAATTTCCGTTGACATCTAAAATTTTCAGAGTTATACTTTAGAATGATTTATATAATTAATTCAGGAGGACTAATAAATGGAAATTATTCGGAATTATACAATTTTAGTCTTTATTCCCTCAAAAGCCCCCTTTAGATTAAATTTCTTTAGTAAAACTCTCCCATCATTCTAAGAAAATTTATTAAAGAGGTGGTGTAATATGGATAAAATAAAATCAAAAAAAACAACTAAAAAAACATCACAAAAAAAGACAGCTAAGGACTCAATTCCTGAATTCGTGGAGGAATGTATAAAAAGACAGGGAGGACTTCTCATTCCAGTTCTTCAAGATATACAAGCCCATTACCGCTATCTTCCAGAACCTGCTCTTAGAGAGGTTTCAAAGAAACTTGGAATTCCTCTTAGAGATGTTTATGGAGTAGCTACATTTTACAGAGCTTTTGCCCTTACCCCCAGAGGGGAACACGAAATCACAGTTTGTCTTGGAACTGCTTGCCATGTCAGAGGAGGAGCCAGTATCGTAAATACCCTTTCTACTGATCTTGGAATTTCCCCTGGGCAGACAACCTCCAATGGTAAATTCACTCTCGAGACAGTCAACTGTCTTGGATGCTGTGCAATAGGACCGATTGTGGTTGTCGACGGTGAATACCATGGCGAGATGAACTCCCAGAAAGCAAGAAAGCTAATTGAGAAATTAGGAAAGGAGGAGAAAGATGCCAAAGCTAAAGTCTCCAAAAGAGCTTGAAAAGCTAAGAGAAGAAATCCTTCAAAAAAGGGAAAAGGGGAAAAAACTTATCTCAATCTCATCTGGAACTTGCGGAAGAGCCAGTGGCTCCCTTAAAATTGTGGAAGCCTTTAAGGATGCAGTAAAAGGATACGAGGATAAAATTGAACTTAAAGAAACAGGGTGCCATGGATTTTGTAGTGCAGAACCAAATGTAATAATATTTCCTGAGGAGATTTTTTACAGGAATCTTAAACCTGAAGATGCTGAAAAAATTATCTCCTCATTGGTTAAAGGAGAAATCCTTTACGAATTGACATATCAAGCCAATGGCTCAAAATATCCTCGATTAAAGGAAATCCCCTTCTACAAAGATCAGAAGAGAAATCTTCTCAGTGACAACCCTCTTGTAGATCCGACAAGTTTTGAGGACTACATCTCCCTCGGAGGTTATTCTTCCCTTTCAAAGGCTCTTTCAATGGAACCAGATGCAATAGTTGAAGAGATTAAAAAGTCAGGACTTAGAGGAAGGGGAGGGGCAGGATTTCCAACAGGTAGAAAGTGGGAGATTGTGAGAAAGCAGAAAAGCGATATTAAGTATGTTATCTGTAATGCAGATGAAGGAGACCCTGGGGCTTACATGGACAGGAGCCTTCTTGAAGGAAATCCCCATCTTGTAATTGAAGGAATGATAATTGGAGGGTACGCAATTGGTGCAACTGAGGGGTGGATCTATGTTAGAGATGAGTATCCATTAGCAGTGCAAAATGTGACAAAGGCTATTGAAGATGCAAGAAAACTGGGACTTCTCGGTAAAAATATTCTTGGTTCATCCTTCAGCTTTGACATTAAAATTGCAAGGGGAGCAGGAGCTTTTGTTTGCGGAGAGGAAACTGCCTTGATTGCGTCCATTGAAGGAAAAAGAGGAATACCAAGACAGCGTCCACCATATCCTGCCCAAAAAGGACTTTTTGGAAAACCCACCAACATTAACAATGTGGAGACATGGGGGAATGTGACAAGAATAATTGAGAAAGGAGCTGACTGGTATTCAAACATTGGCACAGAAGGCTCAAAAGGAACAAAGATATTCTCCCTTGTAGGAAAAGTAAAAAACACTGGTTTGGTAGAGGTTCCCATGGGGATGAGTATAAAGGATCTTGTTTACAAAGTTGGCGGAGGAGGTTCAAATGGAAAAAGAATAAAAGCTGTTCAGATAGGAGGTCCTTCAGGGGGTTGCATCCCAGCAGAACTTTTCCATTTACCCATTGATTATGAGTCCCTTACATCTGCAGGAGCAATCATGGGATCAGGAGGTATGATTGTTATGGATGAGGACACATGTATGGTGGATGTTGCAAGATATTTCACGAACTTCCTTCAGGATGAATCATGTGGAAAATGTGTTTCCTGCAGAGAAGGAACTCAGAGGATGTATGAAATTCTAACTGAAATTGCAGAAGGTAAAGGGACCGAAGAACATCTTTCCCTTCTCGAAGAGCTCGGACAAATTGTTAAGGATGCTTCCATGTGTGGTCTTGGACAAACAGCTCCAAATCCTGTTCTTTCTACCCTTAGATACTATCGTCATGAGTATGAGGCTCATATCAAAGAAAAGAGATGCCCTGCCCTTGTTTGCAAGGAGCTTATTCATTACTATATTGTTCCCGAAAAATGTGTTGGTTGCCTTCTCTGTTTGAAATCCTGTCCTTCAGGAGCTATCTCAGGGGAGCTAAAGAAAGTTCATGTGATTGATGAATCTAAATGTATAAAATGTGGAATCTGTATGGATGTTTGCCCTGAAAAGGTAAGGGCAGTAATTAAATATTCAGGCGAAATGCCTGATAAGGAGGCAAAAAATGGCTAAGATAAGAATTGATGGTATTGAGTTTGATGCTCCTGAGCACTGGACAATCCTTGAAGCAGCAAAATTCCTCGGACTCGAAATACCAACCCTCTGTTACTATGAGGGTTTAACCCCATGGGGTGGATGCAGGCTCTGCCTCGTGGAAATTGGATCAGGAAACAATAAAAAACTTGTAACCTCATGTACATATCCTGTTGAAGATGGCCTCTCTGTTAAGACTTCCACTCCAAGAGTGTTGAAGGCAAGAAAAATGATGTTAGAACTTATGATTGCCCAGTGCCCCACATCAAAGACTCTCCAGGATATGGCAGCAAAGATGGGGGTTGATAAAGTCAGATTCAAACCAAAATGGGAAACATGCTTTTATTGTGGGCTTTGCGTAAGGATCTGCGAAGAGCAAATGATGGCTTCTGCAATAGGCTTTGTAAATAGGGGTAATAAACTTAAGATAACAACACCTTTTGATATTACTTCAGAGGATTGCAGAAGGTGTGGAGGATGCATTTACATATGTCCAGCATGTTCACTGAGATGCGAAGGAGGAAAACCAGAATCAGTAATCTGTGCCCGTTGCGAAAACTCTCTTCAGCCAACATGTGTTGAAGTATACGATAATTTTACATGCTGGATGGGGCTCAAGGGTGAATGTGGAACATGTGTTCCAATACCCGCAGGCTCGAAATCCGCAGAAAACACAAAGAAATGAAAAACAAAAAATTTAATAATTTCTATATAAAAACGAAAGGAGGTTTTATAAAATGAGTTTTACAAAAATAAACGCAACAGCAGCAACATTAACAAAGAATAGAACCGAGGGTTCTGTTGTCCCAATTAGTGGGATGTGTGTAACTTGTGTTGATGGATGTATAGGAATGTGTGAGATAGGAAAGTCAGCCTACCGTGGCGCAGAGGCAATATATCCACAACCATTCGGTATAATTACCGCTGCAGGAGAAAAGGATTATCCCATTGATTTATCCCATTTTTCCATCATGGGTTCCGCTGTTGGCGCATATGGAATCGAAGCTGATTCAGACAAGGCAATATTCCCTAATGTGAATGTTGAGAGAAGGATAGGAAGGGACAAAGGAATAAAGGTTAGAATGCCTGTTGTCCTTGGTGGTCTTGGCTCAACAGCAATTGCTAAGAATAACTGGGAAGGAATAGCTGGAGGAGCTGCTATAACAGGAATAATATGCACAGTAGGAGAAAATGTTTGCGGAATGGACCCTCAATCAGAAATAGTCAACGGAAGAGTTAAACGCTCTCCTGAAATGGAAAGAAGGGTAAGGCTTTACAGAGAATGGCAGCAGGATGGATATGGTACAATTGTTGTTCAGGCAAATGTTGAAGACACAAGACTGGGAGTTCACGAGTATGTTATTGAGAAACTTGGAGTTGAGGCAGTTGAGCTCAAATGGGGACAGGGAGCAAAAGATATAGGTGGTGAGGTCAAGATAAAAGATCTTAAAATGGCTCAAATGCTAAAAGACAGAGGTTATGTTGTTCTTCCAGATCCCCATGACCCTGAGGTAATCAAAGCATTTGAAAGGAAGGTTTTTCATGAATTCGAGAGGCACTCAAGGGTTGGAATGGTTGATGAGGAATCTTTCTGCAAGAGAGTAGAGGAGCTTAGAAAATTTGGAGCCAAATATGTATTCTTAAAAACCGGTGCCTACAGACCTCAGGACCTTGCAAGAGCAGTAAAGTATGCTTCTGAAGCACAAATTGATCTTCTAACAGTTGATGGAGCAGGAGGAGGAACTGGAATGAGCCCATGGAGAATGATGAATGAATGGGGAGTTCCTCCTATAGAGCTTTGGTCTCTTCTCTACCAGTATCTTGATAAATTAGCAAAGAAAGGAAAATACATTCCTGATGTTGCAGTAGCGAGTGGAATAATTCTTGAAGACCAGGTTTTCAAAGCCCTTTCAATTGGAGCTCCTTATTTCAAATTGGTTTGTATGGCAAGAGGTCCTGTTGCAGCTGCCATGGTTGGAAAGAACATAGTAAAGATGATGGAAGAGGGACAGACCCCTGTTTATGTAACAAGATTTGGAACCTCAAAAGAGGAGATCTTTGTTACTGCTCCTGAACTTAAGAGAAGATATGGAGAAAGATTTGAAGAGATACCAGCAGGTGCAATGGGGCTATTTACCTACATGAAGAGAATTGAACAAGGACTCAAACAGCTCATGGCAGGAAATAGGAAATTCTCCCTCGACCACATAACAAGGGATGATATTGCTGCTATAACAAAAGAGGCAGCTGAGATAAGCGGAATTAAGTATGTGATGGAGCTTGACAAGGAAGAAGCTGAAAAGATTTTAAATAGCTAAGAGAAATTTTTAAAATAATAGTTTGAGCGTAAAAGGTAAGTTTTCCCAAAATATACCTTCTTCCCTTGCGGAAAGAGGGTTAGGGTGAGGGGCAATGAATGAAAAATCATCAAATCACCCTCCCCTTTATCCCCTTCCATCAAGGGGGGAGAATGTTGGAATTGATAACTTAGGGAAAAATAAACTATTACTTTTAAGCAGAAGTGAGCCCTAATAAAGGGCTCCTTCGTTTTTGAAGATGACAGAAAAACTATACTGGAAAGAACCTTATTCAACAAAATTCATAGGAAAAATTGTAAAAAAAGAAAAGTGTGAAAATGGATTTAGGGTAGTTCTTGACAGAACTTTATTCTATCCCACCTCAGGAGGACAGCTCTGCGACCACGGTTTTTTAAATGGAATAAGAGTTATAGATGTTATTGAGGAGGAAGGAGAGATCGTTCATATTATCGATGGAGATATTGAAGGGAACGAAGTTATAGGAGAGATTGATTGGGAGAGAAGGTTTGATAATATGCAACAACACACAGGTCAACACATACTTTCCCAGGCTTTCTTCAAAGTTTTCGGAGCTGAAACCCTTTCTTCAAGCCTCGGTGAAGAAATTTCTGTGATAGAGATTGGCCTGAATAAAATTGATTGGGATGAAGTTGAAATGGTTGAAAATTTAGCCAATAAAATTGTTCATGAGAATAGAGAGGTTTTCACTCACATTCTAAAGGGGGAGGAGTGGAAAAAATTCC
Organism: uncultured Clostridia bacterium; assembly: GCA_964517525.1. GTDB lineage: Bacteria > Acidobacteriota > Aminicenantia > JBFLYD01 > JBBIMS01 > JBBIMS01. The sequence goes on along the minus strand of CAZFCI010000170.1, from coordinate 16,486 downwards.
CCCTCAGAAAACCACCCGCAAAGGAAGAAGAGATAAGAATTGTTGAAATTAAAGATTTTGATTTTTCCGCCTGCGGAGGAACCCATCTTTCAAGAACGGGAGAGGTTGGACTTATCAAAATTGTTGGTTGGGAAAAGATTAGAGGAAATATAAGGGTTGAGTTCCTTTGTGGGACAAGAGGGATCAGAGATTATCAGAGAAAAAACAAAATATTAAAAAATCTTTCTTTATCTCTCACTGTTGGCTTAGAAGAGCTTTGCGATTCTGTTTTAAGGATGAAGGAGGAGCTTCTTTCAGAAAGGAAGAGGGCAACAAAATTAGAAGAGAGAATCATTGATTTTTTGATAGAAGAAACCTTAAGCTCTCAGAAAGGAATTTTAGTCAAGAAAATTTTCGAAGGTATTGAATTGAAAAATCTAAGGAAAATTGCTTCAAGAATTATATCGTTGAGGGAGTGTGTGGTAATAATTGGTAGCAGAGGAGAAAAAGGGAATTTAATAATTGCCTGCCCAGAAAGGATGCCATTAGACCTGAGGGCGTTCCTTGAAATAGCTGAAGAAAAGCTTAAAGGAAAAGGGGGAGGAACAAAAAATTTCATACAGGTCGGAGGTGAACCAGAGCTTCTGGAATACGCAATAAAAGAGGTTGAAAAGGAGATATTGAAAATTTTAAATTTCGAAAACTAAAATAGCATTATAAAATTGGCGAGAAGTTTGGGGTTAAAATCAGTTCCCGATTTAATGTCCATTAATGATAGAACCTCATCATGTTCAAGCTTAGCCCTGTAAGGTCTTTCTGTTCTTAAAGCATCGTAAAAATCTGAAATTGTAATCATCTGGGATATGAAACTTGGAGAGCCATTGTATCTTTTTTTAGGATAACCACTCCCATCAAATTTTATGTGGTGCTCATAAGCAGAAATTATTGCAATTTCTGGTATTGCCTGGATTTTCATCAGTAATTTTGCACCTTCCTCTGGATGTTTTTTTACTTCTTCCCATTCTTCTCTTTCAAGAATTCCACCTTTTAAAAGAATTTCTCTTCTGACCTTTATCTTTCCTATATCATGGAGAAGGCCAGCAATACCTATATTTGTCAGTTCATCCCCTTCTAATCCAAGGGATTCTGCCTGAGCAAGGGTCAGAATACAAACATTTATAGAGTGAGAATAGAGATACTCCTCATGACCTTTAAAGGGGATGAGAAGGAGAAGGGGAGAAATGCTTTCCTTCAATCCTTTCTCAAGTCTAAGAACTATCTCCTTTAGATTTCCAGCTGGGGCATATCGGGAAGACTCGATGTCTTTAAATATTTCTTTTAAAACCTCAATCTCATTATCAATTATAGGGATTTTCCTCTCAAGATCTGACAAGCTTGTCTCAGAAATAGTTTCCCCTTCAGAAGAAAGAGACAATTTTCCAATTTTAATGTGAGGAGTTGAGTGGATTTCATAGCCTCCTCTTTTTACTGGTTTAGATAACTCGTTAATAAAAGAAAGAAATTCATTGAATTCAACTCCAAAGAGAAAACTTATGGAGTTTAAACCTTTAACTTTGAGCTTTTCAATAATATTGGATATAATTATTCCTTTTTTCCATATGGGTTCGTCATCAACAAATAGTCTTTCCTCTAATACCGATATTCTCAATGAGTCCTTTCCTTCAAGAACTTCCTTTAAAAGATTGAAACTTTTCTCGATTGTTTTTAATGTCATAGGATGTTCTGGAGTATAAAGGATGCTGTTTGTGATGGAGCTTGAAAAACTAAATAGAAAATCCTCTTTTTTTAATTGACTATCTGTCATGAAGGTATCCTCCTGCTTAACCTGTATGAAATTTCTGCTACTTCTTTGTCCCTTGATTTCAAACCCTTTTCAATCAAATCTTTTATTTCATCGTAAGGATAGCCATCAAGAGAATTGTAAACCTCTCTTTTCAAAAGTTTTGTCCTCGCTGGATAGAATATACTTCCCCTCAAAAATCTTTTTATAATTGGAATAGAGCTTTTGTCACCGATGTCTCCCAATGTCCTTATAAGGGATATAATCAAGGGAATGTTTTCTGATTTTAGTTTCATCTCCTTCAAATAGTTGTTTAGGTAGGGGATAAGGGAGGTAAGTCTTAATGCAGGCACAATTGAAAGAGCCTGTATTTTGAGATTAATATCAGGGCTTTCAATAAATTTTAATAGAATTTCATCGGTCCTCTCATACCCAAGCTGAGAAAGAGTTCTAATAGCTTCCATCTTAACTTTTAAATGGGGATGTTCCGTGCACTTTATAACATCATCTATAAATTCTCTCCCTCCAGTGTTTCTAATTATAACGAGCATATTCCTAACTACATACCATTTGTCAGATTTTAGATTAGCCCTTGCAATTTCTGGAGTTATACCAAGTTCGCTTATTATATCTATTAATACTCTTCTTGTGTATTTGTCCTCCTCCTCGATAAGGGCTTCTACTAATAATGGAACAGCTTCAACTCCAATAAAGTGGAATATAGATTTTATTTCCTCGATTTTCTCCTTCCCCCAAACTTCCTTTGAATTTTCTATAAGCAATTTAATTGTATCCCTACTTTTCATTATTTCAATTGAGCTTTTTAAAATTTTGTTTTTCCAATCCTCCTTTCTTGGTTCTTCAAAAGCAGAGATTAAAATTCTGACCTTTTCAAACTGAGCAGTTTGAAGGAAAAGCCAGTAATAATCGAGGAGCCTCTGGACAATAAGGGTAAATTCATTTTCATCAACTTCCCAATCAAGAGCTTCAAGATCCAGTTTAAAAAGATTTTCTCTCATTTTCTCTTCCGATAGCTCTTTCCATGCTTCTTCTTTTAGATCAGGGAAAGGGGAAGGAAGAATTATCCTTTCCATAATTTCATTCAGAATATTTGTGTAACTTTCCTCCATTGATATAGGTATATCATCCACAATTACCGAGCTTCTAAAAAAGTTTTCTATCCTTTCCCTGTTCTTCTCGAAAATTAAAGAATGAAAAATCTCAAGTTCCCTCTTCTCAACTCCCATTTCCTTAACAATTCTTAGAGCTTCCATAAGGATTCTCTTGGGGACATTAGAGGCTATCCTTTTAAGAAGGGATGGGTTTCTCTTTCCAAGATCTTTAAGCCATAAAGCATATTCTTCTCTAAGGGGTATGCTAAGAATGGAAAGTAAAAATCTGTAAGCTGGAACTGCCTCCTCATCAGAAGCATTCTGGATGGCTGATTCAATAGCAAGAAGAATATTTTTTATTTCTTCAATATTTTCTGATGATTTAATAATTTTTTCAACTTTCTCTTCAATGGTTGGGTCCAAAATCAAAATCGAAGGTTTTAGCAAAAGACTTCTCAGCAAAATGTCCCTTTCGCTTTCTGATTTATCTTTGTGAGCTTTAATTATCTCTTCATCTTTAATTTCAGCAAGCTGGAGGTCAAGAAAAACAAAGCTTATTCCATTCAATTTCTCCCTTTCTGCGACACTTCTAAATCCGCCTTCTGAAGCAATTCTTTCAGGAGAAAGGGAGATTAGTCTGAAGAATTTTTTTATGTCTTCAATTTCAATCTCTTTGCTAAGCTGAATTGCGAGAATTTGATGATTTTTAAGCAAAGAATGGAACTCTTGAATGGCAGGGTTTTCAAGCTTTATTTCTTCCTCGCCCCATTGAAAGCGGTCACTCTTCAAACCAAGAGTTATTGATGACTCTTCAAGGAAATCCCTTAAAAGTGAAAAGAATCCTTGAATTCTTGATAAAGATGTTGGATGAGATTCAGGATAAATTACTAAAGACTTCCTTGCAATATTTGCCTCTTTCAAAATTCTTTCAATCGTTTCTTTGTTTATCTCCATCCTATCTCTTTAAAAACTTCAATTCGTAATTTCATTTAAATGATACACTACATTTCTTCCGATTTCAAAAATTTGCCTTTGAGAATCTATTATCCTAAACTATTTTTATGAAAATAATAGGTGAATCAATAGTTATTTCAACATCGGGTTTTACTGACATTAAGGATATAACCCAAGAAGTGAAAAGAAAGGTCAAAGAGGCTAATTTAAAAGAAGGTATTGTCACGATTTTTGTTCAGGGTTCAACAGGTGCAGTTACAACCATGGAATTTGAGCCGAACCTCTGCAAGGATATGAAGGAAATCCTTGAAAAACTAATTCCCTCAAGCATCTCTTATCATCATGAGAAAACATGGGGTGATGACAACGGCTCCTCCCATCTAAGGGCTTCCCTTTTCGGTCCTTCTTTAACAGTGCCAATATCCAATGGGAATCTAACTCTTGGTACATGGCAACAAATAGTTTTCATAGACTTTGATACCCAACCAAGAAGAAGGGAAATAATATTGAAAATTATGGGAGAATAAAATGAAAGGTTTGGATTTAGTAGAAGATTTAAGGAAAAGAAAGGAGACTCTTTTTACCCACCCTACCCCCCTTGAAAGGATGAAGAATATATCATCCCTTACTGGAGTTGAAATTTTGATTAAGAGAGAAGATCTTATAGGCTGTGGATTCGGTGGGAATAAAATTAGGAAGATGGAGTATTTGATTGAGGATATTAAGCATAAAGGGGCTGATACAGTTTTGACATGGGGAGGGATTCAATCAAACTGGTGCAGAGCAATGAGTTCGATCTGCAGAATTTTTGGAATAGAACCTTATTTAATTCTCTTTAAAAGGACAAATCTTCCTGAAGATCTTGGTGGGAATGTCCTTCTTGAAAATTTCTCAGGAGCAAAAATCAGTATTGTAGAAGGAAAGGATAAGAAACTGATAAAATTGGATGATATCTGGGAAATAGTTTCCGAGAATCTTCAATTTCTTGAAAAAATGGGTAGAAAAACCTACCTCGCTCCAATTGGTGCCTCAATTCCTGAAGGTTCCATGGAAGTTTCCTGGGGAGGTATTGCCTACCTCGATTGTTTCTATGAATTAATGGAGCAATGTGATACTTTGGGAATCGAACCTGACTGGATTGTCCATGCAACAGGCTCAGGCAGCACCCAAGCAGGGTTAATTGCAGGCACCAAGTTGATGGGCGCAAAAACAAAGATTCTTGGTATAAGTGTTTCAGAAAAAAAAGAGGAGTTTGTAGAGATTGTGAGGGGGATAGTTGAAAATATTGAGGACTACATTCAAGTTGGATTTGATATCAGGAGTGAGGATATAAAAATTATAGATGACTACATAGGAGAAGGTTATGGAATAGTAGACAAGAAATTAGTGGAATCTCTTAAAATCGTTGCGGAAAGAGAGGGGGTATTTCTTGATCCTGTTTATACTGGCAAAGCAATGACAGGACTTTTAGGACTTATAGAGAAAGGTTTTATAAATAGCAGTCAGAAGGTTATTTTCATTCACACAGGTGGTCTTCCAGCCCTTTTTTCATACAGGGAGAAGATAGAAAAATTCCTTTGAATCCAGCACAAGAAAATATTGACATATTTCTACTTTCTTAATAGAATGATTAATGAATCTTTTTTATTTGAAGCAAGGAATACTTTTGAGTTTATTTGGAAAGGAGGTGAAAAAATTGGCTTATGTAATTATCCAGGATGGTGAGAGTTTTGAAAGTGCATTGAAAAGATTCAAGAGGAAAGTTCAGCAGGAAGCAATCATCAAAGAGATTAAGAAACACAGTGTTTATCTGAAACCCGGCGAGAGGAAGAGGATGAAGGAGGCAATGGCTCTAAAAAGAATGAGAAGGAGAATGAAGAGAGAGCAAATGGAACTTTGATAGGAGAATCAGAAGATATTGGAAGAGAAAAGAAAACCAGATTGGCTAAAAATAAAAAGACTAGAGAGTGAAGATTTTATAGAAATAAGGAAGATTCTAAAAGAAAATAAAATAAATACAGTTTGTGAGGAAGCAAGATGTCCAAATATATTCGAGTGCTGGAATTCCAAAAGTGTTACTTTTTTGATTCTTGGTGATGTCTGTACAAGAGGTTGTGGATTCTGCTCAGTAAAAAAGGGTTTTCCAGATCCTCCATCCAATCAAGATTCTGAAAGAGTTGCCAGTGCAGTTTCAGCTCTTGGATTGAATTATGCTGTTATAACATCTGTTACAAGGGATGATCTTGAGGACGGAGGAGCTTCTATATTTGCAGATACAGTTGTCAGAATAAAAGAACTATCACCTGAGACAAAGGTCGAGGTTTTAATCCCTGATTTTAAAGGGAGAAAAGATTCATTTATCATTCTTGCCAGTTCAAAGCCTGATATAGTATCCCACAATATAGAAGTTCCAAAAAGACTGTATAGAAAAATTGGAAGGGAGGAAAGCCAGTATTATACTTCACTGGATCTGTTAAGTTGGTTTTCAAACATGGGATTTCTGACAAAATCAAGTATTATGGTTGGTATTGGAGAGAAGCCTGAGGATATTCTTGAAACCTTTTGTGACATTTCCAGCACAGGTTGCGAAATTCTCACAATAGGGCAGTATTTGACCCCTTCTAAAAATCTTCTCCCAGTTGAAAGGTTCTATAGACCTGAGGAATTTGAAGAACTCAAGAAGATCGCATTGAAATTTGGCTTCAGAAATGTTCATTCGGGTCCTCTTGTGAGGTCCTCCTATAAAGCAGGAGTTTTGGTTTGAAATATTTAATTTTCAGTGATGTCCATTCAAACCTTGAAGCGTTCAAAGCTGTTATGACATTTATAAAAAATCGAAAATTTGAGCAATTTATTTTTCTTGGAGATATTGTTGGATACGGAGCGAACCCCAATGAGGTGATAGAGGAGATGAAGAAAATATCTCCTCTGTTCATTGTTAGGGGGAATCATGACAAAGCTGTTGCAGGCCTTACAAATCTTGATTATTTCAACCCTGTTGCAGCGACTGCAGTTATTTGGACTTCAAAAAATTTAAGACTCGAAAACCTTGGATTTCTTAAGGGATTGAGTAGTGGCCCTTTAAAAATTAATGAAGAGATAACCATATGCCATGGCTCTCCATGGGATGAAGACTACTACATGTTTAACAAATTTGATGCCCTTGAAGCATTCTCCTTTTTCGATACAAAAATGTGCTTTTTTGGGCATACTCATTTTCCCGCTATTCACATTCTTGAAAATGGAGATGTTAAAACCATATATCCTACAAAATTCCCTTTCAGAGCTAAGATAGAGAGTGGATTTAGATATCTCATAAACCCTGGTTCAATAGGTCAGCCGAGAGATGGTAATCCCCTCTCTTCATTTCTTATATATGATTCCAAGAAGGAAAGCATAACAATCCATAGAATTTCTTACGATATCTCAACAGCTCAATCCAAGATTCTGGAAGCAGGTCTTCCACAAATGCTTGCGAGCAGATTGAGCTCTGGTATATGAAAGGATTTGTCCCTTCATATTTATCCCTTTGGGAGAAAGGGGAGCTCAGGGAAAGGGCTGAAAAGGCATGGAGTATTCTTGAGAATTGCAACCTTTGCCCGAGAAATTGTAGAAAAAACAGAGTGAAAGGAGAAAAGGGAACCTGTAAAGTGGGCTCTTTACCGTTTGTTTCAAGTTTTCACCCTCATTTTGGAGAGGAATCACCCCTTGTGGGAAAATACGGTTCAGGAACAATATTTTTAGCCTCCTGCAACCTTCTCTGTATTTATTGCCAGAATTATACAATTTCCCATCTGATGGAAGGAGAGGAGTGTTCCTTTGAAGATCTTGCAAGGATGATGATTTCGCTTCAAAAAAGGGGTTGTCACAACATCAACTTTGTAACGCCAACTCACCAAGTTCCCCAGATTCTTAGAAGCCTTGAAATTGCAATTGAAATGGGGTTAGAAATTCCTCTTGTCTACAATTCCAGTGGATACGATTCAGTAGAAACCCTTCAGCTCCTTGAAGGAATCTTTGATATTTATATGCCTGATATAAAATACATGGACCCTGAACCAGCAAAAAAATATTCTTCTGCAGAGGATTATCCTGAGGTCGTAAAAAAGGCTATAAAGGAGATGCATAGACAGGTTGGAGATTTGGTAATTAATGAAGATGGGATTGCGGTTAGAGGTCTTCTTGTCAGGCATCTTGTTTTACCTAACGGGCTCGCAGGTACAAAGGAAGCGATGAAATTTATTTCTGAGGAAATTTCAAAAAACACTTATGTCAACATTATGGATCAGTATTACCCTTGCTACAAAGCCTTTGAACATATATCTATTTCGAGAAGAATAAATTATAAAGAATTTGAGGAAGCCATAAACTTTGCAAAGGAGGCGGGGCTTAAAAGACTCGACAAAAGAGAGCCCAGGAAAATTATAATCTGGTAAAATTATTTTAAAATTCTTTGTTTTTCTGATATAATAATTATCTGAATCGGTATGTGATGAAGGAAGAAGAAAAGGGACAACTGATAAATAACGGCTCTAATGGTTATACAGCTGATTCAATAAGAGTTCTCAAAGGGCTCGAAGGAGTCCGAATGAGACCCGCTATGTATATCGGGTCCACGGGCTCTTCAGGACTCCACCACCTTGTTTATGAGCTTGTTGACAACAGTATAGACGAAGCTCTTGCTGGATATTGCACTCAGATACAGGTTATACTCCATCCTGATAACTCTGTAACTGTCATAGATAATGGAAGAGGAATTCCTGTAGATATAATTGAGGAAGAGAACAAACCTGCTGCAGAAATAGTTCTAACAACCCTTCACTCAGGGGGTAAGTTTGACAAAAAAAGTTATAAAGTATCTGGAGGTCTTCACGGAGTTGGTGTATCTGTTGTAAATGCTCTTTCAAAAAGGCTTGATCTGGAGGTATGGAGAGATGGAGGTGTCTGGGTTCAAAGTTATGAGAGGGGGGAGCCAATAACTTCTCTTAGAAAAATAGGAAAGACAACAAAAACAGGGACAAAAATAACTTTCTGGCCTGACCCTGAAATATTTGAAGAGGTTGAATTCAATCATGAATATCTCTCCCAGAGATTAAGAGAACTCTCTTTCCTCAATGGAGGAGTTAAGATAACCCTTGAAGACCAGAGAACAGGGAAAAAATGGGAATTCCATCATGAGGGTGGAATTGTTTCTTTTGTTGAATATCTTGTAAAAAATAAACCTGTTGTTCACGAGAAGCCAATTTATGTTTTTGGGGAGAAGGATGATATTCAAGTAGAGATTGCTCTTCAATACACAATGGGTTATACAGAGACTATTTATACATTTGTTAACAGCATTAACACTACCGAAGGTGGAACTCATTTAATAGGCTTTAAATCAGGGCTTACAAGAGCAATTAATAATTATGCTACTTCCAATAATCTCCTCAAGGACATTAAAAATCTTGAGGGGGAGGATGTAAGGGAAGGACTATGCGCAGTAATAAGTCTAAAAATGATGGATCCCCAGTTTGAAGGACAGACAAAGACAAAGCTTGGAAATTCTGAAGTTAAAGGAATTGTTGAGACCCTTGTAAACTCAAAGATGACAGAATTCCTTGAGGAGAATCCTTCTATTGCAAAGAAGATATTTGCAAAGATAATCGAAGCAGCAAGGGCAAGGGAAGCAGCAAGAAAGGCTAAGGAGTTATCAAGGAAAAAGAGTGGTTTGGAGGTTTCCTCACTTCCAGGTAAACTTGCTGATTGTCAGGAGAAGGATCCGAAAAAGGCGGAGATATTCATTGTTGAGGGAGAATCAGCAGGAGGTTCTGCAAAACAGGGAAGAGACAGGAGCTTCCAGGCAATCCTTCCAATAAAAGGAAAGATATTAAATGTTGAGAAGGCAAGATGGGATAAAATCCTTGCTAATGACGAAATCAGGTTGATAATCCAAGCTCTTGGGACGGGAATAGGCTCTGAAGATTTCAAGATAGAAAACCTTAGATATCACAAAGTTATAATAATGACCGATGCTGATGTGGATGGTTCTCACATAAGAACTCTTCTCATGACCTTCTTTTACAGGCAGATGAAAGAGCTTATTGAAAGAGGGCATCTATACATAGCTTTGCCTCCCCTTTACAAGGTTAAGTCAAAGGGGGAGGAGATTTATCTTAACAATGAAAAGGAAATGGAGGAATACCTTATAAACAAGGCAGGGAAGGAATGCAAAATAAAGCTTGGTAATGGAAAGATTATAGAGGGTAATGATCTTAAATCCATTTTAAGAGCCCTTCTTCAAAAAAGAAACTATATCCAGATTCTTGAAAGAAGGGGATTCAATTATCAATTACTCCTTGAGCTTATGGCGCTTGAAGAACAAGATTTTTCGAACATTGAAAAAATTAATAATTTAATGAAAAGGCTTGAAGAAAAAGGTTATAAAGGTGAGGTAAAAGAGGATGAAGAACATGGAATTTACGAAATAGAAATTTCTTATGTTATGAATGGTTCAGCAAAGAAAGTAAAGGTTGATTGGGATTTTATTGTTTCCCCTGAGCTTCAGAATTTGAAGGGGCTTGAGAGACAAATATCCCTTCTCAAAAATCCTCCTTACTTTTTACTAATGGATAAGGAAAATATCCCTTTAAATTCAGATGTTGAGCTTATGGAAGCTGTTCTTGAAAGAACAAAAAAGGGTTTAACAATCCAGCGTTATAAAGGGCTTGGTGAGATGAATCCTCAGCAGTTATGGGAGACGACAATGAATCCAGAAACAAGAGTTCTGAAAAAAGTTACAATTCAAGATGCTTATGAGGCTGACCAAATCTTCTCTCTTTTGATGGGAGATGAGGTTGAACCAAGAAGGGAATTTATTGAAAAGAATGCCCTTGAGGCTAAGAATCTTGATATTTAAAAGAGCGAGAAAGGCGAGACTGGTGAGAGGAGGAATGAAAAGGGGAATTTTTACAAATTAATTGGGAAGATATAAATGGAAGAAAGAACTGAAAGATTTGTCCCTGTGAGCCTCGAAGATGAAATGCAAAGGTCCTATCTTGATTACGCAATGAGCGTAATCATTGGCAGAGCTTTGCCTGATGCCTTTGATGGTTTAAAGCCTGTCCACAGAAGAATTCTTTGGGCAATGTGGGAATCCAACACAACATGGGATAAACCCTACAAAAAGTCAGCAAGAATAGTTGGAGATGTCATAGGTAAGTATCATCCCCACGGAGATGCTGCTGTTTACGATGCCCTTGTAAGAATGGCTCAGGACTTCACAATGAGATATCCATTAATAGATGGGCAGGGGAATTTTGGCTCAGTGGATGGAGATCCTCCAGCTGCAATGAGGTATACAGAGGTCAGGCTTGAAAAGCTATCAAAGGAACTTCTTGAAGAACTTGAGAAGAACACAGTCCCCTTTACTTCCAACTATGACAATACATTAAAAGAGCCTGTTTATCTTCCTGCGAGATTCCCTGGACTTCTTGTTAATGGTTCAGCGGGGATTGCTGTTGGTATGGCTACAAATGTCCCACCCCATAATTTTAGGGAGGTGGCAGATGCTCTTATTTACATGATCGATAATCCAGAGGCAAGTATTGATGAATTGATGAATTTCATAAAGGGTCCAGATTTTCCAACAGGAGCCTATATAATTGGAAAGGAAGGTATTAGAGAAGCCTATTCTACAGGGAAAGGTTTAATAACAATAAGGGCTAAGGCATTTATTGAAAAAACAAAATCTGGAAAAGATAATATTGTAATCTCCGAAATCCCTTATCAGGTCAGCAAGGCAAAGATTATAGAAAAAATTGGAGAGTTGATGAGGGGGAAAGGTCTTGAAGGGGTCTCAGAGATAAGGGATGAATCCGACAGGGATGGTATAAGAGTTGTTATTGAACTAAAAAAGGAATCTTCGCCTCAGGCAATTTTAAATTATCTTTACAAACATACTGCCCTCCAGACAACATTCGGAATTATTTTTCTTGCTGTAACTGACAATCAGCCAAAGCTCTTTACCCTTCAGGAACTTCTACAGCATTTCCTTTTAAGAAGGAAAGAAATTGTTAGGAGAAGATTAACCTTTGATAAGGAAAAGGCAGAGGCAAGGGTTCACATTTTACAGGGGCTCATAGTTTGCATAAACAATATTGAAAAAGTTGTGGAGATAATAAAGAAATCAAAAAATGTAGAGGAAGCATCCCAATCCTTAATAAAAAATTTCAATTTAACAAAGATTCAGGCACAGGCAATTCTTGATATGCAATTGAGCAGACTTACGAATCTTGAGAGGGAAAAAATAGTGAAGGAGGAAGAGGAGTTAAGAAAGGAGATAGAGAGGTTGAAGAAAATCCTCCAAGATGAAAAGCTCCTAATGAATTTAATCAAAGAAGAGCTTTTAAAACTAAAGGAGGTTTATGGAGACGAAAGAAGGACCGAAATCCTCGAACACGAAGATAAAGAGATAAGACTTGAGGACACAATCCCTGAAGAAGATTATGTGATAATATATACATCCTCTGGGTATGTTAAAAGAACTCCCCTCTCAGCTTATAGATATCAGGGAAGGGGTGGAAAAGGGAAGATAGGAATGAAGGTAAAGGAAGAGGATGAGGTTGCAGAAATATTTATAGCCTCGTCCCATTCGTATTTGCTTCTTTTAACTGACAAAGGAAGACTTTACTGGCTAAAAGTTCTTGACATTCCTGATGTTGGAACAGCAGGAAGGGGGAAGCATATTTCAAATCTTATCAAACTTAAAGAAGATGAGAATATAAAATCTGTAGTCTCTGTTAGAGACCTTGGGACGGAGGACTCTTATCTTTTAATGATTACAAAGAAAGGATTTATAAAGAAAACCCACATTTCAGCGTTTAAAAACCCTCGTTCTACAGGCACAACCGCAATAGGAATTGACACTGATGATTCCCTTCTATCCTGCATTAAAACTGATGGTAAAATGGATATAATAGTTGGAACTGCCAATGGAATTGTCTTGAGATTTAATGAAGAGGATGTAAGGGATATGGGAAGGATTGCAAGAGGGGTAAGGGCTATGAGATTAAAAGGGAATGATGAGATAATCGGAATGGAATCAGTTTCTGAAGAGCACAAGTATCTATTCACGGTAACAGAAAAGGGTTATGGAAAGAAGACCCTTGTTGAAGAGTATAGAATCCAGAGGAGAGGAGGGATGGGGATAATAAATTTAAAGGTGACAAATAAAACAGGAAGGGTTTGTGGCTTGACATCCATTTCTGATTATGATGATATAATTATTGCAACCAACAATGGAAAGGTTATCAAGATTAAGACTGAGGCAATCAGACCCATGGGAAGGTATGCGCAGGGGGTTAGACTCATTTCTCTTGAAGAGGGGGATAAGGTCGCCTCTTTCACAGCTATCAGTAACCAATAATAAATCTTTTTTAGGAATAATAAAATCTAAGATTAAATCTTTGGTTTTGGATTTATAGTTAAGGGGGTCCCCCCCCTCACTAAATTTTTATTTGAAAATATAAGAAAGGAGGCAGTATGGAAGTAAAAACAATTAAAGACCTCTTTTACCATTCTACTCATTCTTTCAACAAAGAAAGTCACATAATGTTTAAAAGGGACGGGAAATACCAAAGCATTTCCACAAAACAGTTTTATGAAACAGTGAAATATATCACCCTGGGCCTTCTCTCTCTTGGATTGAAGAATAACGATAAAGTTTCCCTTTTATCAGAGACAAGGTATGAGTGGACATTCTCGGACATCAGCATAATTATCACAGGAGGAGTAACTGTTCCTATTTACCCAACCCTTGTGCCAGAACAAATAAAATTCATTGTGGAAAATTCAGACTCAAAAATGGTGATATTTTCAGATCTTAATCAGTGGAAGAAACTTGAAATGATCAGAAGTTCCCTTCCTGCTGTTAAGCACTACATAACCTTCTTAGAAGAGCCTCCCTCAGAAGAAGTTATCACGCTTAGAAAACTAATAGAACTCGGAAAGAATTACGAAAAGGAATTTCCAGATCTTTTTGATAAAAAACTGAAGGAAGGGAATGAGAATGATTTGATGACAATAATTTATACTTCAGGGACAACAGGGGTCCCAAAAGGTGTCATGCTAAGCCACAGAAATCTTATAAGTAATGTTACAGCAGTAAAGGAAATCTTAGACATAAACGAAAGGGATACAACCCTATCATTCCTTCCTTTAGCCCATGTCCTTGAGAGGATGGTTACCTATGCCTATCTCTACTTTGGAGCAACTGTTGCCTATGCAGAGAGTGTTGATACTGTAGGAGAAAATCTTATGGAGGTAAAACCAACAATTGTTGTCAGTGTTCCAAGATTATTTGAGAAGATATATGCAAGGGTTATGGATAATGTCCTTTCAAGTCCTCCCTTAAGACAAAAGATATTCAACTGGGCGGTGAAAGTTGGAAAAGATTACGGAGAAAGAATTCTTAAGAAAGAGCCAATTCCTATATTTTTAAAGCTCAAAAGAAAAATTGCCGACAAGCTTGTCTACTCGAAGATAAAGGAGAGAACAGGCGGAAGAATAAGGTTCTTTGTATCAGGGGGTGCTCCCCTTTCAAAGGAAATTGCAGAATTTTTCTTTGCCTTAGGAATAAAAATTCTCGAGGGTTATGGATTAACTGAAACCTCCCCGGTTGTTTCTGTAAACACTGAGGAAAGACTCAAATTCGGCAGTGTAGGACCACTTCTTCCAGGAGTTGAAGTTAAAATAGCTGAAGATGGTGAAATCCTCGTGAGAGGTCCAAATGTTATGATGGGTTATTACAAGAATGAAGAGGAAACAAAGGAAGTGATAAAGGAAGGATGGTTTCACACAGGAGATATAGGAAAGATGGATGAGGATGGATTTCTCTACATTACAGATAGAAAAAAAGAGCTTCTTGTTACCTCTGGTGGAAAGAATATTGCTCCTCAACCCATTGAAAATATGATAAAGACCTCTCCCTATGTAAATCAGGTTGTTTGCATTGGGGATAGAAGGAAGTTTGTCTCAGCTTTAATTGTTCCAAACTGGGATAAGTTGGAAGAGCATGCTAAAAGCTCAGGAATTAGCTACAAGACAATAATTGAACTAACAAAAAATAAGGATATTCTTGATTTTATGCTGCAGGAGGTGCAGAAGGTAACTCCAGGGCTTGCTCCTTTTGAGCAGGTTAAAAAAATCGCATTGCTTGCAAATGAATTTACAATTGAAGCTGGAGAGATAACCCCTACCCTGAAGGTAAAAAGAAGGGTGATAGACCAGAAATACAAAGATATAATTGACGAACTTTATAAAGAGTAAAGGTTAAATAATTTTTTATACATTTTGTTTACTTTTGTAAAGAGTAAGTTTCCCATAAAAATATACCCTCTCCCCTTGTGGGAGAGGGTAAGGGTGAGGGGGGATGTGAGAAGCAATATTAATGAAAGACTAAATTATTATTTACTCTTTATAGGAAAAATGATATTATTTTTAAATGTTTAAATCTTTCTCCTTTCTCTTTTTGATAATAGGTTTGTTCTTTATCATTCTTGGAATTCTTTTTGGACTTTTTAGCTCCTTAAGAATTGGCAAACTTCCTGGTGACATTGTAATAAAAAAAGAAAATTTTACCTTTTATTTCCCTTTAACCACTTCTATCCTTCTCAGTATTTTTATTTCTGTGCTTTTCACAATTTTTCTTCGTATTTTCAGGAGGTAAATTTTCATCTTTTCACTCCAAAATAAAAGGACAATTGACATCTAAAAATGACACATTCTGAGCCAGAGAGCATTTGTTTATAAGGATTTCAATCTGGCATCAAATTTGATAGAAAATTTGTATGAAAGGAGGTAACATGAAAAAGCTTTTAATTCTAACTTCAATTATCTTAATTTCAACCCCAATTTTTGCAGACTCCTTAAAGTTAAAGTTTGGGCAGTTCAGCCCATCTCAGGAAAGTGACCTTTGGGATATTAACAGACAGAATCTTTATCTTGAAAAGAAGGATTTTGAAGGGAGTTTTGTCTCCGTTGAATGGGAAGTCTTTATGAAAAGGAATCTTTCCTTTTCCCTTGAAATTGGAGCATATTCTCGAGAACTTACAACCTCTTACAGAGACTGGGAATATGAGGATGGCTCACCTATTTATCAATCCCTCTCCCTGAGTATTGTTCCTATTGAAGCAAGTTTTAAGATTTATCCTGGCGGAGCCCACAGACCAATAGCTCCTTACCTTGGTGGAGGGTTTGGAATATATTTCTGGAAATATATTCAGGAAGGGGATTTTGTTGATTTCACAACATGGGATGTTTTCTCAGGAAGTTATGAAACGAGCACATCCGGAATTGGGACTCACATTCGTGGAGGAATCTCATGGAGGATAAGCAGGTCTATTGGCTTCTTTGGAGAGGCAAAGTATGTTTATCTGAAGGATAATCTTTCCTCGCAGTTTCAGGGTTTTGAAAAGTTCGACCTCAGCGGTCTTCACCTTTTAGTGGGAATTTCTATCTGGTATTGAGTCTTTACCTATAAATTTTCGCATAGTAATATAAGTCTCTACATTGGAGTTTTTATGTTGGTTATCTCCGTAGCTTTTATTTTAGAAACAGACAATGTGGCGGTAATTGCTGTTTCAAGTGTTTTTACAGTAAT
>CAZFCI010000169.1:0-10664 GCA_964517525.1 uncultured Clostridia bacterium | reverse complement strand
TTCTATTTTTCTTTTAATATCTTTTATAACCTTCTCAATTGACTCCTTCCTTTCAGAGCCTATTTCGATAGATTTTTGAAGTAATCCAATCCCCTCATCAAATTTCCCTTCCTTTATCCTGAGAAAACCAATATGTTCAACTATTTCGGATTCCCAGGGTTTTTTGGAAAAAGCCTTTTCAAGAAATTTTTTCGAATTTTCTATTTGACCTAATTTGAAATATACCCATCCAATTGTGTCAAGATAATCAGGATTTTCAGGGTCTAAATTTAATGCTCTTTTTGCCAAGGAAAGAGCCTCTGCTAAATTTTTCTCTCTTATCGCCCATGAGTAAGCAAGATAGTTCAAAGCATTCCCAAAGTAAGGATTCAAAGAAATTGCTTTTTTTAAAGCTTTCTCAGCTTTTTTAAAATCACCCTTCTTCTCGTAAAAATCTCCTATTCTGAGATAGAGTTCCTCGTTTCTATGCATTTTCTTTAGGAATTTCTCTATATACTCCTCACCTTTTTTCCATTCTTTTCTCTCAATGAATATTGTCAATTCCGCAAATAGAAAGTCCATATCTCTTGTTCTTTCAAATTCTTTTTTTGCTAAATTTAAACCTTCCTCCATTTTTCCAGAACCTGAAAGAGCATATATTTTATTTAGAATCAGGGATTTTTGAGAAGGATTTATTTTTAGCCCCTCTTCAGCCATTTTCAAAGCAAGATTAATATCTCCCAATTCTTTATAAACATATGAAAGATAGGAGTAAATATTTGGATCATCCTTTGCTATTTCGAGACCCTTTTCAAGATAAAACTTTGCTTTATTGTATTCTTTCATCAAAATATAAAAATAGCCAATGCTTCTGTAAACTTCCTTTTTTTGGATATTTGTATTGTCTTCCTTTTCAAGCTCAAGAAGAGTATCAACTGCTTTTTTATATTCGTAAATTTGCATGTAGTACTCAATCAAATAAATTTTAGCCTCAAAGGTTTCAGGTTCAACTCTAAGAACTTCTTCAATGGTCTTCAAAAATTCATCATAATTTTTTAAGTTTAAAAGTATTTTAGCCTTTGTTAAAAGGACATTGGGGTTTGAAGGGGAAAGTTTCGAAGCCCTTTTGGCATAAATCAAAGCTTCTTTTAAGTCGTTCTTCTCAATCAAAGCCTCAGCCAATCTATGATAAAAAATATAGGTTTCAGGAAATTTTTCTATAGCAATTTTGTATAACTCAATCTCTCTTTTCAAATCCCCCTTTGCTCTGTAAAAATCAGCAAGATAGGAGTAGGCTAAATATGAGGAAGGGTTAGCCTCAATTGCTTTATTGTAATAATCCTCAGCCTTCTTTTCATCTCCAGCTCTAAGGGCTACCTCTCCAAGTAAAATATAAGTTTCATCCTGGAAAGGTGATATTTCAGAATATTTTTTCAAAACTTCTTCTGCTTCCTTCCATCTTGCTGATGGTATGTATACCCACTTTCCAAGTATGTAATAAGGATCGGGATAATTTGGATCAATTGATATAATTTTTTTATAAATTTCCTCAGACTTTTCTAAATACTTTCTATCTTTCCCATCTCTGATATAGCTTAGATAAATATTTCCAAGAATTAGAAGGGCATTTATATTTGATGGATCGAGCTTTAAAGCAGACTCTGCAAGACTTTCAGCCTTTTCAAAATCGAGTTTGTGGAGATAAACCTCCGACAAAGAAGAAAGAATGTAAGAATTTTCTTCAGCTTCAAGAGCTTTTAGAAGCTCGCTTTCTGAAATTGATATCTCGGAGTTGTAAAAATGGGTAAGCCCTTTAAGATAGTGATAGAGAGAAGAGCTATTAATATCTGAAAAGAGAAAGGATGGTATAAACAGGAGAAAAAGAAATTTTTTTATCACTTTAAATAGAACTTATTTCACTTCAATTTGAACCCATAATCCTCTGCTTTTTCCTGGGCATCAATCTTTTTCCTCTTAAAAAAAGAACCCCATCGGAAACATGTTATCCTGAAACCCATGGATGGAAGAAAGATAATAGCAGCAATGAAAACGAAAAAGAGGAAAAGGATGACAAAAAGCATCCATTTCATCTTTGAACCTCAAGCATTGGATTCCAAAATCTTATCCAAAAAAGTTTTTTCAGAGACAGCACCTTCAAATCTTACTTTTTCATTAATTATTACAGTTGGAACACTGTGAATATTATATTTGAGGGATAGATCCTGAAATTCGGTTGCCTCAATAACATCCGCCTTAATCATTGGGGATTCAAGAGCCATTTTATGAGCAAGTCTCGCCATTGAAGGGCAGTAAGGGCATGTTGGAGTAACAAAAACCTGTACATGAACCGGTTCATTGAGTTTAGCAAGCTCCTCCTTTGTAGTCTCTTCCAATCCTGATTCGTTCTTAGAGACATCGATTATACTACTCAAGAGGGTTATAAATTCATAGCCTACAGGAATGCCAAAAAATCTTATTCCATAATCTTTACTCCCTACAGTCACAATGGCAGGAATCATGCCAATATCAAACTCTTCCTTTTCCTTTAAATCTTTGTCAACATCATAAATAGTAAGTTTCAGTTTATCAGAGAGGGCAGAGACTTCATTCAAAAGAGCAACAGTTTCATTGCAATAAGGACAATCCTTTTCGCCAATAAACAATTTAATTTCAACATTATCTTCCATCTCAGCAAGTATCTTCCTTATCTCTTTTTCTTCTTCTTCACCTAAGAAAGCCATTAAATTCCTCCTTAAATTCATTTATTCCACCTAAGGAACATTTTTTATTTTACACCCTGGAGAGAAAAAGGTCAAAAAATTAAAAACTTCTCTCCACAATTTGCTTGACCTTAGGAAAATTTTGAAATATTATATTGTTTATGAAAAATAAACTATTTGGTAGTGGGGAAATGTAATGGAAGAAGAGAAGAAGGGTAGATTTATTCCTCCATTGGATATAACTTCTTTACTGGTACCATTTTATACACAGGCGCTTGTCAAATTGGGCGAGATAAATGACCCCTTATCAAAAAAGGCTGATTTAGACCTTGAATATGCAAGACGGCTTATTGACCTTATAGACTTATTCAAGGAGAAAACAAAGGGAAATTTAACAGGAGAAGAGGAAAATTTTGTAGAAAGTATTCTTTACAAGCTTAAAAGCACATTTATTGAAAAGAGCAAATGAGAGGCTTGGTTTTTCTTGCCTTAATTTTTTCTTTAACTTTTAAATTTCCAGCCTACGAATCACCCCAGAAGATAAGGGAGGTTATTTTTTTATGGGAAAATGGACATAAAGCGGAGGCACTGAAAGCTATAGAGACCTCAGCTAAATATGATAAAGAAGAATTTTCTTATGCCATCTACCTTTTCTCACTAAATTTGTATAAAAAAGGTGAGACCTCTTACGCGAAAAAGTTTCTAAAAAAATCCCTTGAGATAAATCCCGGGCTATGGAGAGGATGGTCTCTCCTTTCTTTTGCAGAACTCAAAAGTGGGAATGTTCATCTTTTCTTTAAATATCTTCCGAGAACCTTCATTGCCTTTTTAAAAGACTTCAAAAATCAGGTTATAATTTTCTCAATATTGTTAAAATCATTTTATATTTCCACTCTTTGTGCCCTTTTTGTTTTATCAGCCTTTCTCCTAATAAAATATCTACCCCTTGTAAGGGATGACATTTCCCATTTAATAGGTGAAATATCCTTTAAGAGCAGGAAGTTTTTAAGCTATCTCATTATTTTTCTTCTCCCCGCAATTTTTTTCCTTGGATGGGCTTTAACTGCAATTATATGGATAGCTTTTGTCTGGCCCTTTTTGAAAAATAAAGAGAGAAGAGTGGCTATTATTGCTATTTTAATCGTTTTTTTAGCAATTATTGGAAACAATATATCCACTTCACTGACGAAAGAAATTGCTGATTTCACCTTATCAGAAAATAAGGATCTTGCGAAAAATTGGATTTACTACTCATTTTATGCAAAAGAAATTATCGAAAGAGGAGAATTTGAAAAGGCTATAAATATCCTCAATGAAATAAACGAAAGAAATCCGAATCTTTTTTCTCTTGTAACCTTAGGAAATATTAGATTAAAAGAGGGAAAGTTTGAGGAAAGCAGAAAATTATACGAAAAAGCTTTAATGTTATTTCCTAATTCAAATATCCCCTATTCTAACCTTTCAATTCTTTTTAAAATGACAGGGGAAATCCAATATGCTGAGAAATATAAGCAAAAAGCAAAAGCTTTGAAGGGCGAATCGGAAGAAATAATATGGCCAGAACTCAGCTCAGTATACGCATGGAAATCAACTCTTAAAGAAAGATTAAATTCTAAAAACACTTTGAGCCTCGATTTATTTCTTATCATTGGTGTAATTCTTGGCGGGATTCTTCTTAATGTAATTTTAAAACTATCCCCTACTCCTTATGGAGAGTCAAGGTTCTGTCTTTCCTGTAGAAAGAGTATAAATATACATTATGATTTAAAGATAACAAATCCTGATTATTGCGAGGATTGCTATAAACTTTTTATCTGGAAACCTCCTGAACTTGAAATTGTGAGAGCTTCAAAATCGAGGGAAATAAAGATGAGGAAACTTAAAGAATTGGGAATTTACAGAATAATTTCAATTTTTATCCCCTATTCCGGCTTGATAAGATATGACAACTCTCCTATTGGATACTTAGGATTCACAATCTTTGCCTTTTTCCTTTCGACTGCTATTTTGCTCAAGGAAATGGAGGCTTTCTCTCTACCATTAACCTCAGCTTTACTTTCTGTTATTGTTTATTTAATCTCAATTTTTACTTTTGAAAAAAAGGTGGAAGGAGAATGGAAGGAACTTTAAAAGAATACTCCTTTGCCGATCTGATTCAGATGTTTGGTTATCAGAGAAGAACAGGTATTTTAACTCTAAAAAGAAGCGAAGAATTTGTCACGCTTGTCTTCCACAATGGCTCTATTGTCGGTGTGGAAGCTTTTCCTCACAGAATTGAAACAATGCTGGGAAGAGTTCTAATCAAACAAGGGAAAATAACAGAGAGGGGTCTTGAAAGGGCTTTGAATATTCAGAAGAAAACCAATGAGAAACTTGGAAGGATTCTTGTAGATATTGGATTGATAAGTAAAGAAGACCTTTCAAGTTCCCTTTCTCTTCAGGCAACAAAGATTCTTTTTTCTCTTTTCAAGTGGAGAGATGGAGAATTCAAATTTAAAAGCTCAGAAACAGTTGAATATGACAAAGAATTCTTTAGTCCCATTGAAGTAGACAACATTCTTATGCAAGGAATGCAGATGCTTGATGAATGGCCCCGTATAACCAGCCTTATCCGTTCTAAGAAAGTTGTTTATGAGCCTTTGCCAGTGAAGCCAGAATTCGAGGTTGTGGATGAACTTCATGAGGGACTAAAGGATGATAAAAAATTAAGCAGGATTGAATTTGAAACTTTAAAACTAATAGATGGGAAGAGGAGCGTTGAAGAAATAATAGATTTAAACTATGTGAATGAGTTTATAACATTGAGATCAATAGTTTCCCTTATAGAAAAAGGACTTATAAGAGAAAAAGTTGTAAAGGAAGTAATTGAAGAAAGGGTTGAGAAAAAAGCTCTAAAAATAGTTGCAATTGTAGGAATAATATTGTCATTACTTATAATTTTTTCCAGTTACAAAAAACCTTTGAGATTCTTATGGCTTGGAAATTCAATAATTTCTGCTGAGGAGAAAGAGAGCAAGAAAGTTATAAAAAGGAGTGAAGAAGAATTTATAGATTCCATTTTGAAATCAACCATAAATTATGGAAGCAAAGAAAATTGAAGATATTAAAAAACCTGAAAATTCCACTTTAATAACAGTTGGAGTTTTTGATGGGATCCACCTCGCCCATAAAAAAATTTTTAAAGAACTTCTTAAAATAAGCCAGGAAAAGAAACTTCTACCTTTGGTTCTTACCTTCTACCCCCACCCTGATAAAGTTCTCGGAAAGGCAGAAACACCTTTAATCCAGACCCTTCTCCAGAGGGTAAGAAAGATAAGGGAAGAGGGGATAGAAAATGTAATAGCAGTAAAATTCGATAGGGAATTTTCCGAACTGACCCCAGAAGATTTTGTCTTTTTTCTAATTAAAAAATTAAGAATGAAAGGGATTCTTGTAGGAGAGAACTTCAGGTTCGGAAAAGGGATGACAGGAAACACAGATTTTCTGAAAAAAATTTCCGATAAAATGGGTTTTAATGTTTTCGTAATGAAAATTTTTGAGCTCGACGGCAAAAGGCTTTCCAGCTCTCTAATTAGAAAAATTTTGCTGGAGGGGAGAATTGAAGAGGCAACACCCCTTCTTGGAAGACCATACTCAATTCTTGGTAAGGTCATAAAGGGGCTCGGGCTTGGAAAAATTATGGGAATACCAACAGCGAATATTCAAACAGAGAATGAAATTCTTCCTGAAGGTGTTTTCATAACAAAGGCTTTCCTTAGAGGAAAAAACTTTCCATCAGTTACAAATGTTGGAATAGCGCCAACACTTAAAGGAGGAGAAAAAACTGTCGAAACCCACATCATAGGTCTTAAGGAAGAAATTCTAAATGAAGAGATCGAACTCTTTTTCTTAAAGAAGATCAGGGATGAAATAAAATTTAAAAACAAAGAAGAGCTTAAAAAGAGAATAATAGAAGATATTGAAATAGCAAAAAATTACTTTTAATCAGGTTGACTAAAAACTCTCTTTATCTTATATTGTTCTTATGCCGATTTATAAGTGTAAGTTCTCAGACGAGATGGGGAAAGTTCAAACTCTCACCATCTTTGCAAAGGATAGGGAAGAAGCAAAAAAGTTCATTGAGGGAAGGGGATTCTTACTTCTCAGGGTAAAATTCGATATATTTTCTATTTTAAAGAACCTGAGAATCCTTTTTGCAAGAAAGGTAAGAGACAATGATTTTTTACTCTTCAACCATGAGTTTGTAGCCCTCATAAAGTCAGGGACTCCTATTTTAAGGGCAATAGATATTCTATCCAATAGAGCTAAAGACCCTCTTTTGAGAGAAATACTCTTCAATGTAAGAGAAGATATTAAGAAAGGAAAATCCCCTTCAGAAGCCTTCTCTCCCTGGCAAAACTATTTCTCCTCCATTTACATTGCTTCTCTGCTTGCAGGTGAAAGAACAGGAAACCTTGAAGGAACAATAAGAAGATTCCTTGTCTACCATAAAACTCTAATAACAGTTAAAAGAAGAATAAAGTATGCTCTTGCTTATCCCGCCCTTCTCTTCCTATTCGCCCTTGCTGTTCTTTTTGTCCTTCTTTCCATCATAATTCCAAAGTTTGCAAGTTTCTACGCTGATTTTGAGGCTCAACTCCCTTCTATAACATTACTTTTAATAAAAATTTCAAAATTTTTTGCAAAAAATCTAAAATATTTAACAGTTCTTATTTTTTTGATAATATTATTCTTTGAAGTGGCAAGAAGAAAGGAGAAAGGAAAATATCTTCTGCATAAGTTTATGTTAAAGGTTCCATTTTTATCCGATTATATAGAGAAAGGCTCTATATCAATATTTTCAAGAACAGTTGGACTTCTTCTCGAAGGAGGAATCCCCCTTGTCTCAGCCCTTGAAACTGCAGCAAAGGCTTTGCCAAACAAGTTTATAGCTGAAAAATTCTCAAAGGTTGTAAAAGATGTTAAAGGAGGAGAAAGTCTTTCTTTATCTCTTGAAAAGACAGGAATTTTCCCTGAAATATCCATTGAAATGGTAAGGGTCGGAGAATCCTCTGCCTCCCTTCCTGAAATGCTATCAGAAGTTGCCAATTTTTGGGATGAAAGGATTGAAGAAAGATTATCAGCATCTGTTTCTTTGAT
Source organism: uncultured Clostridia bacterium (assembly GCA_964517525.1). Lineage (GTDB taxonomy): Bacteria > Acidobacteriota > Aminicenantia > JBFLYD01 > JBBIMS01 > JBBIMS01. Next base: position 2,826 of record CAZFCI010000169.1, on the reverse strand, counting down.
AGAACCTGTGGTTATTCTATTTATGGGAGTGTTAATAGCTGGCATGCTCCTGTCAGTTTATCTTCCTCTTTTCAGAATAGTAACTTTGGTGAGATAATAATAATGTGGAGAAAGATTGATGAAAAATAAAGGAATTGAATTTATTGATCCTTTAAGTTTCCAGATTGATAATAATCTCGTCCGCCTTTTCCCTGCAGAGTTTCTCTATAGATTGAATTTCATCCCCTTGAAAGAATCCAATGGAGTTCTTGAAATAGCAATAGCCAACCCTGATGATCTCCTCGCAATAGATGAGATAGAACTATTTGCAAAGAAAAGAGTTAAAACTTATGCATCCTCTATATCCCTTATCCACGAGGCTTTGAGAAGAAGTGAAGTTTCTGAAAATATTCTCAAAGATGCAACTGAAGGGTACTCCATACAGCTTCTTGAGGTGAAAGAGGAAGAGGGGGAGGAGGTAATTTCTGTCGAGAAGATTCTCGAGGGGGATAAATCCATTGTAAATCTTGTTAATACAATAATTTTCACTGCTGTCCAAAAGAGAGCATCTGATATACACATAGAATCTAAGGAGAGAGAAGTTGTTGTAAAATATAGAATTGATGGAGTTCTCTACCAGGCGATGGATTCCCTTGATAAGAAGTTTCAGTCGTCGATAATATCGAGAATAAAGGTCATGTCCGACCTTGATATTTCAGAGAAAAGGGTTCCTCAGGATGGAAGATTCAGACTAAAAATTAAGAATAAGACGATTGATTTCAGAGTATCAATAATGCCATCGATATGGGGCGAGGATGCAGTAATAAGAATCCTTGACAGGGAAATGATAACTGAAGCTGTTACTGAGTTGAAACTTAATCATCTCGGATTTTCGGAAGAACTTTTAAAGAAGTTTAGAAAATACATTTATCAACCTTACGGAATGGTTCTTGTGACCGGTCCCACAGGTTCAGGTAAAACCACTACTCTTTATGCTGTCCTTCACGAGATAAAATCATCGGAAGAAAAGATTGTAACCATTGAAGACCCTGTAGAATATCAGATTCATGGTATTACCCAGATACCTGTAAATGAAAAGAAAGGCTTAACCTTTGCAAGGGGATTGAGATCAATTTTAAGACATGATCCCGACAAGATAATGGTTGGAGAGATAAGAGATCCAGAGACCGCTCAGATTGCAATCCAGTCAGCTCTTACAGGGCATCTCGTTTTCACAACAGTTCATGCTAACAATGTTTTTGATGTTATTGGAAGATTCATCCACATGGGGGTTGACCCTTACAGTTTCGTTTCATCTCTTAACTGCATTCTTGCCCAGAGACTTGTAAGGGTTCTATGCCAAAGATGCAAAACTCCCAAAAAATACACTGATGAAGAACTTCTTGAATCAGGTTTTAATCCTTCAATTTATAGAGAACACCCATTTTTTGAGCCTAAGGGTTGCTCCTATTGCAACTTTACAGGATACAAAGGAAGAACAGCAATCGGAGAAATTCTTGAGCTCTCTGACAGAATAAGAGAAATGATCCTTCAAAGAAAACCAACCTCAGAAATTAAAAATGTTGCTAAAGAAGAAGGAATGGTTTCAATAAGGGAGCATGGAATGCAAAAGGTTTTGAACGGTATAACTTCCTTAAAAGAGTTAAACAGGGTAACATTTGTTGAGTAAGATGGAGCTTTTATTTCTAAGAAAATTCTTAAAGGGAGTCAGCTTACCATCCTTTTCCCTCTCTTTTGAAGATGGAAAAATTGTTCTTGCAGTGAGGGAGAAGCAAAGGATAAAAAATTACCTGATTGAGAGTTTAGATCATGATGTAGTGAAATTTATTAATGGAGAATGGAAGGTAGAACTGGAAGAAGAAAAGATTGTTTATTTATCAAAAAAATTAAAATCTCAAAATTTCAAAAAAATAGACAATGGAGTCCTTCTAATACCTGATTTTCTAACAAATGTCTTTATTATTTCTTTTGAAAGCTTGCCAAAAAATAGGTTGGATGCTGAAAGTTTAATAAAATGGAGAGTTGAAAAGCAATTTCCTTTAAAGGAAGAGGCTATATTGAGATATAAATTGTTCATGCAGAATAAAAATATAAAAGTTCTTACAGTCTCTACGCCAAAATCAGTCATCCAGCAGTTTACAGAAACAATGCAAAGGTGTGGGATAAAAACTCCCTTTATTACCACTCCAATTCTTACCCTCTGTAATCTTATCCGAAAAATTTCCAATTCTAATAATGGAGTAATAATTGTAAACAGGCTCTCAGGAGGAACATCCTTCTTCGGTTTTACACCTTCATCTCCTGTTATTTTCAGAGGTAAAATTGGAAACCTAACAAAAAGAGAAATCGTAGAGGAGGCATCATCAACCATGAAATGGATGCAGGATAAGGAGAATGTCAGAACTGATGAAATATGGATAAGGGATATTTCTGATGAGAGATGGGATGATCTTGAAAAACCTTTTCTATCTATTTCATCCCTTGAGGAAAAAATTAGAGATATAAAATTCTTAGCTCCCCATTTAGGAATTCCAGAATGGACAGAATAGAGAGACTCTTTTTGAACTTAGCCCCAGAACCTCCAAGAAACAAAAATCCTTTCAGAATCTCTTTAATTTTTTTAGTAATCACAATTCTCCTGTTTTTATACCTTGACCTCATTCCTTTATATAAGGGAATTACTTCTTACATAAGAAACGAAAACATTATTGAAAATTTGAGGAAAGAGCTAAATAAAATCTCTCAGGAAAATAAAGAGCTTGAATCAAAAATAATTGGAGTTAAGAAAAATTATAAAAAAAGAGTAGATACCCTAAACTCTCTGAT
>CAZFCI010000168.1:0-2692 GCA_964517525.1 uncultured Clostridia bacterium | reverse complement strand
CTTCTCTTCATTATCCTCGGAATTTATATTTTCTTCAAAAAACAGAAAGGCTTTTTAAATCATCTTTTAAAATTCTTCCTGAATCCGAACAAAAACTTTCTCTTTTTATTCTCATTTTTTGTTTTGACATTTTTAATCCTTATATTTTCCCTGAGAAATCCCTATTTATCAGGGGATGAGCCCCATTATTACACAATATCTTCAAGCCTTTTTAAGGATGGAGATTTTGATCTTAAAAACAATTATTCATCAATGGATTATAAATATGTGAACCCAACAAATATTTTGCCCCACTGTCATGAGGGAAGGAATGGTGGATGGTTCTCCTTTCACCTTCCAGGGATATCTTTTCTTATCCTTCCTATTTTTCCAATTACTAAAATTTTACCCTCTCCTTGGAATGTTTTTTTGCTGAGGGTTTTCCTTTCTTTCTCAGGCTTGCTCTTTTCTTTTCAGATCCTTAGGTTTTTGAGAAGGGAAGGATTTGAGAGGGAGACAACAACACTGATTTATTTTATTTCTCTCCTTCTTCCTCCTTTCATATTCCACTCCTTTCATCTATACTCTGAAATGATTTGTGCATTTATTGGAATATATATGGTAAATGAGATCTTAGAGAGTAAGATCAAGGGTATAAGGGGAATCTTTGATGGCTTTCTTTCTGGCTTTATTTTATTTTTAAATCAGAAATATTATCCAATCCTTGCCGTTTTGATTCTATTCTATTTCTACACTCTTTTAAAGAAAAGTAATCTTCTTAATGGAATTATCAATTTTTCAATTCCAATTATTGTGATCTCAGGGCTTCTAATTCTATATATCTGGAGCACCTTTGGAGTTTTCTCTCCTTTCTCTATAAGAAAAGAAGTAAGCACCCTTTCAAGCTTCTCTTCTTTCTTTAAAGGTTTTGAACCCCTTTACTTCCTTGAATCCTTTCTCGATTACTTCCTTGATCAGAGAGATGGCCTTTTCCCTTACGCTCCTTTTCTATTTTTTGCTTTACTCGGTTTAATTGAAATGGGAAGAAAAAAAAGAAATTTGTTTCTGATTCTAATATCAATATCTCTTCCCTATATTCTTCTATACGCATGGAACCTCGGAAGGGGAGGATACTCTCCCTTTGCAAGACCCCTTATGGCAATCTCCTGGATATTTCCTATATCCCTTGCCTATTTTTTAAAGGAAAACAGGAGCAATCTTCTAAAAACTTTCTTTTTCTTATCTCTTTCCCTAACCCTTTTTTTTGAGTTTTTCCTTTTTAAATACCCCCAGTTCCTTTATCAGCCGACAACAAAGGGTATAACAGAGAGAGCAGGGGATCTATTCTCTTACATAGGAAACCTTTATTTCTATCCCCCAAAATTTCTTCCCTCCTTCATAAAAGTTCCAAATTTATCTTATCTTCCCAATTATTTTTGGTTGATATTTATTCTTGCCATAATTTTTTCTTACAAAAATTTAAAGAGAGGAAAAGAATCCAATTGGATTTTCCTGACGGGATTTCTTCTATTCTTCATTTTTACCCTTGTCCTTTTCCCAAGAATTCGATACATAAGAGAATTTGATTTTTCGATTGGCTCCCAGCAAGCAACTTTCTTCTCCCTTAGCAGAAACATTCGCTTATCCAACAGCCATTTTTATGTGATGAGGGATGGAGAATACTACATACCTTTTCTAACTCAGAAAAGGCTAAAGAAGATTGTTTTCAGTTTTGAATCAGAGGATTTCTTTGATGTCTCCTTGAAAATTTTCGATATTCCTTTTTTTGAAGGAACCAGAATGAATGGAAGTTCCTTTTATCAGAGTCCTCCCTTCTTAAATTATAAAGGAAAGAAACTATATCTTCTTGTACTAAAGATTAAAAATACAAGAAAAATAAGCCCAACATATAAAGCATTTTTCTGGAAAATTGAGGGTTATTAAATTAGATTTTCAAGAAATTACAGGACAACCACTTCTCCAGCTAAAAGTTTTCTAAAATCAAAATCTGAAATTATCTCAGAAGAGATTATGGAAATTGAAGAGTTATTTGTGTAAAAAAGGGAGTAATAATCTGGATTGGATTCATAATAGCAAAGAGCATATAAGTTTTCTCTGTCGCAGAGCCCAATGTTTAAAGCTTGGACATTTCTTGAATGTTTTAGAATCATTTCCTTCAAAGTAGCCAATGATTTCTCAGGATTTTCTCTTTTAAGAAGTTCGAGCAGAAGATTCCATATTTTCTGCGAACCTATACTGCCACTAATTTTAAGGGGCAAAGAAACCCCTTTAATAAATCCATTGAAAACAAAGGAATATTTTCCAGAAATAAAGGGTTGATTGTATTCAAGGAAATTCTTTTGATTCTCAAAGGATGAGCTACGGGCATGAACAAGAAAAAATTTGCTTTCTGGAATATTTTTGAATTCCTTTTTCTCCTCCCATATTGGTTTAACTGACCTGTAAAGATTCCATTCGTTATTGTCACCCAGATAAGATATTCCCCATCCATCACCCTGCCAGTCACCATCAGGAGTTTTTCTATTTCTGCAAGCCTCTGAGAATTCAAGGAGAAAGTTTTTAATTTTTAAAGGTGCTTCAGATTTTATCATTAAAAACCTGCACATGAACTCTCCTTTTTTAAATCGATTTTAAAACATCCGATAGAATATTTACTGTTTCATCAATCTTTTCCTTCTCAATTATATAAGGG
>CAZFCI010000167.1:0-3770 GCA_964517525.1 uncultured Clostridia bacterium | reverse complement strand
CCTGAATAGTATCCACCATTAAAATTGAATACCGAAAAACCAGGAATTTTAATTTCTGATGGTCCAGGTTTATCATGCTTTCTCTGAGCATAACAGTTAAGTTCTCCCCAAAATCTTCCCTTCCATATTCTACTTCCTATTAGAACTGATGGAGGAGGAACATCGTTTAAAGGTGCTTCTCTAACCTTGCTTTCTCCCTTGATCCAGTGAAAATTGGTAAATATTTTAAAACCTGAAAAGGGGTGGTATTCTATTTCCCCTTCTAAACCTCTAAGATTCCCTTCATCAAGGTTTCCGTAACTGTATATTTTCCCTTCTTTTCTGTATCTTTCTACAAGATTTTTCATGGAATAGTTGAAAAGATAGATCCCTGAAAAGAAATTATCCTTGGCTATTTTCAAACCAATTTCAGTATTTAAGCTTTTTTCTGATTTTAAATCCGGATTGCCAATAATAAATCCCCTTCCAGTTATACCTGTGTAAAATCTTTCTGAGATATCTGGAACTCTGTAGGCAGTTGAAATATTTGAGAAAAGGAAAATATCCTTTTTAAGCTTAAGAGAAAGTCCCAAAAAGCCCGTTAAAGCACTCTCCCTTACATTTTTCTTTATCGAAGTATCTGAGACATCAGATTTTAATTTAAAGAAGTCATTTCTTATTCCTGCAACTATGTCGAGAGGTTTAATCCCCCAGTAATCGATGTTCATAAAAAATCCAAAATTTCCAAAGTATCCATTCTTTACTGATTTTTCCTCTGTTACACTTATCAGTTCCCCTTTTTCTGAAAAGCTTCTGTAGATGTTTGTTGCATTACAATTATTTCTAAAAAAGGAATCAAGACCAAAGGAAAATTTTATTTTGTCTTTAAAATTTTTGCTTAAAGAGAGCTGGAAATTTTGATCAAGGCTCTCTGTTCTTGCATAGGTCTCACCAGTTTTATAACCTCTTATGTTTTCTGTCAGTGTCTCAAGAAAGTTGGGATTAAGAGAAAAATGGAAGAAAAGCTCTCCAATTTTCAACCCTTTATCTCTCCAGTTGAAAAATAATAGATTGTGATTTTCCCTCGGATAGGAAGTTGGAGAAATCAAGCTATCTATTGTTGGCTTTCCAATGTCAATTCCTCTGCTTATTAGAAATCCAATATTTAAATCCCTGTTTTCGTCAGAATGTCCTATTCTAAGGAATGAGTTGAATCTGCTGTAATGGGACATTGGAATCTTTTCCTTTGGAGAGGAGTAATCTTCAGAATCGACAAAATTTGCTGAGAAAAAAATTCCCTTTTTCCCAAATCTTTTTCCCATCTGAAAACCAATTTTCTTTTCCTCACCATTAAAACCATATTTAAGATTTAATTTTCCTTCAATTCCTTTTTCTGGAGAATTTTTCAAAAAGGTTTGTATGACTCCACCCATTGCATCTGAGCCATACTGGACAGACAATGGGCTTTTAACAACCTCTATTTTCTCTATATCCTCAGGATCAATAAAAGAAGCATTCGGACCAGTTCTTCTATCACTGAATATCCTTGCATTTTCAACAAGAAAAAGAAGCCTTTTCCTCGCTATTCCTCTAACTGCAGGAACTTTGGAATATCCTCCGCTTCCAATACTTGAAACACCAGGGGTTCCAGTTAGAACTTGTTCTATTGTGGAGTCTCCTCTCTCTTCTATAGTATCCTTTGTAACTACTTTCTGGGAAACAGGCATTTTTAAAGATATTTCTGGATATCTTGTAGCAGTAACTATTATCTCTTCCTTTTGCTTTACAAAAGGGATAAGAACAATCTTGAATTCCTCCTTTAGCGGCGGTTTTATAAGAACCTCTTTTTCATAGTAGAAGGGGTGGGAAACTCTTAGAATTATTGATTTTGTTTCCTCAATTTCAACGATGCATTCTCCATTTACATCTGTTTTTAGAGTTTTATCGAGCCCTCGAACTTCTATCCCTGCATTCTCAACAGGAAATCCGTTAATATTTGTAATTTTGATCTTAACCTGAGCTGGAAAAAGCAAACTTGAAGATAATAGTAAAATTATAATTATGATTCCTTTTTTCATCCCTTACCTCCATTTGCTTATATACGAAGCAAAAAGATCTTTGTTTCAATAAGCAAGTTTATACTTTGCGATGTGCATCAAATCTTTTTAAAGACTACTATATAATTTATTGCATTTTCAAGGTTTTCCTTCGACACTTCAAAATCTTTATCTGTAATACTCATAATCTCTTTCTTTTTTATAAGCCAAAGTATCTCGTGAAGGACAAATCTCATTGCTTCGTAAATAACAATCTGAACTTTTTGTGGAAGAAGCTTCATAAGCCTTATAAGTCCGAGATAGTAAACTATATCGTAAAGCTTGAATCTCGTTTTTCTGTAAGAGGAAGCACTTTTTGTAACATTGAACAATCCGTACAACTCAAAGTTTTCTGAAAAATGTTTCTTCATAAGTTCTATAATTTCTGATAAGTAGAATTCCCTGAAGTGATAGGGCTCAAGAGGAACTTTATAAATTCTCTTTAAAAAAGAGAGAACTCCTGTCCCTCCTTTTTTCAATACCCTTTTCATTTCTCTCAAATAGCTTTCATAATCCTTTACATGCTCTATAATGCCCATTGAAATTACTGTTTCGAAAGTTTCATCGGGGAATTCAAGTTTTTCAGCATTCATCTGGATAAATTCGATATTTTCCTTACAGTAATTCTTTTTTGCAAGCTCAATGGATTCAGCAGAAATGTCAATTCCAATTATCTTTTTTGCTTTCTGGCTTAAATGGTAAGTCCCAAAACCTTCTCCACAACCTACATCCAAAACATATTTCCCCTCAACAAATTGGGAGCAAAATTTATAGATTGCAAGTTGTCTCTGAACTCTTGGATTTGTTTTTTTATCCTGTGGATAATCTCTTTCTCCTGGATAAATCTTCATTCTTCAACTCCTTTAAAAATTAAGTGATAGATTATCACATGAACAGAATATTGTCAATTAATAAATCCTGCAAGTAATTAAAACTTCGATTATTGATATTCAAAAAATTAAGAATTCTGAGAATTTTCTCCTCTTTTTTCCTTAAAAAGATGGGGCTTTAACTCTTCTCCCTTTTCAGTTTCAATCTTGCCGTTAAAGGATGCACCTTCTTCTATTGAAATCTTCTGACATTTGCACTCAACCTCAAGTTTTGCATTTTTTCTAATTTCAACATTTTCCTTTATCTCCAGCTTCCCCTTGAGATTCCCTTCTGCTATTAGATTATCAGCCTTTATCTCTCCATCAAACTCACTTCCTTCCTCAAAAAATACTGTTCCCTTTATTGAGATATTCCCTTTGACTTTTCCTTTAAAAGATATGTTCCCTTCACCTTCAATTGTCCCTGCAATTATTATTCCTTTTCCAATGTTGGTCTCAAAAATTTTGTCAGATATTCTTCTATCCATTTTCATCTCCTTTTAAATTTATTTAATTGAGTCTAAATCTTTCAAGAATCGCCCTTTTAAATCGAGGAGCATAAATAAGATCAAAAGTATTTTCAGAGCCAGGGAAGAGGTTTAGGGCAACCTGCTTAGCCCTTTTCATTACCCTGAGAGCCTCGATAAGAGTAAGTTCCGATTGATAAATCTCTGCAATTGATAGATCCACAACAAGCCTCAGATAGCGAATTTTCATATTCTCTAACCTGAGTTTTTCATCTCTATCCATAATTCAAAATGATTTTACCACCTAAATTTATTCACTTCAAACAAAATTTTTCTTCTCCACTGGAACTACTCTGAGC
>CAZFCI010000166.1:0-2027 GCA_964517525.1 uncultured Clostridia bacterium | reverse complement strand
TTTTTAAAATCCTCCAATGTTTACCTAATTTAATTGCAGGGAGTTTCCCCTCTTGGATCAACTTATAAATTGTTGATGAAGGAATTTTGAGATAATCAGAAAGTTCTTTAATTTTCAATACTTCATCCATATTTTATAATTTTTTTGGTTACTCTTAGAAATTCTATATTCTTGTAATTAATTCTTGTTCTATCTCTTTTTTATCGGAAAAATAAAACTAAACTTTAGTTTTTAAAATTTAATCTATCCTTTTCATCCTTCTTATTTGTAATCTTTGCTCTTCCAAAATATGATGCCATAACTTTTCTCTGGTGGGTTCTAACATCTCTAAAAACTCCACGGCGCATATAAATTTTCCAGACGATTCAGGTTCTCTCCTCTTTACCACCCCTTTTGAGATATAAAAATTAAGTTTCCGATCAAGAAAGGGAATTTTAAGATTGATGTTTGTTAGAATATCCTCTTCCTTTAGTAGTTCGGTGGTAGGATCTATGAAAAAGGCAACCCCTCCTACCCCGTAATCCTTTACATTTGCACTTCTACTTTCTCCTTTTTTTATCTGGAAAATAACTCTTGTTCCTGATCTTGCATTGACTCTAAAATATTTTCTTCGCTGAAATCGAAAAATAACCTCTGGGATTGTGGTTAAAACGTATTTTAATTGAGATTCCAGCAATTTTGTTTGAAAAGAGCAAAGGATTCCTTTTTTTTCTAAAAATTCTATTTCGATTTCGTGATTTAGGTAACGAGGTAAAATCTGATCAAAGGTGGGAATATTATCAATGATTAGACAGGGGACTCCATTCTTCTTTCGGAAACCTAAAAGGACAGTTATGCCTCCATGGGAGGTGTTTGGAATTTTTAAACGGCAGATTTGGCGAGTGTCTATCCATTCGCGCAAAATCTCTAAAACCTTTTCCCCCACAATAATTTCAGAATTCTGCTCTTCCATCAATCATTCTATTGATCGAGAGCCCCCCATTAATTTTATAAAAACAAATGTTGCTCTCTCTTTTAAAAATGTAAATTCTATAAGATTGTTTAAAAACTTTGTGCAGACCGGGGGGTAGAATTCATTTTGAAGGTTTTGCGTGTTAACCATAACTGATGCAGGCATCTAATTAGTTCTTCAGGGTGCTCGCAGAATCTCATGTCACCATCACATATGGTCCAGAAAACTCCAAGATCACAACATCCGATTCCTTTCCCAAAATGTGAATTATTTTCAACATCTCTATAAAAAATACAACTTTTACCAAAATTCATACGGATCACCCCCTTTATAGAGAAAAATCATTAAGAATTTATTGGATTTTTAATCTTAATCCTATTCTTTATTTATATTTTCGGAATATTTGTTAAAAAACTTTAATGGGAATTTTTAATAATAATGAAACTTAATAGGATTAAAAAAGAATTTTTATGAATTCCTTCTTAAAAAAAAGAGGATGTTTTGAAAACATCCTCTTTTTAATTTCTCGATAGTATCGATTTATATCTCTAAGGAAGGATCCTCGGAATCTAAAATTCCTTAAAGGTGTTTTCTTCCATGGGAATAATATCTTCTGGCTTTGGTTTCTTCAAAACCTCTGCCGAAACCCTTACCTCCTTACCCTTTACCTTCTCTACCCCTTTCTTCACTAACTGACCCACATGCCTCTTCCCATTGCCATCGCCACCCACTTTTCTCAATCCTACGTTCCGAAACCCAATATTCCCATTTGCAGATACCCCATTCCCATGGCTACCCCCTACCAACGCCACTAACTCACTGACAAACCCCTTCATCGCCTCCGCCTGCGCATTCATCTCCTCCGCCGCCGATGCCGACTCCTCCGCTGAAGCCGCATTCTTCTGAACCACCTTGTCCATCTCCGCTACCGCCCTGTTAATCTGCTCAATCCCCTGAGCCTGCTCCGATGAAGCCGCCGCTATCTCACCCACTAACTCCCCAACCTTCTTCGAACTAACCGCCACCTTGCTAAACGCCTCATTCGTCCTCATCACTATCTCCGACCCATTCTTAA
>CAZFCI010000165.1:0-4340 GCA_964517525.1 uncultured Clostridia bacterium | reverse complement strand
GATGTTTACATTGCAGGATGCCCTCCGAGACCTGAAACTGTCCTTGAAGGGTTGATGAAACTTCAAGAAAAAATCCAGAAAAGCAGGCAAGCATGGAGAGGAAGGAAGAGCTAAAAAAAGAAATTCAAGATAGGTTTGGAGAATTTTATGTTGATTTTTCATCTCCTTTTGGAGAAGATACCCTAATTATCAAAAAAGAGGGTATTCTACCTGTTCTCTCTTTTTTGAAGAATTATGGCTTTGAGTTTCTTCTTGATATTACTGCAGTTGATTATCTTGGTAAAAAGCCGAGGTTTGAGGTTGTTTATCATCTTCTATCATTTAAAGAAAAGAAAAGAATAAGAGTGAAGGCAGATGTGGATGAGGATGAGTCTGAGGTTATCACAGTAACTTCCCTGTGGAAAAATGCCGATTGGCTTGAAAGGGAGGTTTGGGATATGTATGGAATAATTTTTGATGGGCATCCTAACCTCAAAAGAATCCTCATGTATGAAGAGTTTAAAGGACATCCTTTGAGAAAGGATTATCCTTTTAGAAAGAGGCAACCAAGGATAGAACTTCTTTATCCTGAGGACTGAAATGGATTTTAAACCTTTGAGAAAGGACACGATGCTTCTAAATATGGGTCCATCTCATCCTGCAATGCATGGAATAATAAGAATTCTCCTTGAACTCGATGGAGAAAGAGTTGTAAAGGCTGATGTAGAGATAGGTTATCTCCATAGAGCTTTCGAGAAGACAGCTGAAAATAAGACATATCTTCAGGTAATTCCTTATACAGACCGTTTGAATTATGTATCTCCAATAATTAATAATGTGGGCTATTGTATGACAGTTGAGAAACTTCTTGGGATTGAAGTTCCGGAGAGAGCCCAATATATAAGAGTTATCATGTCTGAAATATCCAGAATCACAGATCACCTTACATGTCTTGGTCCAATTGCTATGGAAACAGGAGCAATGACCGTTTTTCTATACATGATGAGAGCAAGGGAGTTTCTTTATGATGTTGTCGAACATGTAACTGGAGCGAGATTAACTGTTTCCTATGTCAGAATTGGTGGCGTTAAGGCAGATATTCCCTCAAATTTTGATAGCTTGCTTAAAAAGGGTATTGATGATACAAAAAAATGTCTAAAGGAAACCCACGGGCTTCTTTCCAGGAATAAGATTTTCATTGACAGGACAAGAAATGTAGGGGTGATATCACAGGAGGAGGCAATTTCCTATGGTTTTACAGGTCCTGTCCTTCGCTCTACAGGTTTCTATTACGATGTTAGAAAAGCCTTCCCTTATCTAATCTATGACCTTTTAGATTTTGAAGTTCCCCTTGGAGAAAGAGGTGACAATTATGACCGTTATATGGTTAGAATGCAAGAAATTGAGCAGAGTATAAGGATAATTGAGCAGGCAATGAAAAAGATTCCAAAAGGTGATGTGATGGTTGAAAAGAAAAAGCTTGAACCCTATTCAGTTGTGGATATGAGTTTTTTAGGTAAAAGAATCCATCCTGAAGAAGTCAAACTTTCTCCAAATCTTGAAGGTTCAGAAAAGGAAAGGAGTAAATTCATTTACTCATCAAAATTTACTCCTCCCCCAAAGGAGGAGGTCTACACCTCTATTGAAGGGCTTATAAAGCATTTTATGTTTTACATTCCTACTGAAGGAATTAAGCCTCCAAAGGGAGAGGTTTACTTTGCTGTAGAGGGAGCAAATGGCGAGCTTGGCTATTACCTTGTATCTGACGGTTCTTCAAAACCTTATAAGCTCCATGTTAGAGCACCTTGTTTTCATTTAATGGCTGGTTTCCATAGGATGATAGAAGGATATATGGTTGCAGATATTATTCCAACTTTTGCATCCATAAATATGATTGGTGGAGAGCTTGAAAGATGAAAGAAGGGAAAGAGATTCCTTCTGAAATTTTAAAAATAATAAAGAAATATCCCAACAAGAGAGCATCTCTAATTCCAATTCTCCATATTTTTCAGGAGAAATTTGGATTTATAAACTCTGAGATGGAAAAGTATATCGCTGGAATTCTTGATATTCCTCCTTCTTCAGTTAGGGAAGTTACCCGTTTCTATACGATGTTCAAAAAAGAAAGGTTGGGAAAATACCATATAACAATATGTTCAAGTATCTCATGCCATCTTCTTGGTTCAAAAAGAATTGCTGATTATATTAAGGAGAAGCTTGGAATTTCTCCTGGAGAGGTTACAAAGGATGGTAAGTTTTCCCTTGAAGAGGTAAGTTGTCTTGGATATTGTGATATTTCACCTGCCATAATGGTTAATGATGAAATCTATGGAAATCTGACTTTGGAAAAGGTTGAGAAAATATTGAAAAAACTTTCTGAGGTTTAGAATGAGCGATTTCCCAAAGATAATAACTCAGAATTTTGATGTTGAAAATGCATGGGACATAAATGTCTATATTGAAAGAGGTGGTTACAGAGCTCTCCAGAAAGCTCTCAGTATGAAGCCTGAGGAAATAGTTGAAGAGGTAAAGAAAGCATGCCTGAGGGGTAGAGGGGGAGCTGGATTCCCTGCAGGTGTAAAATGGGGGTTTATTCCAAAAGATGTTGAACCAAGATACCTTTGTGTAAATGCTGATGAGGGTGAACCTGGAACATTTAAAGATAGAAATATTCTTGAAAAGGATCCCCACAGATTGATAGAGGGTATTGTCATAACTTGTTATGCCGTTAGAGTCCATAAAGCTTTCATTTACATAAGGGGAGAATGGGGAAAGATTGCAAAAAAATTAGAGAAGGCAATAATGGAGGCTGAACAAAAGGGTTTTGTCGGGAAAAATATTTTAGGGACAGGTTTCTCCTTAGAAATTGTTGTTCATAGAGGAGCAGGAGCTTACATTTGTGGAGAGGAGACAGCCCTCATGGAATCCATAGAGGGGAAGAGAGGGCTTCCAAGAATAAAACCTCCTTTCCCGGCAACAAAGGGAGTTTTCGGTTTCCCAACTATTATAAATAATGTAGAGACTCTTTCAAATATCCCATCAATAGTATTAAACGGAGGAGAATGGTTTGCAAATATTGGAGTCCCTGGAGATGGAGGAACAAGACTTTTTGCCGTTAGTGGACATGTGGAAAAACCAGGAGTTTATGAATTGCCAGTTGGGACAAAATTAAAAGATATAATTTTTACCTGGGCAGGGGGTGTTAAGGATGGAAAATCTTTGAAAGCTGTTTTTCCTGGAGGGATTTCCGCTCCAATTCTTACTTCAGAAGAATTGGATGTCTCAGCTGATTATAGTTCCCTCCAAAAAATTGGTTCAATGCTTGGTTCGGGTGCAATAGTGGTTATGGATGAGAACACATTAATGATCGAAGTCCTTGATAGAGTTATTTCCTTCTTCCATCACGAAAGTTGTGGTCAGTGTACCCCCTGCAGGGAAGGAACATCAATTCTTGAAAGGAAAATAAAAAAGGCTATGAAGGGCGAGAGTTCTTTGGAGGATATAGATTTTATTGAAAAGATAGCCAACTCCATGGTTGGAAGGTGCCTTTGTCCCCTTGGAGACGCCTGCGGTATGCAGGTAGTTACAATTATCAAAAAGTTTAGAAATGAAATAGAGGAGTCTTTTAAAAAAAGGGAGAAAATTTAAGATGCCTTTTGTAATAATTGATGGGAAAGAGATAGAAGTTAAAAAAGGAACAACAATTTTAGAAGCAGCAAAATTAGTGGGTATTGAAATCCCTCATTTCTGCTACCATCCAGGTCTTAAACCTGCCGGAACATGCAGGATGTGTCTTGTTGAGATTTCAGGGAATCCAAAACTTCAGACTGCCTGCACAACAGAAGTTCAGGATGGGATGGTTGTCAACACTAATTCTCCAGCTGTAAAAAAAGCAAGGGAAGAAGTTCTTAGCTTTCTCCTTTACGACCACCCCCTTGACTGTTCAATATGTGATAAGGCAGGAGAGTGTCTCCTTCAAAAGAATTACAACGAGCATGGTTCTACGGAAATACCGGTTAAGGAAGAGATGATAAGAAGAGAAAAGAAGGTTTTTATTTCTAACAGATTAATTCTTGATAGAGAAAGATGCGTTCTTTGCACAAGATGTGTAAGGTTTCTTGAAGAGGTTACAGGAACAAGGGAACTTCTTGTTAGCAAAAGAGGGGATAATTCTGAGATTGACATTTTCCAGGGCTTTCCAGTGAATAATCTTTATAGCGGGAATCTTGTAGATATATGCCCTGTTGGTGCAATTACTGATCTTGATTTTAGATTTAAAGCAAGGGTATGGTTTTTAAAAGAAATTCCCTCAATATGCCCTTTATGCGCAAGAGGATGTAACATCTTCATAGATTTAAGAG